>JBJFHO010000267.1:0-5387 GCA_051893675.1 Ruminococcus sp. | reverse complement strand
GAGCAACCTTTTTGAAAGCGGGTAGGATACATTTTTAGATGTTACAGAATACTAGGCATGTTTCCCCGAAGCTTGGCATAAGCTGAATTGTGCGGAAAGCCGCGAAGGGGGAATTGTCATGCGCAAGCGCAGTGTTGTCCGGGATACGATTCAAATGACAGTAATTCAATTTTTTCTGGAATGTCTGTCGCTTCTGTTCAACGCCTGGATGACACGGCGTGTAGGTGCGGCAACGGTGGGGACGCTTGCCCTTGCCGGTTCTTTTTTCAATCTGGCAGCTATGGTTGCCGGCGGAAATGCCATGCTCTGTGCCAGCCGCTTTGTGTCCGAAGAATTGGGGTATAAGGAAGGCTGTCCGGGAAAGATCTTGCGCTATGCCATTTCTTTTTGTATGATGTTGTCGCTGCCGGTGGTCACGGGAATATTCTGGTTTGCACAGCCCCTGAGCCTTCAGTTTCTGCAAAGTGAAGCTATGGCGAATTCCGTGCGGATGATGGCAGCGCTATTACCTTTGGGGAGTATCAGTGCCTGTCTGAAAGGGTATTTCAATGCGGTGTGCCGGGTAACGGTGACGGCATTCTGTGATGTCATGGAATTTCTTCTGCGTGCCGGGCTATTGGTGACGTTACTCTTCTGGAGCGGTACGACAAAGCCGGAACAGGTCTGCACGTATCTGGTATACAGCATGGCAGCTGGGACAATTTTCACGGCAGTGACATTGTCTGTCCTGTATATCCGCCGTAGGGAACACGGCACCGGAAAATGCAGCGTCAGCTTCTGGCGATATGTGCGGCTTGCCGTACCAGTGGCATTCGGGGGATGCCTGACCTCCGGACTCAGTACAGCGAATGACGCATTGATTCCCATGACACTGCGGCAGTTCGGGGATAGTACCAGCCGGGCATTGCAGCAGTTCGGCACCTTTGAGGGTATTGTCATTCCCGTGCTGTTCTTTCCATCGACGATTTTGTGTGCCCTGTCGGGTATCCTGATCCCGGAAGTGGCACGTGCCAATGCTGCCGGAAATCGAGAACGAGTGTGCCAGCTGACAGAACGTGTCATTGAAATGACGCTGATCTTTGCCATTTTAATTGCGGCGATTCTCCTGAAATTCGGCGGTGTTATCGGCTATTGGATGGACGGCGGCACGCTTTCTGGGCGTATGATCCGGATTCTGGCGCCGGTAGTGCCCTTTATCTATCTGGAGATTGTACTGGAAGCGCTCATCAAGGGCATGGGCAAGCAGAATTTTTCCTCCCTGAATTATCTGGCGGAATATGTCATCCGCATTTGCGTGGTGCTCATTTGTATTCCGCTGTTCGGATTTTATGGCATTGTGGCGTCCTATTACACCAGCAATGTGTTCGGCAACTGCAATCGGCTGCGCATGGCAGTAAAAACGGCAAACCTGCGGTTCCGCTTTGGAAAGCTTGTGGGGAAACCGCTGTTTGCCGCTGGATTTTCTTTTGCAATGGCATCTCTGCCGGGCGTGTTCTGTCCGACACTCAGGGACAGTGTGTCGGGTATGGTACTGTTTCTGGGAATCGCACTGGTGCTGTACGGGCTGGTGTTCTGGCTGCTGCGGGAAAAAGAGGAGCAGCCGGTTATCCGAGCATCGGTTTTGCCGCTTTAAAGATAGCCGTGATTTTATTGCAGTCGGGTAGTACTTAATCTACAAGAGTGGAAGAAACGGCACGCTGCTAATTTGGGCGTATACCCGATGCTTTTAAATCCCTCTGAAATTGGCGCTAATACAATTCGGGGTTTTGCATTTTACGGAATAGGAAGTTCCCTTATCCTCTATGATGATTTCATTACCGCAACGAGGACATTTCTTTTCTGTTTTTCCGTGCTGAATTATATCATTTTCAGCTGATAGTAAAAAATTATGCTCAAAAATTGTAGTTACAGCCAATAGCATTGCTCCTCTCAGCATTGTCGTCATATAGACAGGTTCTTCTCAGATAGGTTTCCAGAAAATGCAATCAAATATCATTTCAAGTTATCTCTTTTTGTTTTCATTTTAATGCACAATAATATCCGCCAACTGAAATGGTACGACCTTTTCCAATCCCTCCAGCGAAAGCTCCAGCTGATGTCCGATTTTTCCGGCGCTGCACAGAATCGTGGGGAAATCTGCTGCCGTCTGATGGATGGTTGTGCGGAACAGCTTTTTCATGCCCACGGGAGAACAGCCGCCGTGGATATATCCTGTCAGGGGCAGCAATTCCTTGGATTTGCACATGGAAACTGCCTTTTCGTCCACTGCAGCAGCAGCCTTTTTCAGATCCAGTTCCTCTGCAACTGGAACCAGGAACACATAATGCTCTCCGGATTTTCCCACTGTGACCAGAGTCTTGAATACCTGCGCCGGGTCTTGTCCCAGAGCGGCGGCAAGTTCTACGCCTGTATGCTGTCCTGTAGCCTGTTCCCAGCAGCGGTGGACATAGGGCACTTTCGCTTTGTCCAGAATGCGCATGGCGTTTGTCTTTTCCACTTTTTCTTTTGCCAATCTGATCTCTCCTATTCTACCAAAACGGAGCGCCGAACATGTGCAGACATGTCCATGCGCTCCGTTATTTTTTATTTATAAATGAATCTTAGAGGCTGAACATGATCTCGTTCATGATGGATTCCAGCAGTTCCTGACGGCCGCTGGTGAGAGAAGCGGTAACTTCGCCCTTTTCCAGTGCATACTTTTCCAGATCAGCCATAGTAGCCTTACCTGCGATGATGTCAGCACCGATACCGGTCTTCCAGCTTGCATAACGATCCTCGGTGAACTTGTCGATTCTGCCGTCGGTGATTATCTTATCTGCAATGCGCAGACCCAGTGCAAATGCATCCATACCAGCAATGTAGCTGTGGAAGATGTCCTCCAGCTCGAAGGAACCGCGTCTTGCCTTGGCGTCAAAGTTCAAACCACCGTTGGTGAAGCCGCCTGCCTTCAGTACTTCATACATGCAAAGTGCAGCGTCATAGACATTGGTCGGGAACTGGTCAGTATCCCAGCCCAGCAGGGGATCGCCCTGGTTTGCGTCGATGGAACCGAACATGCCGTTGGTTCTTGCAACACGCAGCTCGTGCTGGAAGGTATGCTGTGCCAGTGTTGCGTGGTTTGCTTCGATATTCAGCTTGAAATCCTTCTCCAAACCATACTTGTTCAGGAAACCGATAACAGTAGAGGAGTCAAAGTCATACTGGTGCTTGGTGGGTTCCTTGGGCTTAGGCTCTACATAGAAGTCGCCGGTGAAGCCGATGCTTCTTGCATAGTCCACTGCCAGGTGCATCAGACGAGCCATGTTGTCCAGTTCCAGTCCCATATCGGTGTTCAGCAGGGTTTCATAGCCCTCACGGCCGCCCCAGAATACATAGCCCTGACCGCCCAGCTTTACAGTAGCGTCAATGGCACTCTTGATCTGTGCAGCTGCATAAGCAAATACATCAGCACTGGGAGATGTACCTGCACCGTGCATGAATCTCGGATGATCGAAGCACTTTGCAGTGCCCCACAGCAGCTTCTTGCCGGTCTTGTCCTGCATCTCCTTGCACAGGTCTACGATCTCAGCCAGCTTTTCGTTGGTTTCGCTCAGAGAACCATACTCGGGTGACAGGTCTCTGTCGTGGAAACAGTAGTAGTCAATACCCAGCTTGTCCATGATCTCAAATGCAGCGTAAACCTTTGCCTTGGCACGCTCAGTGGGATCAGCACAGCCCCAGCTCTTGTCGGTGGTACCGCAGCCGAACATGTCCGTGCCGTCGCCGCCCATGGTGTGCCACCAGGACAGTGCAAACTTCAGCTGCTCACGCATGGTCTTTCCGGCAATCATTTCGTCCGGATTATAGAATTTGAATGCCAGCGGATTTTTGGAGTCCTTTCCCTCGTAGGTGATCGTCGGGATATTTTTGAAAAATTCGCTCATGATAATGTCCTCCTGAAAATAGAAGTAAAATAATATATCGAAAAGTGCACTGTACTATTATAATAGGCATTATAGATGCAGTGCACATTTCATTCGGGGATAAACGGGGGTTACAGCAAAGTGATCTGGCGTCCTTCCTTTGCAAAATAGTCTTCCAGAACTGCAATATAAGTGCGGAAGCAGACGGAGTCTTGACAGGTCAGTACGTCATTTTCTACTGGAACGCCCAGCTGTGCCAGCTGTGCATCGGAAAGATCTCTTAAATAAACTGTTTCCGTATCCGGAGCAATTCCGGCTATGGCTTTCTGGGATTCGCTCAGCTCCAGTGTAATATCTTCTGAAATTTCCAGAAGCTGTGCTGTGATTTCTGTACGTGAGACTGTCGTCCACTCTGCATGTACTTCTTCACTGGGAATAGGACGCTCCAGGTATACAGTGCGGTCATAGCCCACAGCCACAAAGGAAATAAACGGCAGATCAATATCACGATCATTCGGTTCTACATGCACAGCAATATTGCCGCCGGAGCTGTCGTCGGTCCGGATGATCTCATAACGATATGCTCCGGAGGGGGAAGTACCCGATTCCAGTATGGTCTGCTGAGTCGTGGGGGTAAAGAATGAGATCATCATAAAGTATGCCAGAGATCCCAGCACATAGAGCAGCAGATAGATGACACCGAAAACCGTTTTTGTGGTTTCGCCGGCACCGGACAGGAAAAAGATGATGAGCGCCGTTACAGCAATGGGAAGGATCAGTTCCCATTCGCCGAAGCATAGCAATACCAGAGGCAGTATGGCAGGCAGCAGGACAAGTCCTACTAGTCGTGTCAGAATCTGGAACCGACTGTATAGCATTGCCGCAAGTGATACAAATGAAACGGCGCACAAGGCAACACAGAATGTGGTTTTATTGGGGATGGAGACTTCATAGAACACTGCCAGGTAGGAAAACCAGCACATCAGGGCACAGTAACCTGCGCCCAGCAGTGAAACGATCCGTCTCCACCAGATATTTAAAGTGTTTGAATTCATGAACCAAGACCCGTCTGTACACTGTTGTGCGGTGTACAGACCTTTCCTTTCCTTGCCGGAGCTGCTTTCGGAAAGCAGGGACATTCTATCTCCGGCTGAGATATCACGCTGTTCAGAAATACATCCAACGTCGGGAAGACCGTTCTTCCGACCGATGTGCAGTCTCGGTGATACCCGGAAAACCGGATGGAGAACCGCAATGAACAACATTCCTTCGTTCTTATTATATCATTTTTTTTGAGCCGTGGCAAGTACTATTACAAAAAAATTTGAAAATTCGCAGGGAAAGGCTGGGTGAAAGAGATCGGCAGGAGAATTTACGGCGTATGATATTTCTCACGCAGCTTTTCAATGGCGTGTTTTTCCAGGCGGGAGACATAGAGTATCGCTTATTATAAATGCTCCGGCACGTTTAATTCCTTGAATCTGA
>JBJFHO010000266.1:0-5449 GCA_051893675.1 Ruminococcus sp. | reverse complement strand
CGTCGAAGATCTGTGTCATACCGATCTTCTTGCCGATAATTGCCTTCTGCATTTTCATTTCCTCCTGTTGGTTATTGGTTGACCTTTGTCAACATGACCGACGGCATTTCCCTGCCGTCCACGGCGTTTCCGCCGCAGGGTTCTGAATCAAGTCTTACTTGAGTTCCATGACGATGTCTACGCCAGCCGGGATCTCCAGCTTCTGCAGAGCCTCAGTTGTCTTCTGTGTCGGACGAATTACGTCGATGAGACGCTTGTGGGTACGACGCTCGAACTGCTCACGGCTATCCTTGTACTTATGAGTTGCACGCAGGATGGTGATGATCTCCTTATCGGTCGGGAGCGGGATCGGACCCGAAACCTGAGAACCGCTTCTCTTTGCAGCTTCCACGATCTTGGCTGCTGCTGCATCTACTGTTGCATGCTCATAACCCTTGATCTTGATTCTGATTTTTTCGTTGACTGCCATTCTTTTCGCCTCCTTCATGGTCTTGGGGGCAGGAGTTTCCTCCATCAGGACTTCTCTCCACGCCGCCGGGTGTTCCCGCCGCACGTGCATAAAAAAACTCGAAAACTGAAAAATGTTTCCGAGCCAGTGCAAACAGCAGTACAGACCCCACCGGCACAGCAATCGCCATGCTGGGTGGTTTTGTGCACATACTGTGTCATTATCCTGATTCGCCCGGTTTTCAAATCGGACATACTCCATGAAAATTACCCGGCACACCGCCGGCAACCTTTCACTTCAACGCATATCTATTGCAATCACGCTTGTATATTCTATCATACTTTCTGAAGAATTGCAAGTGGTAACGGCAATTTTTCTTCGATTTTTCATGTAAATTTTTTGTGAACGTCAGAAATGTACCTGATTCCTGTTCTGGCAGGTATACCTTTTATAATATATAATACCCACTGTCGCACATTGTCACGCCTAAAGCTTTACTTTTAATTTGAAGACCAGAAGCGTAGGGCGGGGGCTTGCTCCCGCCGTTCCAGAAGAATCTAAGAGAACCCCCATTGTAGTACGTAGTCCCACTTAAAACTTTGCTTTTGCGATGAAGTCACTGCATTCTGAAAGCCCAAGTTAAAGTTAGCACGAAGAAAGTAAAGTTACCGTGACCAGCAAAAGTGCGGAAAGGGGGTGAGGGGTGAAGGGAAAGAGAGTGCAGAGGGAAAACCGTGAGGGGAGCGGGGGAAATCCGCACTTTTGCCACGGTTTTCTTTTGCCCCCGCTCCCCTTAGGTTGTCCCTTTGCTCCTACTGTAACTGAAACCTTTATGAAAAGCGGTATTGCGAAGTGGTATTGCGGGCGAACAATAGTAGCTCTTACTTCCCAATCACATTTAAAGATTTATTCGTTGAAAACGTCCCACCGGGACGTTTTCAAAATTTCGCTTTCTGAAAAGGGTTTACAAGGGGAAAGCGGTCTTGTTCGCTTTCAGTCGAAGCCCAGCGGAAATGGCTTCGACAGACTTCACCAAGGATGTTCAGCCCCCTCGAAAAGCTGTCGCTTTTCTCACCCCTTTTCTCCGTGGCGCAGAGTATGCGCCGGGGTGTTTCGCCGCCTGCGGGCGGCGACAAGGGGCTTTGCCCCTTGACCCCACCAGGGCTACTCGCCCTGGACCTCGCCAGCTGTGCTCAGCTGGACCAGCGGCTTGTGCAACCTTTTTGAAAGTGGGTAGGATACATTTTTAGATGTGACAGTATAGTAGGGGCGAACATTGTTCGCCCGCCAAAAATCCAGGCAAACCGCAACGGGCGACCAATGGTCGCCCCTACAATAATCCATATTTTACAAAAATTGATTTCCGTGCTTATTTTTCACTGGTGATTGACAAATATGAAAAAATGCTGTATAATTATTTGAGTAGTTTTTGTCGATTGTCCATAGTAACGGGATTTTTTGATTTCCACAGGACACCAACAACTGTTACGGAGAATACTTTCTCTCCCCTGCTATTTTACTATTTTTAAGAAGGAGAACCCATAATGAAGAAAATTGTAATCATCGGCGGCGGCCCCGCTGGTCTGACAGCTGCCTATGAACTGCTGAAAGATACCAAAGACGAATTTGAAGTGACTATCCTGGAGGAAAGCGAAGTGCTGGGCGGAATCTCCCAGACAGTGCACTATCACGGAAACCGCATGGATATCGGCGGTCACCGATTCTTCTCCAAGGACGATACGATTATGAAATGGTGGTCGGATCTGATGCCCATCCAGGGCAAGCCGGCATATGATGACCAGAAGCTGGGACGAGAAAAGCCTCTGGTTTCCGGCGGCCCTGATCCGGAAAAGGAAGACGTGGTCATGCTGGTACGTGACCGTGTGTCCCGGATTTATTACAACCACTGCTTCTTCGACTATCCCGTATCTCTGAAAAAGGAAACCATCAAGAATATGGGCTTCGCTACTACCATGCGTGCCGGGTTCAGCTATCTGGGCTCCTGTATCGCAAAAAAGCCGGAGACCAATCTGGAGAATTTCTATATCAACCGCTTCGGCAAGGTGCTCTACAGCATGTTCTTCGAGGGCTATACCGAAAAGCTCTGGGGCAGACATCCCAGCGAGATCTCCGCAGACTGGGGCGCACAGCGTGTCAAGGGACTGTCCATCCGTGCCGTTATCAAGGATATGTTCTCCAAGGCATTCGGCAAGAAGAATAACGATAACGCCGAGACTTCCCTCATTGAGCAGTTCTGGTATCCCAAATACGGCCCCGGTCAGCTCTGGGAACTGGTCGGCAAAAAGGTACAGGAAAAGGGCGGTCAGATTCTCTACCGCCACGCTGTCAAGACCATCCGCACCGAGAACGGAAAGATTCAGTCTGTTATCTGCGAGACGCCTGAGGGCACAAAGGAGATCACAGGGGATATCTTCATTTCCTCTATGCCCATCAAGGATCTGGTGGCAGGACTGGAGGGCTGTGCCGACAGCGAAATTCAGCGCATTGCCGCAGGTCTCCCCTACCGGGATTTTGTTACCGTAGGACTGCTGGTGAACAAGCTGGAACTGGTCAACGAGACAAATAAAAAGACGCTGAGCAATATCGTTCCCGACTGCTGGATCTATGTCCAGGACAAGGGCGTAAAGCTGGGACGTATCCAGATCTTCAACAACTGGTCTCCCTATATGGTAGAAAAGCCGGAGGACACTGTCTGGATCGGTCTGGAATACTTCTGCGCTGAGGGTGACGCATTCTGGAATATGTCCGATGACGAATGCATTGCTTTCGCCACAAAGGAGCTGGTGAAAATGGGCGTCATCCGGGATGGCGCTGTGCTGGATTCCCACCGGGAAAAGGTCAAGAAGGCATATCCGGCATATTTCGACACTTATGCCCAGTTCGATCAGGTTGTTGCCTATCTGGATACATACGAAAATCTCTTCTGTGTCGGCAGAAACGGTCAGCACCGCTATAACAACATGGATCACTCCATGCTGACTGCAATCCATGCCGCTGACGCCATCAAGCACGATTCCACTGACAAGAGTGCCGTATGGAACGTCAACCAGGAGAAGGAATATCATGAACAGAAACAAGCCTGACAGCATTCCCTTATGCCTGACGGAATCCTGCACGGAGAAGTTTCTGAAAGCGCTGGGGGCACATCCGTACCTCAGCGCTTTGCTGATTTGTCTCCTGATCAATCCCTTTTACCTTGGTTCGGCGGAAAATGTCCCTGCAAATGCCCTTATGCTGGAGGTTCTGGCGGTATTGGCAGTGGGCGGCGGCATTCTCCTGTGGCTGTACCGTCAGGGAAAGCTGGAAAAAAAGACGGCGATTGCCTTAGGTGCAGTCTTTCTGCTGCTGACCGGTCTGGGCACGAAGCTTTATCACCAATCGGAACAGAAAGGGCTTTGGATGCTTCTGGACGGCTGCTGCATTCTGCTGGTGTTGTATTATCTGACACAGAACCAGAAACAGAGTCATACCCGGCGCACGGCACTGTTATTCATGGGCATGAGCTTTTTCCTGAAGTACTACTACGTTTTCTACACCTCTGTCTACGAGCGTCAGCACGATGTGGGCAAGTTCGGCGGCGAGATAGGGCACACCGGTTATATGGAATATCTCCTTGCCAATCATCACCTGCCGGACTTTGACCCCCGGGGACACTGGCAGTTTTATCATCCGCCCCTGCATCACAGCATCTGTGCGCTATGGATTGATCTGTCGGAAAATCTCCTGGGTGTGGGACACAATGCGGCACGGGAATCCCTACAGACACTGACGCTGTTCTATGCCATGGCGATCCTCATCACTTCCTACCGGATTCTGCGGCATTTCAAGCTGGAGGGCATGGGACTTTATGCGCCCTTGCTGCTCCTTGCCTTTCACCCGTCATTCACCCTGTTTTCCGGCAGCATCAACAACGATGTCCTCTCAGTGGTGTTTATTCTGGGGGCAGTGCTGTGTACTCTGCAATGGTACGACAACCCCACCATGAAAGGCATCCTGAAAATTGCCCTTTGCGTAGGGCTGGGCATGATGACGAAGCTGTCCGCTGCGTTAGTGGCGATACCCATTGCCGTGGTATTTCTGATTGTGCTGGTGCAGAAGCTCCGCCGCCGGGAATGGCGTATTCTGGGACAATACGGCGTATTTGCGGCAGTCTGCGTGCCTTTGGGGCTATGGTATCCCATCCGGAATTGGGCGCGTTTTGATGTACCCCTGACCTATGTACAGGAGCTGGATCCCGGATTGCGGCAGTATATCGGCGATCAGGACTTTTTCTCCCGGATCACGGATTTTTCGTCCACGCAGTTCCAGAGTGTCTTTGAGCAATGGCTGCAAAAGGACGGATCGGGCTACAACGAATACAATCCCCTTGTGGCGCTGCTGAAAAATGCGCTGTTCGGGGAATATATCAATGAGAGCACGCTGGTATACAACCAGACGGCAATTTCATTGGCAACCGTCTTTTTCTGGCTGAATGTGGTTCTCGCCGCCGGCGCACTGGTATGCATGGTGGTGTTATGCTTCCGAAAATGCGCCATGGACAAGGTGGAGAAGCTCTTCTTTGTGTCCTTTTATGTGAGCATGATGGTGAATTTCTACTATCTGGCGGCATCTTCGCCCTTTACCTGTTCCATGAATTTCCGGTATATTACGCCGACCGTTCTCATGGGGGCATTGTTCCTTGGTATGGCAGTGCAGAAGCTGCGCCAGAAGCAAACGGCGGGCAGAGTGATAGCGATAGGCATGCAGGTGCTCTGCGGATGCTTTGCCCTTTGTTCTTTCGTGCTGTATGCGTGGGTTTGCCTGCCGAACAAATGAGCATGTTGTATGTAGGGGCGGATATCATCCGCCCGCTGCATTCCCGACATTGTACAAATTCAGTGCAAATGTAGTATTCTGTAACATCTAAAAATGTTACCTACCCTCTTTCAAAAAGGTTGCTCAGGCTGCTGGTCCAGCTGAGCACAGCTGGCGAGGTCCAGG
>JBJFHO010000265.1:0-5479 GCA_051893675.1 Ruminococcus sp. | reverse complement strand
CAATTCCGGTGGGAATCTATCAGAACGCAGAGGAGCCGCTTGAGATCACGATCTCGTAATGAAACAGCAGTGATATTGCTGTATGACATAGACAAACCATGTAGGGGCGGATATCATCCGCCCGTATTTTCCGTCACGGTATACTTGCGGTATTCCGATAGCCGACTATGCTTTCCGTTATGGTATACCTGCGGGCGGCTGATAGCCGCCCCTACAATGCTGTTATGCAACTGAAAGGAGACTACTTATGAACTACGCAGAAACCCTCGGCATCCGTGCCAAGGCAGTGGAATCCGCCATTGCCACCGCCGCACCTCAAGTGAAAAACCAGGCGCTTGCCGCTATTGCAGACGCACTGCTTGCACGGCAGGACGAGATACTGGAAGCAAATGCAAAGGACCTAGCCGCTGCAAAGGCGAACAATATGACAGCATCCTTGCAGGATCGTCTGCGCCTGACGCCGGCACGTATCTCCGGTATGGCAGACGCAGCCCGTCAGCTCATTGCCGCAGAGGATCCCATTGGCTCCGTAGACAGCGGCTCTGTCCGTCCCAACGGTTTGCAAATCCTGAAAACACGTGTGCCTCTGGGCGTCATCGGGATTATTTTCGAATCCCGTCCCAATGTTACCGTGGATGCGGCAACCCTCTGCCTGAAAGCCGGAAATGTGGTGATTCTCCGTGGCGGCAAGGAGGCAATTCACTCCAACACTGCACTTGCCAATATCATGCGGCAGGCGGTGGAAACTGTGGGACTGCCGGGGGATATTATTCAGCTGGTGGAGGATACATCCCGGGAAACTGCCGCAGATATGATGCACCTGACAGGCTATCTGGATGTACTCATTCCCCGTGGCGGTGCTGGTCTGATTCAGGCAGTACTGCGCCAGTCCACCGTACCGGTCATTGAAACAGGCGCCGGGAATTGTCATGTGTATGTGGACAAATGTCTCCACGGCGAGGCGGATTATGACATGGCGGTGCGTATTATTGACAATGCCAAGACACAGCGGCCGTCTGTGTGCAATGCCATAGAGGGACTGGTTGTCCACAAGGATGTGGCAGGGGAGATTTTGCCCCGTGTGCAGGCGGCATTTGCAGCCCATGATGTGACCATTTACGGCGATGAGGCTACCCGGGAAATTCTCGGCGCAGATATCGAACCGGCAACGGAAGAACTGTACGATACGGAGTTCAACGACTATAAAATTACGGTCAAGGTCGTGGACAGCATGGACGAAGCCATGGCACATATTGCAAAGTACAGCACAAAGCACTCCGAGTGTATCATTACCCGTGACCTGGACGCTGCCCAGAAGTTCCAGCGCACCGTGGATGCGGCAGTGGTCTATGTCAATGCGTCAACCCGGTTCACCGACGGCGGCGAGTTCGGCTATGGTGCAGAGATCGGCATCTCCACCCAGAAGCTCCACGCAAGAGGCCCCATGGGATTGCATGAGCTGACTACGGTGAAATATCTGGTCAGCGGCAACGGACAGATCCGGGAATAAAGGAAACACCGCACAATCTTTGTGTGGTATTGCAAAGGGAAAGAGGATTTTTCATGCTCAGTATTATCTGCGCAATTGCATGCGTGATTCTGGTTATTCTGGACATCTGCGGCAAATTGTATCTGGAGAAAACCAAGCCGCAGGTGCTGCTGAACCTGTTCTGTCTGCTGGGTGCGGCAACGCCTGTGGCATCGGATGCCTGTTCCAATTGTATTACAGGCCTGCTGGGGACGACCACTCTGGACGAGATGACAGAAACAGGGGAATGGAAGGAACTGCTTCTGACCCAGGGACTTCCGGATTGGATAATTGCGATTGCCGCAATCATCTGTGCGTTGGCATGGGTCTATACGCTGGTGCGGACTGCCACATGTACAAAGATTATTTCGCCCCAGGAATCCCCGGTACTGGCGGCAAAGCGGCATCTGACGGTGACGTGGATCTCCCTGCCATTCTTTCTGCTGATGCTGGTGATAGGCGTAATCTATCTGGTGGTGGTGCTCAGCTTAGTGGGAATGTATCTCATTGCGCTGCTGCTTGGTACGCTGATTTTTCCGCCGGTGCTGATTATCGGGGCAATCCTGGTGGCAATCACTTCCATCGAATTACTGCTGCCCATGCTGCCGGTCTTTGGGGCTATGCTGATTCCCTATATCACAGGCGTATTTTACAGTAACCGGTATCTCATTGCCTGTGCCGTTTGTTTCGGCTGGAAAAAACCGCTGCGGATTTTTCTGCAGGTACTGCTGTTCCTGCCCTGGATACGGTGGATCGTGGTCTGCTGCTGTATGGGGAAGATGCAGAAGTATCAAAGGCTGACGGGGCAATGATGGGCACACTATATCTTATCAAAAAAGCAGCACCTCACAATTTCCTGTGCGGTGCTGCCTTTTTATTTTTTCAGAGCCTGGTTGATTTTTTGGATTTTCTTTTTGTAGGTAAAATATTGGCTGATCCAGATACAGATGTATATGAAAACGAAGATGAAAAAATAAGAAATCTGTCCTTTCAAATCCAGCGATGTCCATCCCAGAAGCACGGATACCGGCAAGAATACAATAGCAGTCACGAAAAAATGTGTTACAGTTGCCCGAAGCAGACTCCAGGACTCTATTTCCCAGATGACCGAAGCAGCGGCAAAGACTGTTCCCACCACGCCGGAAAGCAGAAATTGTGCTGCTGCACCGGCGATTTCAGAGCCGAAAAGCTGAGTACATTCCGGCGCACAGACATAGTAAGTGCCCAGACAGAAAGAGATTACCAATAAAATAATATTGCAGATGCATACGCCCACGGGAAAACCGATCAGGCCACGGATGATAAGTTGTTTTTTCATAGCATTACCGCCTTTCTAAATGTGCAAAATTGCTTTGATTCTGGAGAGGTACCGCCGTGAAACATAGGCTGTTTCGCCGTTTTGCAGCTGCATCCCAATGGTGCCGGTGATACTCAGATCAAGCCGCCGGACATAGCGCAGGTTGACGATCTCCGAGTTGGAAATGCGTACAAATCTCCCGGAATCCAGCAGCGTTTCCATTTCGTACAGCCTCCGCCGCAGGATAAATTCCCCCAATTCCGTTTTTGCGTAGACTTTCTGATTGGCACTGTACACCCGGATCAGCTGTTCCTGTTCCACCAGCACGGCGCTGTCCTCGTCATAACAGACAATGGTGTGGGGCGATTTCTCCGAGAGCTGCCGGAGTAGTTGCTGTACCTCTTCTGTGACAGCTGCAGTCAGAATATGCACCTCCGGATCCGGATATCGGCTGTCCAGTTGAATCTTGATTTCCATATTGTCACCTCCTGCTGTTATCATAGCATATCTCCCCGGCGTTTGCAACAGAAGTGCGATAGTCGGTCGATTTCGGTGAATAGGCGGTGCGGTAGACAGAAATATTCTGGAAGAACTGTGCCAATGTGTAGGGGCGAACTGTGTTCGCCCGTGTGGCGGCTTGCAGTGATTTGTGGGCGAACACAGTTCGCCCCTACATTTACACCAAATTTATGCAATTGTGAAAATACAGCGGGGGATGATTCCGCCCCTACAATGGGTTTTCCTTCGATTTTTCGGGAACGGCGGGAGCAAGCCCCCGCCCTACGCTTCTGGTTTTCAAACCGAATTAAGTGTTAGGAGTAGCAGCGAACACAATGGTTTCCCCTACAATTTCCTGAAACAAAATTGCATTTTGACAGCATAGATTATATGTGGTATCTTATGTATAATTGGATGCTCTTATAGATTATTCCAAAATAATTTCATCCGTTTGCATAAGGAATATGCAGCAATGTGCGCAGCGAATGGAAGAAAAACACTGCATTTCTCCGGAAAAAGAAAAAATTCTGCAAATTCTATTGCAATTCTGCGTAAACCCTGCTATAATAGTACTGTATGCTGCAGTGAATACTGCAACCGAAAGAAAATTCTGTAATTTGGAAAAGTGAGGAATTCTTATGCCTGCAAATATTGTAGTCGGTTCACAATGGGGAGACGAAGGAAAAGGAAAGATCATTGACATTATGGCATCCAGAGCAGATGTAGTGGTTCGTGCCACAGGCGGTAACAATGCCGGTCATACAGTGGTCAATAACGGTGAGGTTTATAAGCTCCACCTGATTCCCTCCGGTATTCTGTATCCGGATACCCTGTGTCTCATTGGCGCTGGTGTTGTTCTGGATCCGAAGGATTTCACATCGGAGCTGGATGGTCTGGAAAGCCGTGGTATTTCCACTGCAAATCTGAAGATTGATCCCCGTGCCCACGTGGTAATGCCGTGGCATATTGCACTGGATGGTCTGTCGGAGCAGTTCCGGGGCAATTCGGATATCGGTACCACAAAGCGTGGCATTGGCCCTACCTATATGGACAAGTATGAGCGCTGCGGTCTGCGTGTGTATGACCTGGTGCATCCGGAAATTTTTGCGGAAAAGGCACGTACCACTGGTATGCTGAAAAATAAGATCATCACTGCGGTCTATGGCGGCGAGGCATTTGACCTGGACGCTGTTATTGCAGAATATATCGAGTACGGCAAGCGTCTGGCACCCTATGTGGATGACGTTTCCGTGCTGACCTATGAGGCAAACAAGGCAGGAAAGACCATCATGTTCGAGGGTGCACAGGCAACTCTGCTGGATATCGACTTCGGTACCTACCCCTATGTTACCTCTTCTCACCCGATCTCTGCCGGTGCCTGCATCGGAACCGGTGTGGGTCCGAAAATGATCACCAATATCATCGGCGTTGCAAAGGCATATACCACCCGTGTGGGCAAGGGCCCGTTCCCCACTGAGCTGGAGGATGAGACCGGCGAACTGATCCGCAACAAGGGCGGTGAATTCGGCACAACCACTGGCCGTCCGAGACGTACCGGATGGTTTGACGCTGTGATTGTTCGTCATTCTGTCCGCACCAATGGTCTAGATGGTCTGGCAATCAACAAGCTGGATACCCTTAGCGGTATCGGTACGCTGAAAATGTGCGTTGGCTATGAAAAGCCCGATGGCACTGTGCTGAGGGATTTCCCGGCAGCGCTGGAATCTCTGGCAGACTGCAAGCCCATTTATGAGGAATTCGAGGGCTTTGATGAGGATATTTCCGGCTGCAAGAGCTTTGACGAACTGCCGGAAGCATGCAAAAAGTATATTGCACGCCTGGAAGAAGTCTGCGAGTGTAAGGTAGTTATGGTGGGCAATGGCCCGGATCGCAGCCAGATTCTGGAACGGTAAAAAGTATAAAATGAAAGTATGCTGTGGAACGCTATTTGGACTGTATCAAAAATTCGCTTGACAAAGTCCGGATTTCATGGTATAATTTGATTCAGAAACGCTGTGAATTATTTTAAATAGGTTCACAAACAACGACACCCTCTGAAGCGGCTACTTCGGAGGGTGTTATTTTATCTTTAGGTTGATGCTTTATACTATTCTCATTTGAAAATCATGATAAAAATCATGATTTTCATAGCCGCC
>JBJFHO010000264.1:0-5538 GCA_051893675.1 Ruminococcus sp. | reverse complement strand
ATTCGCTGAAATGCTGTATAATAAAAGCAGAGAGAGCACCCCGAAAGGCGGTCAGCTCCCGTAATTTAAGTGGTTAAGAAATAACCGCCCAAGTTTGGTCGCCAGGGCGGTTATTTCCTTTTATTGCTGTTTTGCAAAATCAGAATGACTTGGCAAATGACGCTGCATAAAGTTAGAGCGTGTTCACATAAAACAAATATGCGGATCTTCGTGCATAAATTTTACGCAGACAAGGCAAAAATCCGCAGGCGGGCTGTCGCCCGGCAAGGATTTTTAACGTAGTATGCGTGAAATTTTGCCGAAAAGACGCATGTTTGGATTTATGTGAACACGCTCTGAGACTCCATCCATGTCATAGCAATCACTCCCTTCCGGGAGCGTGGATTTGACCGCCTATACACATACAAAATATGTATCCGCTTCAAAGTGTTCTCTCTGCACCTTTTATCATACCAGAACTTGCAGAATTTGTCAAGAAAGAGATTTTTTCTTGACAGATGCACTGAAGTGCAGTATGATAAGGACAGGAAACACCCCGAAAGGCGGTCAGTTTCCGTAAAAGTATGACTCTATATGAAATAGCCGCCCTGTTCGGTACTGGGGCGGTTCTTTCTTTTTTGTGCCTGCATAAACCGTTGTCATCCATGACAGCGGTTTATTTTTTCGGCAGAACAGCCGCCAGCTTACCACTTTTTCCCCATCTGTCAAGGCGGATGCACTTTTCAGGAGAATTTTTGAAAGAATTCTCAAAAAAGACTTGTAATTTACTGCCTTGTATGTTATAATGAGGATACTAGCCAGCGTAGGGAAAGAATGCCTCCAAAGGGCATGGCTTTCTCGTTATTGGCGAATCTTACTATTTAAAAATTTTTGAAAAGGAGTTCCTCCCATGAAATTTGGCTATTTTGACGACGCAAATAAGGAATACGTCATTCAGAATCCGAAGACACCGTATCCGTGGATCAACTACCTCGGTACCCAGGAGTTCTTCTCTCTGATTTCCAACACTGCCGGCGGCTATCACTTCTATAAGGATGCCCGTCTGCGCCGGATCACCCGTTATCGCTACAACAATGTACCGGTAGACATGGGCGGCCGTTATTTCTACATCAACGACAACGGCACCATCTGGTCTCCGGGCTGGTCTCCGGTAAAGACCGATCTGGATGCATACAGCTGCCGTCACGGCATGGGTTATACCATTATTTCCGGTAAGAAGAACGACATTTCTGCTGAAGTGACCTTCTTCGTACCCCAGAACTACAACGGCGAAATCCAGAGCCTGGTTCTGAAGAACGAGGGCAGCGAGGCAAAGACCATCAAGCTGTTCTCCTTCATTGAGTGGTGTCTGTGGAATGCACAGGATGACTCCACCAACTTCCAGCGTAACTTCAATACCGGCGAAGTAGAGATCGAAGGCTCTACCATCTTCCACAAGACCGAGTACAAGGAGCGCCGCAATCACTTCGCATTCTATACCGTAAACGACAGCATTGACGGCTATGATTCTGACCGTGAGAGCTTCCTTGGTCTGTACAATGGCTTTGAGAATCCGCAGGTAGTGGCTGCCGGAAAGGCATCCAACTCCGTTGCAGACGGCTGGTCACCTATCGCTTCTCACTATAAGGAAATCACCCTGGCACCGGGCGAGTCCAAGCAGCTCATCTTCATCCTGGGCTATGTTGAAAATCCCAAGGATCAGAAGTGGAATGCAGACGGCAGCATGAATAAGTCTCGTGCTTATGAGATGATCGAGCAGTACAACACACCGGAAAAGGTAGCTGCTGGTCTGGCTGAACTGAAGGAAATGTGGGACAACCTGCTGTCCAAGTACAATGTCAATACACCGGACGACAAGATGAACCGCATGGTAAACATCTGGAACCAGTATCAGTGCATGGTTACCTTTAATATGTCCCGTTCCGCTTCTTACTTCGAGAGCGGTATCGGCAGAGGCATGGGCTTCCGTGACTCCAACCAGGATCTGCTGGGCTTTGTACACCAGATTCCGGACAGAGCAAGAGAGCGTCTCATCGACCTGGCTTCCACACAGCTGGAGGACGGCGGATGCTATCACCAGTATCAGCCTCTGACCAAGAAGGGTAACAACGAGATCGGCGGCGACTTCTCTGACGATCCGCTGTGGATGATCCTTTCTGTTGCTGCATATATCAAGGAATCCGGTGACTACACCATCCTGGATGAAATGGTGCCCTATGACAACGACGAGTCCAAGGCAAAGACCATGATGGATCACCTGGAAAAGAGCTTCTTCCATGTGGCTGAAAATGTAGGCCCCCACGGACTGCCTCTGGCAATGCGTGCAGACTGGAACGACTGCATCAACCTGTCCTGCTTCTCTGATGAGCCGGGCGAATCTTTCCAGACATCTACTTCTCCGAAGTACGGCGAAGACAAGTACTCTAAGGTAGCAGAGTCTGTCATGGTAGCTGCGCTGTTTACATATGCAGGTCCGGAATATGTGGCTATGTGCAAGAAGCGCGGCGATGAGGCTGGCGCTGCAAAGGCACAGGCTGCCATTGAAGAAATGAAGAAGAACATCATGGAATACGGCTGGGACGGCGAATGGTTCCTGCGTGCCTATGATGACTTTGGCAATAAGATGGGCTCTCACGAATGCGAAGAGGGCAAGATCTTTATCGAACCCCAGGGCTTTGCAGTTATGGGCGGCTGCGGTAAGGAAACCGGCGCTGACCTGAAGGCACTGGAGAGTGTTGACAAGTGGCTGAATTCCGAGCACGGTCTGAGCCTGAACCAGCCGGCATTCACCAAGTATTATATCGAGTACGGCGAAATTTCCACTTATCCGGGCGGATACAAGGAAAATGCAGGTATCTTCTGCCACAACAATGCATGGATCATCTGTGCAGAGGCATTTGTGGGTCACGGAGATAAGGCATTTGAGTACTACAGCAAGATCGCACCGGCATATCGGGAAGAAAAGTATTCTGACCTCCACCGCACCGAGCCGTATGTCTATGCACAGATGATCGCCGGCAAGGATGCGAAGCGTCACGGCGAGGCAAAGAACAGCTGGCTGACTGGTACTGCTGCATGGAACTTTGTGGCTGTTTCCCAGTACATTCTGGGTGTGATCCCGGATTGGGATGGTCTGAAGATCGACCCGTCTATTCCCCATGAGTGGGACGGCTTCACCATTTCCAGACAGTATCGTGGTGCGACCTATGATGTTACCGTTAAGAACCCGAATCATGTTTGCAAGGGCGTTGTATCGGTTACTGTTGACGGCAAGGCGATCGAAGGCAACGTACTGCCGGTATTCAGCGATGGCAAGAACCACGCAGTTGAAGTTGTGATGGGCTAAGCCGCACAGCGATAAATATAACAATTGCATAACTATTTCCTTTTTGCAAAAGCAGGATCTTCCCCGAGATCCTGCTTTTGCTGCTTTAGGGTTATTATTGGTGTATTCAGTAATATTAAGAATATTCCCCACCTGTTTTCAGAAAGGTTGCACAGACTGATGGTCCAGCATTTTTGAAAAATTGCTGGACCAAAAAACTTCATTGCTGCCTGCGGCGTTGTGCAAATATAACAAATCTTAGATTAAAACGCTTTTATGAAATAATGCTCTATGAAAATCGTTATTTTTCCTAAAATTCTTGACAAAACGGGGCAAAATCTGATATAATAAAACTAATTTGAACACATCCCTACACTACAAAAGGAGATACCATATGGAACAAGAACAGGAATTTACACCAGAACTGTACACCGAAGAGGAACTGACCGCAGTAGAAAACCATATTGAACAATATTTCGGCGCATACAGCCAGGTATTCCACGAGATTTTTTCCCCGGATATCCACCTGGATATCTGCATCATTCCGCCTGCGCCGGAGCGTAACTGGATTACCCTTGTGACCGAGGGCATGGGTGCACACCGGATGGATGTGCCGGAAGAACTGGCGGATGAGGGCTTAGATCGGGCAGAATTGCTCATCTGCCTGCCCCCGGACTGGAAGCTGGATAGCCAGGATGAAAAGGACTACTGGGTGATACGCCTGCTGAAACAGCTGGCACGTCTGCCCATCGAATGCGAAACCTGGGTGGGCTGGG
Source organism: Ruminococcus sp. (assembly GCA_051893675.1). Taxonomy (GTDB): domain Bacteria; phylum Bacillota; class Clostridia; order Oscillospirales; family Ruminococcaceae; genus Ruminococcus_C. The sequence goes on along the minus strand of JBJFHO010000264.1, from coordinate 1,437 downwards.
GACATACCATTGATAACGAAGAACCCTTTGCGGAAAATACCGGACTGAGTGCATCCCTGCTGCTCAGCCCCGGCGCCTATGCAGAAGAGGCATGCGTCTGCGAGCTGCCTGACGGAGAAGTGGTGAATTTTTACCAGGTGTTCCCACTTTACCCCGAGGAAATGGACTTTAAACTGGAATATGGCACAGATCCGCTGCTGGATCGCATGGTGGGCGCTGTGGGGCATGTGCTGGATATTCACCGCTGCAATGTCTGCGCAGATACGGATACGCAGATTATGGACTGGGAGGGCTGGCATGTTGGCTCCATCCGGGAGAAAGAACTGCCGCTGGACGAGATCACGGGCTATAATCACATGGCGATCTATCTGCGCTGGTGTATTGAACATGACCTCATGTGCGACCAGTTCCTGGAGGAATTCGGGGACGCTGTGGATTCTGTCAAGGCACAGGACGGCAGGGTAGATCTCCGGGAACTCATCCGGGATGAATTCTCCGGACGGCTGTACCGCATGATCTTCAACGAAACGGGCAGACAGTTTGCAGCGTATTATTATGACCATTCCCACGATGACGGCCCCTGCTATCCGGCAGATGTGGATGACTATGCCCTGCACTATTTCGGGGAAGAGCGCTATCATTCTGAGGAATTCCAGGACGAGGCGTATTTGTTTATCCCCTATGACGAGACATTTTATGAGGGCATGAAAGCGTATATTGACCATTATTATGCAGAATTCTGCGAGAATCTGGAGTGAACGATGACGGAACAGGAAAAAATGCTTGCCGGAAAGCTCTACGATCCCTCTGACCCGGTGCTGGAACAGCAGCGGCAGAAGGCACATCGGCTTTCCAAGGATTATAATGATACTTATGATACGGAATATGAAAAGCGGACGGAGATCCTGAAACAGCTGGTGCCTCAGTGCGGCAAGGGTACATACCTGCAAGGTCCCTTGCAGTTCGACTACGGTGTGAATACCACTTTCGGGGAAAAATGCTACGCCAATTTTAACCTGGTGGTACTGGACACTTGTCCGGTAATCATCGGAGATAATGTGCTGCTGGGGCCAAACTGCACCCTCGCCACGCCTATGCATTCTTTTCTGCCGGAGGAGCGTAATATGCGTACCCGGGAGGACGGCTCTCTGTATGATCTGGAATATGGCAAGCCCATTACCATCGGGAGCAACTGCTGGCTGGCGTCCAATGTCACAGTCTGCGGCGGCGTGACCATCGGGGAAGGCTGCGTGATCGGTGCAGGCAGCGTTGTCACAAAGAGTATACCGCCCTATTCTCTCGCTGCAGGGAATCCCTGCCGGGTGATTCGGAAAATCACGGAAGAGGATAGCGTGGAACGAAAATTGGGTATTGATATTTAAGGCAACACCGCACAAAGAGCGCCTGGCGGCTTTGCACGTCATATGCTTGCATATT
>JBJFHO010000263.1:0-5571 GCA_051893675.1 Ruminococcus sp. | reverse complement strand
ATAGAAAGAGACGGCTTTGCGCCGATGCAGAAACAGACGGAGCAGGAGGAAACGCCGGAATAATGGAGATCATATATACCAAGAAAGCTGAAAAACATATATCTAAGCTTGATAAAGCAACCAAACACAGAATCAAAACCGGTATAGAAGCGATTCCGTGCGGAGATATCAAACGACTTCAAGGGGTTGTGCCGATTGCATTTCGTCTGCGTATCGGTGATTATCGCATTATATTTGAAATGACATCGGAAACAATTTTGATTCATGATGTTCTCCCTCGTGGGAACGCATATGATAAACTGTGAGGTGAAAAAGTTATGTCTACAAGAGAAATGATTTGTCATCTTGTCAATGACAGTGTACCAAATGATGAATTAGAACTGCTGTATCAGCTTGTTCTGAAATTCATTCCCGCAGAAGAACCAGAACCGGACGAATTAGAAGCATTGGCAAGTACAGCTGGGGAAACTGAGTTTGTTTCTCATGATGCGATCAACTGGGATTGATAGAACGCTGAGGGCGGAACAGGCAGCCGCCACCCGGGGAATACCCGTAGGAGATGTGGGGAAACGTTGCCCCACCTCGTTCCATCTATGTCACGCCCTGCTCTTTGGAGTGGGGCGTTTTCATGTATGACATAATAAAACAAACCGCCCCGGGATGTGACAACTCCGGCAGCGGTTCCTTGTTTACAGATACAGAAAAAGCCATCCAACCAGACAAGCAGGGGAAAACCACCGAAACTGCGTGCTTTTCACCTTGTCTTGCGGAAAAATGGGAACCAGACAAGGTAAGACAACCAGACGAACAGAAAAACCGCTACCGGATAGCTTCGGCGGCGGTTCTCTTCGTCTATAGGCACGCTGTACGACAAAGTAAATATCAAAACCATAATCATGAAGTAATACTAATCCCATATCAACCTGTTGAAGAATTTGCCGCTATCATTTCGTCACTCTGCGTTGCCCGCCCTTGGCAGGCGACAGCCTGCCTGCGGTTGGGCGCCTTGATTGACAAAATGCTATCTGGCAACTTCTTCAACAGAACGATATGGGATTAGTATAAAAACCGGCGGTACCCCAGGAATTCTCCCGAAGCACCGCCGATTTCATTTATGCCATCAGAGTAAGCATCAGCTCATCTTATCAATGCTCACATACCCCGTGACGTACTTCCCTGCGGGAGCCTTGCCGCAGTAATCCGCACGAGTGGTAATGCGGTATCGTCCGTTTTTGCAAATCTTACCGTCATAGATGTAGTACGTACCGCCTCGCAGACGGCTTGACGGTGTAGCTGTGGACTCATTCGCAAACAGCTGCGCCTGATCGGCAATCTGTACCGCTTCGCCCTGCTTCCAGTCGGTACGCCACTTCGTTGCAGCAGAGGATTGCGCAGATGCGGCAGCGCCGGAAAGCTTCCCCTTGAAATCATTCCACGCCGATTCCGAGCCGCTCTCTGCATTCCACCCCTTGATACCGGGGCAAAGCTTACCAGTGACATCGTAATGCCGGATGACGTGGTCGGCTGCAATGCCATATTCCTGCATAAGCTGCTTTGTCAACTCTGCTGCATTTGCAATTGCAGCTGCGGAAAAGCTGTAGGTGCTTGCGTTGGCAGCCTGCATCTTGCCAGTCGTATTTGTGCTGCAAACCTCGATGCCAATGGAGTTGGCGTTCTTGCACTTACCGTAATACGCCCCGCCCTTGGTATTATACCGGGAACCGCCGCAATGCCAGGTGTAACGATTTTTGATGTCCGGATTGTACAGCACTGCACCTGCATCGTCCACGGTATAGTCGCTGGATACCTCAGTGGTTGTGGTCTTATAGTAGTTCGCCGTATTGACGGCAGCCCCTGCCTTGCTAGTCGTTCCAGCAGTGTAGTGAATCACGATGTATTCGATTTTACGCCCGGCAAGAGGCTGCGTATGTATCGTACTTGTGGCTTTTGTAATTGTCATGATCATTCATCCTTTCCCTTGCTCTGCAGCAAGTCAATCGCTTTTGTCAAAACCTCCGGCATAGGCACGCCCATCAATCCCACGTTTTCCACCATGGAGAGAAGTTCGTTTGCCATAAATGCAATGCACACGGCATCACGGATATAAGAAGTCCCTGCCACAGAATCCAGCTGCGCCGCAACCAATACCAGCAGCAGCGTCACCACCTTCCGGCACAGACCTTTCCATCCCACCTTGGACTGTAACCCGCCGGATTCTGTTTTTGCGGACTTGCGGAACACGCCTGCGCAGACAAGCCCCATGAAGTAATCCACTGCCATAAAAATCACCAGTGCACGGATAGACGCATCCCATCCCCCGAACAGCCCTGCAACAAAACTGCCTGCGATGCCGGCAAGGGTGCAAATGGTCTCTTTCATTGCGTACCACCGAACCGTTTTGCCATTTCCGCTGCATATGCCGCTTTGTCTGCCGCTTCCTTTTCGGCAATGGCAGCATTCTTTTCCGCCTCTGTCACCTCATACCATGCCGATACATCTGCACCGTCCGGCAGATAAATATCCCGTCCGTAAGTGACACCGTTTGTCAGCCAGTAACCCTCGCTTGCATGTAACACCTGCATACTCCAATCTCCTCCTTCTTCACGCCAATGTCCAGCCCTTGTTGGTTGCAACTGCCTTTTCCGCATCTGTCAGCTTTGCCAGATTGGTACTGCCAATGGTCAGCGTATACGAGCCTGTCCCCAGATTGGCAATGATGCCGTTGAGCGTATCCGCCGTGTATGCCGTAGATGCGCCGATGTCCAGATTGCAGGCAAAGCCCTCGCCCACTGTCACATGCTCCAGTCTGGTGCAGTACTGGAATACCAGGGAACCCATGGTAGTGACAGAAGCCGGGATATGCAGCCGTGTAATGGTATCGCAGTACTGAAAGGCATAATTCCCGATCTGGGTAATGTTGTCCGGAATATATACCTCCGTCAGGCAGTAGGCACAGAGAAACGCCTGTGCATCAATTTTGTCCACCGTCCGGGAAAACACTGCCGTGCCGTCCTTTGCGCCGGACTGGGGAATCTCCAATACCTTCGGCACAAGGGTATTGAGCTTTTCACTTGCCGAAGCCGTCACACCCATGGCGGTGAGATTTGCCGCCAGCTGGTCACGCCAGCTGTCCAGGGCAGTCAGATATTCTGCAATAGCCGCCATTATTCCGTCACCTCCACAATATCCGCAAGAGCCGTCTGGATATCCCCGAGCGACTGCTGCAATGCATAGATCTGCTGGGGAAACGTCTGGTTCAGCTTTTCAATATGCCCCAGAGTCAGCTGCTGCAGGGCGTTGGTATTCGTATGGGTATGCCACGTGTCCTCCAATACCTTTACATCCGATTCGATCTCATTGGTGACATCGTTCACCGCCTGAATCTGATCATCCACATATGCCACCGTGGCATAGCGGGACAGGTCTGCATCCTCGCCGTCTCTGACAGTGGCAGTTGTGGTGCCGTTTTTGTCCGTAATGGTAATCGTCGCCACACTGCCGGACTTTTCCACCGTTGCAGTGGGACTGAATCCATCTGCACCCGGTGCGCCGTCCTGACCATCCGCACCCTGTACCGGCTGACCGCTGTCCTCATATTCCCCGGTATCCCCGTTGTACAGCCACCAGGTACCATTCTGAATCAAGGGCATTTTCGCCGTCAGTTCCAGTGCCGTATCCAGCATCTGTTCCATCTGCATCAGAAGCTGATCGCCCATATCCGGCGTAGGCACACCCGTCCCTTTCAGTGTTTTCTGGATGGTAACAGGCGGCATCCGGTACTTGATAACGATCTCATCCTCCAGCATTCCACGCAGTTCCAGCTGCATCTGTCCCGGCACTGCGGTAAAGATATCCGTAATCTGCCATTGCAGCAGAAGCAGATCGTCCTCTGTACGCTTGGTGAGAACCTGTTCCGCAATTTCCCCGTTGGCATTTACGCCACGCAGCGCAAAGGTACACGCAGACAAATCCACGCCGCAGTAATACCGTTCCAGCCGGATACAGATGGTGTCCGCATTCTTTTCGCCCTCCGTTGCAATATAGCGGATAGGTCTCGTGTCGATGACTTTCCCGATTGACTTCAATTGATCCATTTGATTCGCCTCCATGTTTCATACATCTCACTGTTTCTCCCGTTCCCGTTCCTTGTGCCGGTAGTATGCCTGGCTGTGTTTCAGCGCACATCCGAAGCACAGCTGCTTTCCCTCCAGGGGCTTCTCCCGTCCGCACCGGATGCACATCCCGGCGGCAGACAATCTCTCTTTCCGCAGCCGGTTCAGCTGACACGCTTTCTGTCTGCACGCCTCCTTGTGCAGGCTGTAGAACTTTCTCCCAGCCGTCCGCCGTGCCGCTCGCCGGCATGCCTCGCAGCAGTATTTCTCCCCATGATGCGCCTCAAAGGGACTGCCGCAGATACCGCATTGCTTCTGCATTTGCCTCACCTCCTTAGAGTTACGCTTATTGCGTAATCCATAATCTATTATATACCCAGTCCGAGTATATGTCAAGAGACTTCGCTGTAAAAATACGCACAAAGAGTATTCCTGTAATTTGTCAGAATTCACGAAATGCGTATTTCCCTATTGACTTTTCCGGTTTCATCTGGTATAATGTAACCCAAACAGCGGAGGTGAGCCAGATGTTCAGAAGCAGATTAAAAGAATTGCGGGAAGCAAAGGGATATAATATGAAGCAGACTGCGTCCATGCTGGGCATTCCATATACCACCTATGTGGGATACGAAAAGGGCGAACGGGAGCCGGATTCTGAAAAGCTGATTGTTCTGTCAGACTTTTTCCAGTGCACGGTGGACTATCTGCTCTATCGCACGGACGAGCCGCAGGTACAGGCGGAGACGGCGGAGGAGACTGCGTCCCTCTACGACCAGTTTGAGAATATCTATCCCATAAAGCTGAAGCGTTTTCCCCTTTTGGGAAAGATTGCCTGCGGAGAGCCGATCTATGCGGAGGAGGATCACGAGAGCTTTGTCTCCGCCGATGCGGAGATACGGGCAGATTTCTGCCTGCGTGCATCCGGGGACAGCATGATCAATGCGGAGATCTACGACGGGGATATTGTGTTTATCCGGAAGCAGCCGGTAGTGGAAAACGGCGAGATCGCTGCGGTGATCATCGAGGATGAAGCGACTCTGAAGCGTGTCTATTTTGACAAGGCGCATGAGAGATTGCAGCTCATCGCCGAAAATCCGGCATATGCGCCCCTGGTCTACGTGGGGCAGGAATTGGAATATGTACGGATCCTGGGCAAAGCCGTGGCATTGATGCGGGATTTATAAGAGGTGTTCTATTTCATGACAGCAAAAAACCGCCGCCGGAAATCAGACCGGCAGCGGTTTTCTTATATAAAGTTTCCTATCCTCTTTCAGAAAGGTTGCACAAGCCGCTGGTCCAGCTGAGCACAGCTGGCGAGGTCCAGGGCGAGTAGCCCTGGCAGGGTCCAGGGACAGCGTCCCTGGTCGCCGTCCGCAGACGGCGAAACACTCTGCGCCATACATTGGCGCGGGTCGAGGGTGGTGAGAAAAAGCGACAGCTTTTTCGAGGCGGGGCGAAC
>JBJFHO010000262.1:2603-5604 GCA_051893675.1 Ruminococcus sp. | reverse complement strand
CGGCGACAAGGGGCTTTGCCCCTTGACCCCACCAGGGCTTGCGCAGCCCTGGACCCGCGCCAGCTGTGCTCAGCTGGACCAGCAGCCTGTGCAACCTTTTTGAAAGCGGGGTAGGAAACTTTTTTTAGATGTGACAGAATGCCACATTTAAACTCTGAACCGCAAAAAACGAGCCAATGCACCGCACTGACTCGTTTTCTCATTTTCACGCAGAAAAACTTATATTTTCGCCTTTTTCTTCACAGGCTGCAATACACTGATACCACGCTTCTTCTGCCACCATACCCACAGGCTGGGTACAAAACAGATGGAGTTATAGGTACCCATCACAATACCGATCATCATGGGCACAGAGAAACTCAGGATGGATGTCAGACCCATTGCAATTGAAACAATGGTGACTACCAGCATGGAGCTGAATGTGGTGATCGAAGTACGCAGTGTACGGCGCAGAGACTGAGACGAACTGATATTCACCAGATCCTGCACCTGCATTCCCGGCAGCAGTGTCTGATTTTCACGGATACGGTCGTAAATAACGATGGTATCATTGATGGCATAGCCCAGCAGCGTCAGGATAACTGCCATAAAATTGGAGTCGATCTCAAAGCCGCACAGTACCACGCCGCCATAGGTAACGATCAGTGTGGAAAGGAGTCCCAATACTGCGCACACGCCGGCAGACCAGCCGCTGATCTGCTTAAATCGCAGCGCAATGTATACGATCAGGATCAGTGCCGCAAAAATTGCAGCTACAATACACTTGGTAAAGAATTCGCTGCCCGATGTAGCATCTACATCGTTGGCATCCAGAAGTTCCAGTTCACTGTCCGGATAAAGTTCCTGGATCTTGTCTGTCACCTCTGCCTGACGCTCGATGGTCAGGCCTTCGTTGGAACTAAAGGACAGGGACAGGGTCTTGGTATCACTGTCCAGGCTTTCGCCGCCCTGGGCATTGACAGAAGAGCCAACCAATGCGCTGATTTCACTTTCAATGGTATTTTCGTCTATTTCGCCGGAATAGCTGTAAGTGATAATGGTACCGCCCTTGAATTCCAGCGCTACATCTACGCCGGTGAAGGTGGAGAGCAATGAAATGACGATCAGTGCAAGAGAGATCAGAAAGAACAGCTTCGACTTGCTGCAAAAATCACGCACTTTTACGTCAACATCAAACTGTTTCGGTTCCTTAGTCTGCTTTGACATCGATACCACCTCCATAAAGCTTTTTGTTCTGGAAGCACTTGAAGCGTGACAGAGACATGGTCATCAGTCTAGACGCCAGTACACCCATGATAAAGTTCATAATCAGACCGGTCATCAGCGTGAAGCCGAAGGAGTAGATAACACCCTCAGTGGTTGCGCCGAAGAAGTAGAAGATCGTGTTGTTGAAGAGCTTCGCCCAGATGCTGTCCGGTACGCCGAATGCACCCATGAGCACGATGGATACGATAATACCAGTCAGGTTTCCGTCAAAGATGGCACTGAAAGCTCTCTGATAACCGGAATACAGCGCTGTATCCAGGTTCTTGCCCTTGCGCAGCTCCTCACGGATACGCTCGCCGGTAATGATATTCGCATCGACACCCATGCCGACAGACAGGATAATACCTGCAATACCCGGAATGGTCAGCGTCGTACTGGACATAAAGCCGAACCAGCCGGAAACTGCTGCCAGCATACCGGCAACCTGTCCGATCAGGGTGATAGATGCTACCACGCCCAGCAGACGGTACAGTACGATCATATAAACAATGATGAATGCCAGTACAATGACGCCGGCAATGATCATTGCCGTCAGCGCACCCTCACCCATGGTCGGGGAGATGGTCTTGAAGCTGGTGGTCTCCAGAGAGAAAGGCAGTGCACCGGAATTGATCTTGTCTGCCAGTTCCTTGGCACTTTCATATGTAAAGTTACCAGTAATGGTCGCTTTTCCGTCTGAGATCACAGCGCTGACAGACGGGGCAGAGATCATGGTGTTGTCCATCCAGATGGAAATCTGACCCGATTCGGAATAAAGCTCCGAAGTCGCCTCATAGAACTTTTCCTTGCCGCTGTCGTTCAGATCCAGGGTTACCATCCAGGTGTATTCGCCTGTGGTCTCGTCCTGGGTCGCACCAGTGCCTGCTTTTTCTACATCGGCACCAGTGAGCACGATGTCTCCGGTGGGAATGACATTGCCCTCTTCATCATAGGACGAATCCGTACCCTTGCGGAAAGTCAGCTCGGCAGTCTCGCCCAGTTCCTTGACAGCTTCTTCCGGGTCGAAATTCTTCTCGCCCGCCTGCCATGGGAACCGCACGATAATGCGGTTGCTCTTGTAGTCCACATAGGTCTCGCTGTCGCTGATGTTCTGGTTTGCCAGACGGAGCTTGATGGTCTCCAGCGCCGCATCCATTTGTTCCTCCGTTGCATCCACATCGCCCGACGGTTCAAAAGTCACGTCTACGCCGCCCTGGATATCAATGCCCAGACGGATATCGCCGACCCCATGTACATAGGTCGTGACGGTATCACCATACTGGGAGGATACACCGAATACAGTAGTGAGCGCAAACAGAGCGATAACGGCAAATACAATGAAGAAAACAGGTTTTTTTACTTTTCTCACGATTTAGCCTCCTGTGCTGCGGTCTGTCTGTGGCAGTACCGCATAGTATACTGTGCCGTCGGCAGAATGCACGATCGACAATTACTTATTATTATATTCCAAATTTCGCAATTAGTCAATAGGTAATGCAAAAGTTGTACAACATTGCCGATTTGAAAGTCAAAATTTCGGCGACTTCTCCAAATTCAGCAGGGAAACTTTTTGAAACAACGTTGCAATCCGTTTATTCTTATGGTATAATAGGAGAAATGAGGAATGAGGAGTTAGGAGTGAGGAATGATGGTGTTCGCTGCGCTCACAAATCTAAAGTATTGGAAATTGAATTTTTTATCAATCCATCGCCGCAGGCGATACCGCCATTCCTAACTCCTCATTCCTAATTCCTAA
>JBJFHO010000262.1:0-2503 GCA_051893675.1 Ruminococcus sp. | reverse complement strand
GGTGTTCGCTGCGCTCACAAATCTAAAGTATTGGAAATTGAATTTTTTATCAATCCATCGCCGCAGGCGATACCGCCATTCCTAATTCCTAATTCCTAAATGGCATAATAGGAGAAATGAGGAATGAGGAGTTAGGAGTGAGGAATGATGGTGTTCGCTGCGCTCACAAATCTAAAGTATTGGAAATTGAATTTTTTATCAATCCATCGCCGCAGGCGATACCGCCATTCCTAACTCCTCATTCCTAATTCCTAATTCGAAAAAAAGGAGGCTTGACGCCCATGGTACACTTTGGAAACGACTGGGATACCATTTTAGAGGGTGAATTTGCCAAGACATATTATCAGAACCTGCGGCAGTTTCTGCTGACGGAATACCGCACCCAGACCATTTATCCCGGCATGTACGATATTTTCAATGCCCTGAAATACACTGCCTATGCCGATGTCCGGGCGGTGATTCTGGGGCAAGATCCCTATCACGGTCCCAATCAGGCGCACGGGCTTTGTTTTTCCGTCCGCCAGGGCGTTGCACCACCGCCGTCACTGGTGAATATTTTTAAGGAGATCAAGGACGATGTAGGTATTGACAACACCGGAAAGCACGGTGAGCTGACCAACTGGGCAAAGCATGGGGTACTGCTTCTGAATACGGTGCTGACCGTGCGTGCAGGGCAGGCGAATTCTCACCGAGGCAAGGGCTGGGAGGAATTCACAGATGATGTGATCCGGCTGCTGGATGCCAGAGAAGAGCCGGTGGTATTCCTGCTGTGGGGAAATAATGCCAAGTTCAAGAAAGCACTTATTCAGCATCCCCAGCACCTGGTGTTGACGGCGGCGCATCCCAGTCCGCTTTCGGCATATCACGGATTTTTCGGGTGCAAGCATTTTTCCAAGGCAAACGCATTCCTACGGGAACGTGGATTACCGGAAATCGACTGGAGTATTTAACTGTTTATTTCGCCTCAGGAATACCTTTACAAAGAACCCGAGCGGATAATATCCGCCCCTACAGTGAGTTTCTGTTCGTCATTCCAAGATTACGCTTCTGACCATAGAAAAAATCTATGACTTTCAATTCAAAATTGCACTCTACCGAAATTCCCAGTAATGTGATATAATATGAGAAATAACAATTTACTATATCAAAACGCAGAAAGGTTGATTCTCCATGAAAATTACATCTATGTTCACCAATCACACCGTTTTTTCCTTTGAAATTTTCCCGCCGAAAAAGACATCACCCATTGAGACTGTCTATGATACTCTGGAAGCATTGCAGGATCTGAAGCCGGACTTTATCAGTGTTACCTTCGGTGCAGGCGGCAGCGGCAACGGGGAAAATACCCTTGCCATTGCACGCCGTCTGAAAGAACGGTACGGCGTAACGCCCATGGCACATCTGCCTTGCATCCACTATACAAAAGATCAGATTGACTGTATCCTGGAACAGTTCCGGGAAAACGGCATTGAAAACGTCCTGGCACTCCGTGGCGACCGGGTCGAGGGTATGCAGCCGGCTGAGGATTTCATCCACGCATCCGAGCTGATCGCCTATATCCAGGACAAAGGCGGCTTTGATATTGCGGCGGCTTGCTACCCTGAATGCCACCCGGAGGCACCCAATATGGATACAGATATCCGCCATTTAAAGGAAAAAGTAGATGCAGGGGCAAATCACCTCATTACCCAGCTGTTTTTCGATAATGATACTTTCTATGATTTCCGCTACCGCACTGCCCGTGCCGGTATCAATGTGCCCATTGAAGCCGGTATCATGCCGGTAACCAACCGGAAACAGATCGAGCGTATGGTGACCATGTGCGGTGCAAGTCTGCCCAGAAAGTTTACCAAAATGGTACAGCGGTTTGAGGACAGCCCCGAAGCACTCCGGGATGCCGGTATTGCCTATGCCATTGACCAAATCGTGGATCTCGTGACAGACGGCGTGGACGGTATTCACCTGTACACCATGAACAATCCTTACGTAGCACGGAAGATCAGCGAAGCCGTTAGCGGCATTCTCAAAGCGGTGCCTGTATGCTGAGCCTGTCTCTGGAGCCCATCAACCGGAAAGAAGCACTCCGGTATATGGGATACCACGGCGAACCGGACGAAGCCTTCACAGCACTGGTGGATGACTGCGAAAAGGCACTGCAAAAGGCTGCTCAGCCCAGAGTGATCTATCGGGTACTGCCCCTGTCCAGAGATGGGGACAGTTTCTCTGCTGGCGCACTGCCCCTGCCGGGTGCGGATATTGCAAAGCATCTGGCAGGATGTGACCGGATCCTGCTCATGGCAGCGACGCTTTCCGGGCAGGCAGATCAGCTGATCCACCGTGCCGGCATCTCCGATATGACACGTTCCCTGGCACTGGACGCACTGGCAAGTGCCGGTATTGAACAGATCTGCAACCGGGCGGAACTGGTTTTCCAGGAACAGCTGCCGGGGGTGTATTTCACCTGGCGGTTCAGTCCGGGCTACGGCGACCTGCCTCTGGAATT
>JBJFHO010000261.1:0-5642 GCA_051893675.1 Ruminococcus sp. | reverse complement strand
AAGTGGTACTGCATGTTGTTGCGTTTGTGGAACTCGTGGTAGGTTTCGTTGTGGAGGCAGTACTCGGTTTTGTTGTGGATGCAGTTGTGCTGCATGTTGTGACGTTTGTGGAACTCGTGGTAGGCTTTGTTGTGGATGCAGTGGTACTGCATGTCGTGGTATTCGTAGAATTGGTAGTCGGTTTCGTTGTGGAAGTGGTACTCAGCTTTGTTGTGGATGCAGTGGTACTGCATGTTGTGGTATTGGTCGGACCTGCGGTAGATGCCGTTGCGGAAGTTGCGGTGGATTTTGTCGTGGATGCAGTAGTGCTGCATGTCGTTGTAGCCTTGGAATCAATGGCAGATGCCGTTGCAGAAGCGGCAGTGGTTTCTGTCTCAGAAATGGTTGTGGTACTGGTTGAGACAGCTGTTGTTACGATTTCTTCCCACTGTGCCGTCAGCGTATAGGCTTTGTCAATGCAGTCCGTCAGAAGATCGCCGGGCTGGTAGGTGTTGCCCTCTGCATCCTGCCAGCCTTTGAAGCAATACCCATCCTTTGCAGGCTGATCTTCGGGAAGTGTAACAGCACTTGCACTGGGATAATACATTGTTCCCGATGCATCCGTATTGCCGTTTCCATCATAGGTCACGCTGTAGAAGCACAAATACTGCATTCCGCTGTCACCATCAATCACCAGCTGCTGCTCCCCCAGGGCTGTAAAAGTCTCTCCATCTGTGGAAGTGTAAAAGTTGTAGGTTCCATTTGTGAGCGAAGCCGTGTATACACCAGTTGTATCACCGGATGCCATGACAATATAATCGCCGCCGCTGACATTCTGCACATAGAGCTTTGTACCATCGCCCAGCATCTCTTCTATAGATGATAACGTATCGTTCAGGAGCACGTGCGCCTCACCCAGAAATGTCCGGTCTTGCTTCTCAAACTGTGCCGTATAGGTGACAGTTCCGGTCACTTCGCTGATCTTTGGATCCCACGCTGTGAACGTATAGATATAGTCCTTGTCAGCTGCTCTGGTGGGTTCTTCGCCGTCATAAGTCGGTGTCTTGCCATATTCCGTCATATCCGTTTCCAGTACAGTTCCGTCCCAGTTCATCCAGGTCACGGTATATTCCTGTGTGCTTTCGAGATAGGAAGCTGTATAAGTGACATTCTTTGTCACTGGCGGAAACTCTGTAGGGTCTGCGTAAAGTTCTGAAGTATCCGTCCCGTCAGTCCAGCCCTGGAAAATATAGCTGTACTGCGCAGTGGATTCCTTTTGCGGATAGCCCGATGCAGTATAATCATAGCCAGGTGTTTCGCCGTAGGAAATGCCCGTATCTGTTTCCAGTACTGTTCCATCATCGTTTACCCAGGTGACGGTATAGTCTCTGTTCCGCTGGTAATAGCACTTCAAAACCAGGGTATCGGATGCATCAACAGTGCCGGACAGAATATTATTGACATTCTCTGCATCATAAGTGAAGCCCTCCATGGCAATGCTTTCTGCCGTTCCGGTGGCACCAAGCTGTGCCGTTTTCGTGGTCGTCTGTGCAAGTGTATAGCCATTGCCGTCCAGATCTTCGGTGTAATGTTCGATCTTGTACTCAGCGGTCAGTTCATCAATGTCTACAACACCATCCAGATGCCAGGAGGCAATTTTGGGATCTGCCACATAATCGGCAGCACCGCTGCATACCGCCAGCTTGATACCGGATGCATCCCAGTCAAAGTTCTCGATGGTAATTGCCTGGTTGCCGACATAATGCACCACATCGGAAGCCAGTTTAAATTCGCCCTCATCATCCAGGAAAATACTTTTGAAACTGCTCCATCGGTTGGTATCACCGCTGATGGGATAGTCTCTGCCGCCTGGTGCCGGGAGACCGCTGACAGACGAGATCATACCAATGGTGAAATATCCGTCTTTGTTGAGCACCAGACCTGCCTTGCTCAGCTGGCTGATCTGCTCATTCGTCAGCGCTTCTTCCTCATCCTGCACCAGCGCATAAAGATACACCGGCGGATCGGATAGTTTACAGCCAGTGATAGCCGTCACGGGTATCATCACCATCGACATCACCGCTGTAGTCACCATCGCCATGAATTTACTTACTGCTTTTCGCTGCATGTATCAATTCCCCTTTCTGGCATAAAAGCCATCTACAGAACATCTCAAAAATCCACGGTTTCCAACAAAATGCCCCAGGATTTTGAGACGCTCTACAGTATATGTGAGAATATTGTTTTTGATAACACCGTCTGAAAAATTTTTCCGATCATGCAACGAAAAGTATAAGGCAACACCGCACAAAGAGCGCCTGACGGCTTTGCACGTCATATGCTTGCATCTTTTCCATCATATTTCACAAAAATGCTCGTGAATACACAAAGTATTCACTCCGCTTTTTGTTTCATCTGACGAAAAATCTGACGGCGCATCTGACGTACAATCTTTGTGCGGTATTGCCATAAAAAAGCCGCTTCCGGTTTCTTTTCAAACCAGAAGCGGCTTTCTGTTTCAGGAACTGTATCCGTTCCTTTTTATGATAGTTGCAGTCAAAAATCCGACACGGCAAATTATTTTCCATATCTGCATAGCCGTTTCAAAATCAGAAATACTAATTGTCAGAACAAGTTGCACTTAGAACTTGTCTTCACAAGCATATGCGCACACATTTCTTGTGAAAGCAAGTTCTTATATTCTGAAAGGAATACCTCTATGAAATCGGGCAGAGCAAAAACAATCACATTTGACTTGCTGTATGATATTATCGGTGCATGTTTCAATGCAGTGGGAATTTATACATTTGCAAAGATGGCAAATTTTGCGCCAGGCGGATTGACCGGTCTGGCGCTGATTATGAACTATTTGTGGAATCTTCCAATTGGCATTACCACAGTTATTCTGAATATTCCCCTGATCCTGCTCAGCAGCAGACTTCTGGGGAGACAATTTCTTCTGAAAACCATAAAGACCATGTTCTTCTGCGCCCTTTTTCTGGATGTCATATTCCCCCATTTCCCAGTCTATTCCGGTTCGCAGTTTATGGCGGCACTTTATTCGGGTATATTTGTGGGAATGGGACATGCCCTGTTTTATATGCGTGGCTCCTCCTCCGGCGGAACGGACTTTATTACCATGTCTGTCAAGGCACTGCGTCCGCACTTCTCCATCGGCGCAGTTACCATGACCATAGATTTCATCATCATTCTTCTGGGCTGGCCGGCATTCGGGAATGTGGACGCTGTTCTGTACGGTCTGACTTCCACGTTACTCGGCGCCATTGTGATCGACAAGATGATGTACGGCATGGGCGCAGGAACACTTCTCATTATTGTCACCGACTGCGGACAGGAAATTGCCCAGCGCATCGGCGCATTGATCGGACGTGGTTCCACGGAACTGAAAGCCAGAGGCAGCTACACCCAGCAAGACCGGGATGTACTGCTCTGCGCCTGTTCCAAATCCCAGGCGTACATGATACGCCGGGTGGCACAGGAGATTGACCGTTCTTCCTTTGTCATGGTCACGGAGACCAACGAGGTTTTCGGAGAAGGCTTTTCAGAAAGTCAGCCGGAACAGAAAGGGAAGAAAACACCCAAAAGGCGGCATTGATATGAATCCGGCTATTACAAAAGCGAATGTCCCTTTTCACAGATCTCATAGATCTCATCCTGTTTTGCCATGATCAGAGGTTCCACTTTCTGACTGCGTTTTTGCAATAGTTTCTGATACAGAAAATACGGCAGAATCCATCCGAGAAACGCAGGAATTGCAAGGAGAATGCAAAGCAGAATCATGGGCGGCTCATGAGTCACGGCAAATACTGAACCTGCTATAAATGCTGTCCCAATAATGCCAATGATCAGCGCCCACATCGTTGCAGCGGAACTTTTGGAGTGCTCCAGTGTCCGTATCTCATTGGCACAGGCTTCAAAATGCCGCTGCAAACGTGTCAGCTCCGCCTTATTGATGATATTTCGGTCACGCTTTAAATGAATCGTTGTATGGCTTGGGCCATCTGTCACAGATCGGTTCTCATCAACTGCCCAGCCGAAATTTTCATAGCAGTCCAGATACATGGAGACATTTTCTCTTTCCACAGTGATCTGCTTATAATCGTAAGCCACAAAATCTGGTTTCACGTCACGCATCAGCACCCTCCTCTCTGGGGAATACCACAGGCAATGTTACTGTAAACACAGTCCCCTTGCCGATTTCACTTTGCACCGTAACCGTGCCGTCACTCATCTGTAAAATACGCTGGACAAGGGCAAGACCCAGACCGTTTCCCTCCGTAGAATGGGAAGTGTCTCCCTGATAGAACTTGTCAAAAATATGCTTTACCGTATCCGCATCCATGCCGCAGCCTGTATCGGCTACAGAAACTGTAACAGATTCATTATCAGAGGTTTGCGTCAGTGTCACTGTACCGCCGTCCGGCGTGAACTTCATGGCATTGGACAGGAGATTCGTCCACACAATCGCAAGCAGTTCCTCATCCGCCTCTACCATTGCCCTGTCCTCTAAATCTGCCTCAAATTCATTATTCTTTTTCTCCCAGATGTTTTCAAACTGCAATGCACACTCGCAGAGCTGTTTGCACACGTCATACCGCTGGGGTGCAGGTTGGATTGCCTGTTTTTCCAGCTTGTTCAGTTTCAGCATATTGGAAATCAGGTTTGACAGCCGCTTGGTGGCATGGAGAATATTTTCCGTGCACTCTCTTTGCTGTTCTTCGCCCAGATGATTCCGTTGCAGCAATTCCGCATTGTTCTGAATCACTGCAAGGGGTGTTTTGATCTCATGGGAAACATTGGAGAAAAAGTCCGTTTTCAGCGTTTCGATACTGCCAAGCTCCTCCACCATTTTATTGAAGTCCATGATCATGACATCCAGATAGTCCAGCTTATCTGAGGTATTCGTAGTCGGGACATAGACGGAAAAATCACCGTGGGCAACCTTTGAAGTCGCTTTCGCCAGATTCTGCATGGGGATTTCGTAGCTTCTCCTGACACGCCAGCCTGTGAACAAGGTCAATCCCAGTGCCACAAGAAACCAGTAAATCATGGGGATGATCGTCTGCACAAGTTCACTCCAGTTCCGTTCATTGGCAAGCACAATCAGTCCGAAGTGAATGCCCGACATCAGAAGCAGGACCAGAAAGAAAATCACAAGCAGGGATACTGGGAATCGTGACCGTTTCACTGGCATTTTCTCCTTGCTCATAGCAGCACCGCCTTGTAGCCGATGCCACGTACCGTCTTGATTTCAAAGCCATTGCAGGATGAAAATTTATCCCGCAGCTTCGTAATATACACATCCACTGCACGCAGACTGGTTTCCGATTCCACGCCCCAGAATTCGTCCATGAGCTGTGCACGGGAAAAGGTCTTTTTCGGATAGGACAGCAGCTTGTACAGAATATTGAATTCCCTTGTTGTAATGGGAACTTCTTCGCCATCCACCGCAGCACTCATGCCGTCTGCATCCAGTTCCAGATTACCCACCACAAGCTTTCGTTCCATTTCAATGTTTGCCCGGCGCAGCAGTGCACGGACACGCAGCAACAGTTCGTCCAGTTCGATGGGCTTTACCATATAATCATCAATGCCCAGCTGATAGCCTTTCTGCTTTGAGGGAAGATCGTCCTTTGCGGACA
>JBJFHO010000260.1:0-5652 GCA_051893675.1 Ruminococcus sp. | reverse complement strand
TTCAGAATCTGCTTCCGCTTTATAGATCTGATAAAATCTCATACCGCTGTCATCATCCGAGTGAATTCCAATACACAATTCTGGTATCTCATCCGCATCAAAATACATCAATGAAAAATGTGTAGCATGCGGATTCTCCTCGAAATCCATTTGTTTCCTCAGGAATTCTTTGTATGCTGTCTGCCATGTTTCATACGTCATAGTCTCTTCATCAACAACATTTTCTGTAACAGACACCCTATCGTCTGCGGGAGTATCATTTTTGCTGCATCCGATAAGAAGTATGCCGGCTATGAGCAAAATAAATATTCCGGGAATCTTTATAGCTGACCTATACACCGCTTTATGAGGCACAGCATTGAGTTGCTTATGTGCTGTATCATGAAGTGCCGTTTTATTTTTCAACATAGCCCCATCTCTCCTATATATAATCTTCCGCAAAACCGAGATTTTTAGTATTATATCACAATTTTTTCCATCCGTCAAGTGTAGGCAACATTCCGCATAAAGCGCCTGACGGCTTTGCATGGTATTGCCTATCATTTTTGCTATAGTTTTCGGTAAGAGCTTCCAATAAAGCATACATATAACTTTGCAAAAAAATGCTTGTTCAGATTTATGTGAACAAGCTCTAAATGGTCTATCTTTTCACAATGCCGAACGCAAGGGCAAAGTACATACATTCGTTGGAAAAAGTGCGACTAATCAGAAAAAAACGACCGCTATTGTTGATGCTATGAAGAAGAATATTCTCACAGTGGTGCATATAGTGATTCGTTTATTCTGGCGCAATAACTTCAACAAATTTATAATGTGTATTCTGCATTCCTTTCCGCAAATAAAACTCATGTGCCTTTTTACGCTTTTGATTGCTGGTCACTTCGAGTATCTGGCAATGACGTTCTCCTGCCGCAGTTTCCGCCCCTGCAAGAAGCTGTTTCCCGATTCCCTGGGAACGATGCTTTGCATCAACCACCAACTCCATGATCTCAGCGACCTTTCCACAGTGATGCAGCTGAAACTCCATGCGCAGATGTAACACTCCTACAACTCTGCCGCCACTTTCTGCCACAAGAAGCACATGGTTGGGATCTGCTGTCATGGCATCGTATCCCCAGGTGAATAATTCTTCCGAGAAAACGGTCTCCTCCAGTGCACAGATCAGCTGATACACTGCCGGCAGATCCGCACGAACTGCTTGTCGAATCATTTATACCCCGCCTTTTCCCAAAATATGATCTATACCACTCTGCTCTGCCAGAAAATCACCCACATCCACGGAAACGCCCTCGAATTTCCCATGAAAGTCACTGCCGCCAGTGAGAAACAAGCCGTACTGCTCCGCATATTGCCGGATAATTACCCTGTCTTTTTCCTTGTTGGCGTGGTGATTCAGCTCCAGCCCATCCAGCCCATGTGCCGCCAGTTCCGGAATCAGGCAGAAATTCTGCTGCTGCCCACTGTGTGCCAGAACTGCCAGACCGCCGGCATCCTTTATGGCACGCAATGCTTCCAACGGAGAAATATAACGGATGTCAAAATCACAGATACCGCCGTTTTTGAAAATACGCTGATAGAATTCCCCGAACATATCCGGCGCTTTCCTGCGGCGTACCAGATCATCCATGATATGCTGCTTGTAAATATATTTTCCATCGGCTTTCTGCAATGTTTCTATTGCAATATCATAGCCATATTCATTCAGTACAGCAATCTGACGCAGGGAATTGGCATGGCGTGCCTCCAGCGTTGGATGCACTATCTGTTCCGTTACATCCGGCTTCTGAATGCAATACCCCAGCATATGCACCCGGAATCCATGGTCATAATCATACGCCGAGATTTCAATACCCGGAATGACCCGGATGCCCTCTGTCTCCGGAATCTGTCCTGCCTGGGCCAGCGTATCATGATCGGTAATGGCTATGGCATCCAGCCCCTTTTCTCTGGCTCTGGCGATCAGTTGCGGAATCGTAAAGCTGCCGTCCGACACAGTGGAGTGCATATGCAGATCTGCTTTTCTCATGCAAATGTTCCCTCCGATATATTGAATACACGGTCACAGAGTCCGTCCATAAACTCCAGATCGTGAAAAATACCGATCATGCTGGTACCCTGCTGCTTCAGCTTCAGGAGCATATCCTTGACCAGAATTTTTGTCATATTGTCCAGAGACGCCGTAGGCTCATCCAGCAGCATAAGCCGGGGATCCTTGACCATGGTATGTGCCAGATTCAGGCGCAGCCGTTCACCGCCGGAAAAGGTATTGGGATAGATATCCCACAGATCCTCCGGCAGACGGAAATAGTCCAGCATTTCCTCGGCTTTCTGCCGTGCCGTACTGCCATCATGACCTGTTTCCAGCAGCGCCTGCATAACATGTTCCTTTGCGGTAGTTCTGGGCATGACGCTGAGGAACTGGGAAACATAGCCGATCTCATGGTTACGCAAATAGAGGATTTCCCGTTCCGACGCATGTGCCAGACTGATCTTCCCATATGCAAGACTGTCGTAGACAATATCCCCCTCAGTGGGCAGATAAGTACGATGAATACACTTTAAAATTGTGGATTTTCCGGCGCCGGAACGTCCGACAATACCGATGAATTCCCCTTCCTCCAGGGCAAAATCAATATTCTGACAGGAACGTATCTCCCGATTTGCATGATGCAGATAAAAATTTTTTGCAAGTCCCTGAATTTCCAATATGCTCATATGGAATGCCCCCTGTATTCAACTCTGGAAGTGGTTTTTCCGTCCACCAGAACATGTGTCACCACCGGATAGCCATCCAGAATATCCGCAATGACCAGATCCGCCTTTTTGCCCGGTGCAATGGAGCCATAATCCTTATCAATACCCATTGCCTTTGCGGGATTCAGGGAGACCTTATTCACCATATCCGGCAATGTCTGCCCGTATTTATCACGCATGACAAACAGACTATGGAGCAGTGCCTGAGGGAAATAATCAGAGCAGAGAATATCCACGCTGCCCTTTTGGATTGCCTGCGCCGCAGACATATTCCCGGAGTGGGAACCGCCAAGCAGGATATTGGGCGCACCGGCTATGGTGTAAAATCCCATATCATGGGCTGCTTTCGCCACCTCTTCGGTAATGGGGAATTCGCTGATATCCACGCCCAGCTGACGGTTGACTTCCAGTTTTTCCACCGTATCATCATCGTGGGATGCTACAGTAATATGATTGGCATGTGCCAGTTCCGCCAGTTCCTTCAATTGTGCAAAAGAGAGCGTCTCCTTATCCTGATGATATTCCAGCACTTCCTCAAAAGTCTTGCCCTCGTTTTCCATGCCATGATATTTGTCCAGCGTATCCCGATAGACTTCCAGACTCCGGTACTGCCCCTGCCCGGGGGTATGATCCATAAAGGAGATCTCATGCACCAGATGTCTGGAGATCATCTCCTTTGCAATGTCATATGCATCAATATTGTCGATCTCCAGGCGCAGGTGAAAACGATGGTGAATGAGATGACTGCGGTTCTGGATATCGGCGATGAGCTCCGCCATTTCCAGCACGCTCTCCTTGGTACGCAGAGGACTTTTGCCCAGCAGCTCGTCCCTGTACAGGGAAAAGGAATGGTAAATGGTCGTGATGCCCAGCTGTAACAATTCCTTTTCGCATTCTTTCAGTGCCAGTTCAAAGGGGAATTTTGCCGTGGGACGGGGAAAAATAAACTGCTCGATCTTATCGGAATGTACATCAATAAAGCCCGGCAGAATATATCTGCCATGGGCGTCAATGGTCTTATCAGCCGTGCCGTCGAACTGGCAGATATCGAAAATGCGGTCGTTATCCAGCAGCAGCGTTTTTCCCTCTATGATCTGATCCGGCGTCACGATTCTGCCGTTTTTGATTGCTATCATGGATTGAGTGCCTCCTTGCTTTGGGTTTGTAATGAGGAATTAGGAATGAGGAGTTAGGAATGATGGTGTTCGCTGCGCTCACATATTTAAAATATATCTCCGCAGGAGATACCATCATTCCTCATTCCTAACTCCTAATTTTTCATTCAAAACGCCAAGTTTCTCATTCAAAAATAATTTATAACAGTGAATGTACCAGCTGCTGGGTATAGGCGTGCTGAGGATCTTCCAGAATCTGATCTGTCAGACCGCTTTCGATGATTTTTCCGTCCAGCATGACCACTGTCCGGTCAGCCAGCATCCGAATGACTGCAAGGTCATGGGAAACCAGCAGGATGGAAATGCCATACTCCGCCTTGATACGCCGTATCAGATCCAGCACCTTTGCCTGTACCGACAAGTCCAGACCTGTTGTCACTTCATCCAGCAGCAAAATAGACGGATTATTCGCCAGTGCCTTGGAGATTTGCACACGCTGCTGCATACCGCCGGAAAAATTCTTCGGTGCTTCGCCCATACGGGATGTCAGGATCTCCACAGCGGACAACAATTCCTTGGCACGTTCTGTCATATGACCGGCACTGCGGTTCCCGGCAGCAATGAGTTTTTCTGCAATATTGGATGCCGCCGAATAGTTCATACGCAGTCCACGTACCGGATTCTGATATACCATACCCATAATACTGTTCTTGATATGCCGCTGTTCTGCTGCACTTGCCAGCCAGATACTTTCCTCGCCCTTTTTATAGTCTCCCAGGTACGCCTCGCCGGAAGTGGGAACGATGTCAAAGTACAGACTCTGCATGAGCGTGGATTTTCCCGAACCGCTTTCGCCGACTATGCCCAGTACCTCACCGGGATATACCTCTATAGAAACATCATTTGCCGCCCAGACCGTGCCGCAGACGGTACAGCGGTTCTTTTCCAGATGCGTTCTGCACGCCGGACAGCCATCGCCATAGCGTACTGTCAGGTGACGCACCTGCAATACCGGTTTTTCCTCAAGCTTCACGAGAACGCACCTCCTTGCAATATGCCGTATCCGAGCATTGATAGATCTTTTCTCCCGTTTCTGCATCGAATAGTTCATCCAGATAGGTATCAGTACTGCCGCAGAGACGGCACTTTCTGCCCTGGAAATTTTCCCGTTCAAAAGGTACATCATCAAATACCAGAGAAACCACGTTGGTATGCGGCGGAATGGCATAGATTTTCTTTTCCCGTCCTGCGCCGAACAGATACAGGCACTGAGATTGATGCAGCTTCGGGTTATCAAATTTCGGGATGGGGCTGGGGTTCATGATATAGCGATCTTCTACGGTACAAGGATACTCTGTGGGGATGGTCACCTTGCCGTACTTGATAATACTCTCATACAATTGCAGCCAGATTGGAGCATAGTCCTTTTCGGCGTGCATTTTCTTGGTTACTTCTTCTTTGGGTTCCACGATACGCAAAGGCTCCGGGATAGGTACCTGCAATACCAGAATCTGATCATTCCTCAGAGGTATCTCCGGGATACGGTGACGGGACTGGATCAGTGTTGCCGTATGGGTATCTGTAGTCGTCTCGATATTGGTACACAGCTTCACGAATTTTTTGATGTTGACTGCATTGACACTGTCATCGCTGCCCTGATCAATGACTTTCAGGGTATCGGACGGTCCGACCAGGGAGAGTGTCAGTTGAATGCCGCCTGTACCCCAACCTCTGCCGATGGGCAGCTCTCTCGAGCCAAAGGGCACCTGATATCCGGGGATTG
>JBJFHO010000259.1:0-5728 GCA_051893675.1 Ruminococcus sp. | reverse complement strand
TTTATCTCATGCCCCAGATGTCCTTGGCATAATCGTTGACAGCACGGTCAGCGGAGAAGATACCTGCGCCGGCAATGTTGTGGAGAGACATCTTTGTCCAGGTATCTGCATCGGTGTACAGCTCGGAGCTGTGCGCCTGAACCTGGCAATAGCTGTCGAAATCTGCCAGAACCATATACGGGTCAACGGTACGCAGGGAATCAGCCACTTCGTTGAACTTGCAGCCATTGATGCCGGCATACATGCGGTCGATACAGCTCTTGATGATGGGGTTCTTGTGGTAATACTCTTCCGGATGATAGCCACGAGCCTTGAGGGCGTTGACTTCCTCGGTCTTCATGCCGAAGATGAGGATATTTTCCGGACCTACTGCGTCACCGATCTCAATGTTTGCGCCGTCCAGAGTACCCAGTGTCACAGCACCGTTGAGCATGAGCTTCATGTTACCGGTACCGGAAGCCTCTGTACCTGCCAGAGAGATCTGCTCGGAGATATCACAAGCCGGCATGAGCAGCTCGGACATGGTAACACGATAATCCTCCAGGAAGTAAACAGACAGCTTTTCGGAAATGCGCGGATTCTTGCGGATTTCCTCGGACAGTGCCCAGATCATCTTGATGATCTGCTTTGCCAGATAATAGCCCGGCGCAGCCTTTGCCGCAAAGATATAGGTCTTGGGTGTAAAGTCCATATCCGGATTTTCCAGCAGGGCATTGTACTGTGCCAGAATGTTCATGACATTCAGATGCTGACGCTTGTACTCATGCAGACGCTTTACCTGTGCGTCGAAGATGCTGTCGGTATCCAGAATAATGCCGCTCTGCTTCTTGACATACTTGGCAAAACGCTCCTTGTTTTCCTTCTTGATCTTGCGGAGCTGTTCCAGAACAGCCTTATCCTCTGCGAAAACGTCCAGCTTCCGCAGCTCGCTGCCGTCCTTCAGGAAGCCGTCGCCGATCTTGTCACGGAGTAGCTGTGTCAGACCCGGGTTGGACTGATACAGCCAGCGGCGGTATGCGATACCATTTGTGACATTCTTGAACTTGTTGGGGGTATCCAGATATTCTTCGTGGAATACGCTTTCCTTGATGATCTCAGAGTGCAGCTTGGATACGCCGTTGACGCTGTGAGAAGCCATAACGCACAGGGTAGCCATGTGGATCTGATTGTCCTTGATGATGGACATGCGGGTTGTCTTTGCGCTGTCGTTGCCGTTGCGCTCCATGAGACCTGCACAGTAACGGTTGTTGATCTCCACAATGATCTGGAAAATACGCGGTACGATCTGCTTTACCAGGTTTACATCCCACTTTTCCAGTGCCTCAGCCATAACGGTGTGGTTGGTGTAAGCAAAGGTGTTGGTAACGATGTGCCATGCACGTTCCCAGGAGTAGCCGCAGTCATCCAGCAGGACACGCATCAGCTCCGGAATTGCCAGAGTGGGGTGGGTGTCGTTGATATGGATGGCAACCTTTTCGTGGAGATTTTCCAGGGTGCCGTATACGTTCATGTGGTGATTTACGATATCGCCCACAGCGGCTGCACACAGGAAATACTGCTGACGCAGACGGAGGGACTTACCTTCCAGGTGGTTATCATTGGGATACAGTACCTTGGAGATGGCATTTGCCATAGAGTTCCGGGAGAGTGCCTGTTCATAGTTACCCTCGTTGAACTGCTGCATATCGAAGCTGGGTGCCTGAGCCTTCCAGAGACGCAGGGTAGAAACACCAGAGCTGCCATAGCCGGATACATACATATCATAGGGCATTGCAATTACGGTGTTGTAGTTCACATGGGAAATATAGTGGTAGGAATCCTGCCAATATTCCTGGACATTGCCCTCGAAGTGGACTTCGATTGCCTCATCGGGCTTGGGATCCAGCCATACGCTGCCGCCGGGGAGCCAGTTATCCGGTTCTTCGGTCTGCCAGCCGTCTTCCAGCTTCTGCTTGAAAATACCGTACTCATAGCAGATGGAGTGACCCTTTGCCGGGATCTCCTGGGTTGCCATAGCATCCAGATAGCAGGCTGCCAGACGGCCAAGACCGCCGTTTCCGAGACCTGCGTCCGGTTCGCATTCAAAGATATTGTCCAGATTGATGTGATAGTCCTTCAGGATCGCTCTCACATCATCAGCCAGCTCCAGGTTGTACAGAGTGGTCTTGAGGGAACGTCCCATCAGAAATTCCATGGACAGATAATATACGTTCTTTCCGCCCACAGAATGGGTCTTGTTCACAAAGCGCTGACGCTTGAGCTTCAGTTTCTCCACCATCATTGCAGAGAGCACCTGATAAATCTGCTTATCGGATGCCTCGTCCGGGGAAACGCCGCACTCCAGCTGGAGCTTGTCCACGAACTTCTGCTTCAATTCTTCTCTCTGGGGATTTGCTGTTTGTTTCACTGCCATTGTATCCTCCTCACTACGGCGAAAAAAGATGTCCGCTGTCTGACCGCATGGTTCAAAGCCAGGTCTCATGGGTCAGATTTTTATAGCTGCACAAACCGCCATACGCCATCCTCAGAGGACAGCTAGTCTGTGCCGGACAGCACGGCACGCCGATTCACCATACTATCTCTATCTTATTATAACGGATTTTCTCACTAGATGCAATAGCCTTTTTGACCAAATATTTCAAAAAATGGTAGAGGCTTTCGTCATATGTGATTGAATTCTCCCCTTTTTCCGGGGCAGAGTGATTACAGGAATCACCAGTGTATTCTGAAAAATGCAAAAAAATCCGCATACGGCAGGGAATTCTGCTGTATGCGGATTGGTCTGGCGCCGGAGTTACGGCATATTAAGCTCTGTCTGGCTATTGTAGGGGCGAACTGTGTTCGCCCGAAGCGTCCAGACAATGAACACCATCCTCAACACAACAAAAAAAAGCTGCTGCCAACAGTCCCAAAAGATTCCCGACTGCCTGCAACAGCTTTGATTGATTCTGTTATTGATTCTGTTACGGATGACTCTCCAGCTTGGCATTTGCCAGCATCAGCTTGATGCGGTTTTCCTGGTTGACACGAGTCGCACCGGGGTCGTAGTCAATTGCCACAATATTGGCATTGGGATAGGCATTCTTGATGGTTCTCGCCATACCCTTTGCCACAATGTGATTGGGCAGGCAGCCGAAAGGCTGGGTGCAGATGATATTTTCCGTACCCGTCTCCGCCAGAACTGCCATTTCCGCCGTGATCATCCAGCCCTCGCCCATGGATACACCCTGGCTGATATACTTGTCAGCCGCACGGCGCAGATCCTCGAAATCGTGAGGCGGTATGAATTCCCCATGCTTTTCCACGCAGCGGATCATCTGCACCTGCTTGCTGTGCAGGAATTTGTACCCCAACCCGAATGCCATGGTCTTGAAATTCTTGTAATCATAGAGGTGACTGTTGGTCTCCGTGTTGGCGGCACAGTACAGGATGAATTCCAGCAGCGTAGGCACCACCGGCTCGCAGCCCTCGGAGATGAGAAATTCCTCCAGATGGTTGTTTGCCAGGGGAGAATATTTCACATAGATCTCGCCAATGATACCCACCCGGATCTTAGGCTTTTTGCTCCGGGGAATGGCTGCAAAATCCGTCAGGATCTGGTTGTAGATCTTTTCCGCCGAGAGATATTTGCTGCTGTCGAAGAGCTTCGGCAGCTTCTCCTGCCATGCGTCCAGTACCTGCTGGGATTCGCCCTCGTTCAGCTCATAGGGACGGCACTGGTTGTATATGGTCATGAGCAGATCGGCATACAGTACGCCGTACACCATTTTCATGCACATGGGCACGCTCAGTTCCAGACTGCTGCCCTTTTCCAGTCCGGCGAAATTCAGGGACAGCACCGGCACCTGGGGGAAATGCTCCTCCATGCACTTGCGCAGGAGATGGATATAGTTGGACGCACGGCATCCGCCGCCGGTCTGGGTAATCAGCAGCGCCGTGTGATCCAGGTCATATTTGCCGCTTTTCAGCGCCTCCATGAACTGTCCCACTACCAGAAGTGCCGGATAGCAGGTGTCGTTGTGGACATTTTTCAGCCCCTCTTCCACTACAGTGCGGGAAGTGGATTCCAGCAGTTCCATGTGATAGCCGAACTGTTCCAGGATCCTGATGATCAGATGGAAGTGAATGGGCAGCATATTCGGCACAAGGATGGTGTGCGTTTTCTTCATTTCCGGTGTGAATTTTGCGTATGCCATATGTATGGTACCTCCTTGGAACATTCGGTTTCGGTTTTGAGGAAATCATTTTTTGCCGTCAAATAACCCCTCCACCATTGCTGCGCAATGGTCCCCCTCCCCTTTCAGGGGAGGCATTATCTTCAAAATTCATAATTTGTTAACGACGATCATTCCTAGCCTCCCCTGAAAGGGGAGGGGGACCGCCGATAGGCGGTGGAGGGGTATGATATCAACAAGCAGAATTTATACTGCATTCTTATTCCATGGCTGCAATCAGACTCCGCAGACGAATCTTGATGGCGCCCAGATTGCTGATCTCGTCAATTTTCAGCTGGGTGTAAAGCTTTCCGCCGTCCTCCAGAATACGCCGCACCTCGTCCGTTGTAATGGCGTCGATGCCGCAGCCAAAGGACACCAGCTGTACCAGCTGCATATCCGGCTGAGTAGTCACATACTGGGCGGCACGGTACATTCTGGAATGATACGTCCACTGGTTCAGCGCCTGTAACTGGGGCGTCTGCGCCAGATGCGCCACGCTGTCCTCGGTGATCACAGCCAGTCCCAGACTGCCGATGAGCTTGTGGATACCATGGTTGATCTCCGGGTCAATATGATAAGGTCTGCCGGCGAGAACAATGATCTTCTTGTTTGCCTCCCGTGCCAGCCGGACGATCTCCTCGCCCTGGGTAATAACCTCTTTCCGGTACTGCTCCAGTGCTGCAAAACCGTGCTCCAGCGCTGCCTCCACCTCTTTTTTGGAGGCATACCGTCCGAACATGGTGTGCAGTGTCTTTACCACATGACTGCGGCGGTTCAGATCCAGGAAGGGATAGAGGAAATTATCCGGCGTCAGCTTTTCGCAGTTCGCCATGAGCAGCTCAGGATAATACGCCACGACCGGACAATTGTAGTGATTGTCAGAATCGCCCTCGTCAATGTTGTAGCTCATGCAGGGATAGAAAATGAAATCCACGCCCTGTTCCAACAGACTTTCAATATGCCCGTGGGTGATCTTTGCCGGATAGCAGACTGTATCCGAGGGAATGGTGCTCTGTCCCTTGTAATACGTATCCCGTGTGCTCTCCTCGGAGAACTTCACGGCAAAGCCCAGATCGGTAAAGAATGTATGCCACAGGGGCATCTGGTCGTAATAGTGCAGCGCCAGAGGCAGACCTACAGTTGCCTTGGGCTGTTCCGGCTGGTGTTCTGCCAGGGACAGAATCTTCCGGTATTTCCACTCGAACAGATTCGGCAGCTGTTCCGATTCCTTTTTGCCGGCCCCCTTTTCGCAGCGGTTGCCGGAAATAAAGCGGCTGCCATCATTGAAGCGGATGATACTCAGGGCACAGTGTGCCGTACAGCCCTTGCAGGTTGCTGCCTTTGCTGTATAGGAAAATTCACGCAGCTGTTCCGGAGAAAGGAGTGTGCTGGTACCCTGGGATTTCTCCTGGGCATAGAGCGCCGCACCGAATGCACCCATCAGTCCGGAAATGGCAGGACGAATGACTTCCTGTCCGATCTCCCGTTCAAAGCAGCGCAGTACTGCATCA
>JBJFHO010000258.1:0-5757 GCA_051893675.1 Ruminococcus sp. | reverse complement strand
CAATTGCAGATTCTGTAGAAACAATGGGTGACTGGGCTTTTGATTACAGTACATTTTCATCTATCATTATGTCCCAGAATTTGCAAAATATTGGTGTTTTTGCTTTTGCTTATTGTCTGAATATAGATTCTATTACGCTCCCTGAAAGTGTGACAAGCATTGATTTATATGCATTTTATGCAAGTGGTCTCAATGAGATCACAATCTTAAACCCGGATTGTACTATCTTTAATGATAGTACTACATTGCCTGCAAACACGATAATTTATGGCTACAGAGGTTCCACAGCAGAAACCTATGCCGAAACCTATGGCAGAACTTTTATGGCACTGGATGAACCCGATACAGTTTTGTTGAAAGCGGCAGATCTATCCCTGACTCTGGATGAATTGATCGCGGCAGATTATCAGGTAGAGGTGCCGGTTTATCTGGAGAATAATCCGGGATTCATGACGATTGACTTTGGCGCGTATTTCTCAGATGGTCTTGAATTTGTCAAGTGGAAAAATACATGTGGTGCTTCTGCCAGTAACGGAGCATCTAATGGTAATTTTCTCTGGGCGATTACAGCAGATTCTTATGGTGATATAACTGATGAGCAGATCGGATCGTTAGTATTTACCGTATCAAATCCAAACTTCGGAACAGGTGAAAGCGCTATTATGTATCATGTCGAACTGACAGATACTGATGCAAACGATACAGTTCATTTTATGTCCAATGCGTCCGGAGATCAAATATCTTATATTCCTTTAAGTGGCTCCATTACAATCTTAGCTGATTCAGATACCACTGGAACAGGTATAGCTACAGCAACAGAAACGACCACCACCACAACAACTACAACAACAACCACTACTACTACCGCAACAAGCACTTCTGTCACAACTTCAACTTCTGCAACGACTTCGGTCACTGCATCAACAGGAGAGAAAAGCATCAGCTATGACATTGACGAGATCTATGTCTATCCGGGTGAGGAGGAAGTGATCTTGCCGGTATGGCTGACCTCTGAAGATGCGGCACTGTTCTGCCAGGGCATTGCTGGAGTCATGGCTGTGCCGGAACTGACCGCAGATCTGATTTCCCTTTCTTATGGCGCAGATTCTTATGGCATTTTCTTTGGCGACAGCAGCATGATCAATCTGAGTGATCTGAACCAGTATCTGAGCATGACGGAAGCCGGCAGAGAAAGCTGTGATGAGAGTTATCGCTGGATCCGTTTTGCATTGTCTCAGAAAAGCGGAGATGCAACAAATCCCATCGGCGAGTTATTTGAACTTTATCTGGATATTGCCGATGAGGATCAGGTAGAAGCGCTTGCCCAGGAGGCAGGGCTGAGCCTGGAAACCGGTGAATATGCAGGGAGAACTGTACAGTATTACGAGTTCCCGCTTACCTGGGCACCTGTTGGCGAGGATAAGATGATCAGCGGCACGGATGTGGTATTTCTGCCCCGGTTTCAGTGTGTGGATGATGCCTCTAACGATCTGTTTGAGGATGAGGTCAGCCTCCAGGATGGTGCCATTCGTGTGATTATGGACGACCCTGAAAATACGACAACTACAACTGCTGTCACAACAACGACAGAGCCGGAAACTACTACAACGACATCCAAAACTACTACATCAACTACTACATCGGAGACGACTACAACTGCATCAATCACATCGGCTGCGACTGTTTCAAAGAGCACCACGTCAACGCAGACGACTACACTGTCTGAAACTGCCGCTTCGACAACAACTTCCACAACGACTACAACGACAACTACGACAACTACTGTAACCACAACATCTACAACAACTACAACGACCACAGCAACAACAACTTCAACCACAACAACCGATGCGACAACTACAGCTTCCAGTACGACTACAACGACGTTGACAACAACTACTACCACACGGGAACGGCAGACTACCACAACTACATCGACTACCACTCTGCCTACAACATCGGAGACAACCACAACAACAACTACCTCCACAACTGCTCCAACGACAACCGTCACGGAGACAACGGAAACAACACAGACTACATTGGACAACAAATTGTCAGGCGTGAAGGATAATATTTACTGGACACTGGAAGTAGACGAAGACGGCATTGCATATCTTCACATTTTTACAGATAAGCAAAATGTCAAGCTGACAGCGACTTTGCTGACGGATATCAATCCCAAGCTGGAAAATCGTCCGGATCTGCTGGAACAGGTGACAAAGCTGATCATTGACATTGATGGCGTGCAGAGCATCGGTGACAGAGTGTTCTATCCGGTAAGCTTCCAGAGCGGCATGGAACCGCTGAAAGAACTGATGAGCCATCTGGATACGGTGGATCTCAGCGCAAGTGTGACGGAAATCAATGAATTTGCATTTTGTCAGACATCTCTGAAAACACTGATTTTCGCAGAGACATTGACTTCCATTGGACAGAGTGCCTTTTCCGGCACAGATATTTCCGAGATCTGGCTGCGCATGTCTGATGGCGAGATCTGGGAAAAGGAAATGACTTATCAGAAGTGGCTTGAGTATACGGCGTATGACATAGATTATCTCATTGCGGCGGAATATGATCTGGATCCGGCTGAGGAAATGATCGAAGCCGTATCACAGATGCAGCTGAATACCATTGGAGATGTTGCATTTTATGACTGCGCCTTTACAGATATCATTCTGCCGGCTGCGACTACTGCAATGGGTCCCAGCAGTATCGGCTGGGAGGCTGTCACAGAGTATAACAGTTCCATTCAGATCGAGGACTTTACCATCTATGGCTGGACGAATTCAGCTGCGCAGAAATATGCAAACAGCAATACCAATCAGCTCAACTTCGTTGCAGTGGACAAACTGGGCGAAGGGTCAAAGGGGGATGTGAATCTGGACGGCAAAGTGGATGGTACAGATGCATATCTGATTCTGGTATACTATGCACAGGAATCTGTTGGTATACCGGCATCATTCGGAGCAATGTCGGGCATTACAGATGCATCAGAGGACGAATTGTTCCAGAATGGAGATGTGGATGAGAGCGGTGCGATTAGCGCATCGGATGCGTACTACGTTCTGCTGTACTATGCATCGGTATCTGTCGGACAGGATGTGACCTGGGATCAGGTGGTTTCAGCGTAAAGAGGAAGCGGGGAAAGAACTATGAAAATACTGATTCTGGAATCGGATATGGAATATGTCCAGAGACTGGAATATTATCTGAATTTGTATGCAGCGGAGATGCAGATCTTTGGCTTTGATTCTCTGGAAAAATTGCGGGAATATATGGAACATGAGGAATTCGATGTGGTACTCTGCGGAGAATCTGTGGGATTGACCGAAAAAAAGGAATTGGATATCCCCCTGGGACAGATCCCCTTTGCATGGCTTTCCGGGAAGCATGAGCTGATTGACCATGAAAAGACCATTTATAAATATCAGAGTATTCCAAAAATCTATGAGCAGCTGTGCGATCTGTACGAGTCAGTGTATCAGCATACACTGATCCGGGAGCAGAAAGGACTTTCTGCCAATGGAAATCAGGCGCAGGAAACAAAGGTGATCACCTTTTTTCCGGTACATGGCGGTGCCGGAAGTTCCGTCATGGCAGTTGCCTGTGCCCAGAGCTTTTCCAAGGAACATAAGGTGCTCTACCTGAATCTGGAACAGTTTTGCAGTGAGTGTTATTTTACCTCGGACAATGCCAAAACGTTTTCGGATGTGATTGCGGAAGTGCGGGGGAAATATACGCCGGAAAGTCTGCAAAAGACCATTGATCTGGCTGTCTGCCATGAAACGGATATTCACCCGGAAAACCTGTCCTTTGTCAAGGGGTGTAAAAATGCAGCCGATATTGCATGTCTCTCCGGAAAGACGCTGGGGGAGATTCTGGAGCTGCTCCGCAATTCCAGACAATATGACTATATTCTATGTGATGCCAGTATGGTAATAGGTGATCTGACCACAGCATTGATTCAGCGGTCGGACAAGCTGGTATTTACCATGGATGCGTCTGACCATGCCAATCAAAAACTGAAAAAGGTACAGCGGTATGTACAGATCGAACAGCGCAGTGCTTCGGGAGAACCAGCAGAACAGTTCCTCATTTATAACAAATATTATGCAGATGCAGATTTGTCGGATTATACCAAGGGAATGGTCGTTGTGGGGAAATTCGGACGCTATCGGCTGAAAGACAATCAGCAGATCAGCCGTCAGACCATTGTGCAAAATATCTGCCGCACGCCTCAGCTTTTTGAGAAGCTGCGGTAAACGGTGCAGGAGAGGATGCTGAAAATGACGCAGAATGAAATTCTGGAGGAAATTGTCGGAAAGGTCTGCGACCTGATTGATTATACTTCTGCCAATCAGGAGGAAAAGTCAGAGAGCGGATTCCAGTTTGCGAAAAGTAAGTCAGAGAGCCGGAAACGGATGCGGGATGCCGACGATGATACTTATAAAGAGTACATAAAAGAACTGGTTGCCGGTATGCTGGACGAAAATGATGACTATCTGGCAAGCGATCAGTCGCTGGTGTATATTTCGCCTCAGGATAAGGCAGTGATCGTAGAACGTGTCTTTGGCATGTATCGGGGACTGGGGATTCTGGATACGATCCTCATGGATGAGAGTATCACAGAGGTAATGATCAACGGTCCAGACAATATTTTTGTGGAACGAAACGGCAGAGTCGTACGTCTCAATCAGAAGTTCGGCGGCAAGGGCATTGACGGCGCCATGGAGCTGAAAAAGATCATTCACCGAATCGTGGATATTTCCGGGCGTGAGGTCAATCAGTCCAAGCCCATTGCCGATGCAAGACTTCGTGACGGTTCCCGTGTCAATATCGTACTGTATCCCATTGCCATGCACGGTGATACGGTCACGATCCGTAAGTTTTCCAAAAAGCCTATGAGTGTGGAGAAGCTTATCGAATATGGCTCTATTACACAGGAAATCGCAGATAAGCTGCAAAATCTGGTAAAGGCACGGTATAACATTTTTATCAGCGGCGGTACCGGTTCCGGGAAAACCACGTTTCTCAACGCAATGTCCAATTATATTCCCTCCGATGAGCGTGTCATTACCATTGAGGACTCAGCGGAATTACAGATCACCCGGGTGGACAATTTGGTCAGTCTGGAAACGAAAAATGCCAATACCTCCGGCGAAGGTGCTATCACCATCAAAGATCTGATCAAGTCCTCTCTGCGTATGCGTCCAGATCGGATTGTAGTCGGTGAGGTTCGTGGCGAAGAGGCACTGGATATGCTGCAGGCAATGAATACTGGTCATGATGGTTCCCTTTCTACGGGTCATGCCAATTCTGCAAGGGATATGCTCAGCCGTCTGGAGACAATGGTTTTGCAGGGTGCTGCTGCATTGCCGCTGGATGCGGTACGGCAGCAGATCGCTTCGGCACTGGATCTCATTATTCATTTGTCCAGACTTCGTGACCATTCCCGAAAGGTCGTGGAAATCGTAGAGGTACTGGGCTATGAGAACGGGCAGATCCGCCTGAATTCTCTGTACAAGTTTGAGGAAGATGAATTGTCAACGCCGGAAAAAGTACACGGCAGCCTGAAACGCACGGAAAATCCCATGGTGAATGTGGAAAAATTACAGCTGGCAGGCATACGGATGGATTTTTAATAGGGGTGATTTTGTTGAAAAAAGAAAAACAACCAAAACAGGAAAAGCCGAAAAAGGCAAAGAAAAAAGAAAAATATGTGGAGTACCACGGGCTGACCGGAGAGGGCATTGA
>JBJFHO010000257.1:0-25583 GCA_051893675.1 Ruminococcus sp. | reverse complement strand
GTTGTACCGTTTCGCCGGACATGGGAAATGATTTCACACCGTTTCGCCGAATATCCCCAATGTGACGGGGAACGACACAGGGGTCGTTCCGCTCCGTGCCGTTCCGCCGGACATGGGAAATGATTCCACACCGTTCCGCCGAATATCCCCAATGTGACGGGGAACGACACAGGGGTCGTTCCCTACGGAATGCACAGATGATGCAGGGAAAATATGTTCCAACGTTCCGAAACAGTATCAAAAATGTTACAAATGGCTACAATTTAGGCTGGGACGCCAGGAAATTACCGAAAAACAGTTGACATCCATTCGTGTTACTGGTAGAATAAAATGTGCAGGATTCGCCATCACGGCATTTTCCTGCCCAATTAGCAATGAAGAAAAACAGGAGGTATCGCTTTGGGAGAACGGAAACTATGCTTTGGCTGTATGGAACGCACGGAATTTTCCGGGGGTGTCTGCCCGAACTGCGGATATTATGACCAATCTCCGAGTGACCCGTCTTTTATCATTCCAGGTACACAGCTGAATCAGCGCTATATCGTGGGCGTGGCACTTGCCGCAAACGGCGAGGGCATCACCTATCTCGCCTATGACCAGTCCATCGGCTGTAAGGTGCTGCTGCGGGAATATATGCCCCACAACCTCTGCAACCGTGTCACCGGTTCGCCGGTCATCAGCGTCATTCCGGCACGTCTGGCACAGTATAAGGCACTTATGGCAGAATTCACAGAGCTGCACAAATCCCTGGCACGTCTGCGTGGTCAGGTGCATGTGAGCACTGTGGTGGATCTCTTTGCGGAAAATAATACCACTTATGTGGTGGATGAATATGTAGGCGGCATCCGCTTTGTGGACTATCTGAAAGACAATGCCGGCGAGCTGACTTGGGGACAGCTGTCCCGTATGCTGCCGCCGCTTATGACGACTCTGAGCCTGCTGCATAATTCCGGCGTGGTACACCGTGCCATTTCACCGGATACGATCTATGTGACGGAAAAAGGGGAACTCATCCTCACCGCCTTTTCCATTGCGGCAGTGCGTACTGCCAATACGGAACTGGAGTGCGAGATCTACAACGGCTATGCCGCACCGGAACAGTATGCCGCAAACGGCAGACAGGGCACCTGGACGGATGTCTATGCCGTATGCGCCGTGATCTATCGTGTCCTCACCGGTTCTATGCCGCCCTCTGCCATCAGCCGTATGGAAAATGATAACCTGGTGGCTCCGGCTGTGCTGAACCCCAATGTACCACGTCATGTGTCCAATACCATTATGCAGGGACTGAATCTCAACGGCGCTGAGCGTACCCAGACGGTGACGGAGCTTGTGACACGTCTCTTCGATGAACATGCCGCAGAGGATGATATGATCTACGGCGGCTACGATCCGGGCTATACCCAGAGCTTTGAGCCTCAGAATCAGCCCTATGCCGAGGAGCCTTACAATGGCTATGAGGAAGAGGAATATCCCGACTACGACACAGGCTATTCCGATGATTATGCCTATGACGACTATCAGGAAGAGGACTATAACGAACCCCAGAAAGCCGGGGCAGTGGATCGGCTGAAAGTGCCCATTATTGTGGGTATTGTCCTGCTGCTGGTACTGCTTATCTGCGTCTTTGTCTTTGCAGGAGATCTCTTCGACAGCGGTGAGGAATCCTCCGCATTGCAGACCACGGCTGTGACACAGGAAACACTTCCCGTGGAAACAGAGGCTACCACCGAAGAAGCCAGCGGCGACAGCATCATGCCCAGCCTTCTGGGGAAGAACTTCGAGAACCAGAAGAGCCAGTACGCCTCCTGGATCTCCTTTGACGTGGAGGAAGTGTTCAGCGATGAATACAGTGCCGGTCAGATCTGCTGGCAGGAATTCGAAGCCGGTGCAACCTTTGATTCGTCCCGTCCCGTCAAGGTTCAGGTCAGCAAGGGTCCGGCAACTGTCCAGATTCCGTCTTATTCCGAAAGCAGCGTCACCTCCTATTCGCAGCAGCTGGATGAACTGCATATTCCCTATACCACCGTATCGGAGGAGAATGAGGGCTACAGCAACGGAAGTATTATCCGTATTGTTGTGACAAAGCGAGGTCAGGAGACCGATGCTGCACCGGGCGATACCGTGAACCTGAATGAGAATTATATGGTCACTGTGTACTACGCCAATAACCCGGTTCCGGAGACCACGGAGCCGCCGACCACAGAGCCTCCGGTGGAAACAGAACCGCCCGTACAGACTACCGTCCCGGTAGAACAGCCGGTTGTAACAGAAGCACCCGCAGCTCCGGAAGTTCCGGCACAGTAATCTTATTTGTATGTATCATGCAGACTGACAGTGATGTTGGTCTGCATTTTTTATTGTGGGGCGTGTTGTGTACTGGAATGTGGGTATCGTGCACCTGAAATTTGCGGTATCATGGCAAATGTAGGGGCGAACTTTGTTCGCCCGTTGGATATACATCATGAATATGTGGGTGAATCAATGCGGGCGAACACAGTTCGCCCCTACTACAAAGTCCCACTTAAAACTTTATCTTTCTACAATTGAAGATTTCAGATAAATACGGCGGGAGCAAGCCCCCGCCCTACGCTTCTTGAAATCAAAGGTAAAGTTTTAGGCGTGACAATGTACTACAATGGGGATTTTAATTCTGTCCACGCATCCGGGTGTATCGTGATGATTCTGATTTTCTTTCAGAGATACAGGCATAGTTGTATGGTATATATATGAAAAGTCACACGAATAAGAATAATTATAGGTGACAGAAACATAATATTATCATGTACGCGGTTACAAAAGGAAAGTGAAATGCCGAATTCTCTTTCTTTTGTAAAAACCGCTGTTTTTTACTGAAAAAATGAGCAAAAAACTGTTGACTTTCACTTGCAGGTGTGGTAAGATAATATCAAGGAAAGGGAACAGCGAACAGAAGCTGGCGAGAAGCTTCCGGGCGATGGGTTTCCAAGCGATAGGTTTCCCAAGGTCTAAGGTTTATCCTTTTGCGGAAACGATTCTACATCAAAAAGGAGGGCGAGGTCCGATGGCAAAGGAAGAGTCACAGCTGCATATGCTGTCAGCGTCGGATGCTTCGTCGGCTGCACAAGAATAAGAGGGTAGCGAGGAATCGGTTCTGACCGGTTGAGGGCACTCAGGTAATGATAATGAATTTGTGAGCCGCTTGATTCGATGAATGACGTAAGCAACTGTTTACGCCGCAAATCTGTTATTGGAATTGGCAGCATATGGTTTCCAATTCAATGCGATGACGGCATTGAATCTCCGACAGAAATGTCTTTATATATATGCTGATCGGAACCAAGTAACAAACTTTAGGTGATTCCCATGAAGTGAATTGTTTTGATTTTTGGGTGAAAAAATCTCCGAAGAAAAGGTGAGTCCCATGGAAGAAGCGTTCTGTGTTATCTGAAATTGAATACAGGAAAGGTGAGTCCCATGGCTTGATCGGTATTGTACGAAAAATCATAGAAGCGTGTTCAGTAGAAAGGGCGTGTTTCATATGTGGTTTTTGAAGCGAATTTGTGTACGGTACGAAACAACGTGAGGAGTGAGTCCAATCGAAACGCTTGCGAAAGAATGAAAGTTCTTTCAACTTTACTTTACTTAAATTGAATATGTTGCAAATCCGGAATGGAGGTCTCCTGTTCCGGATTTTTTGCATGAAAAAAGCTGTTGCAGCAGTCAAAATCCATCAGGAATACGGTGCGGTGCCCATATCCACCTGTGAATCAGGATTTTGCTGTCCTACAACAGCCTTTTATGTTTCTTTGAAATATTTCCCCTGCCAGCAGTCGGTCTGTTTCAGGTGCTGCCCGATGGCATTGCGCACGGCAGATTTGTCCCGGCTCCAGAGAGGTGCCAGAAGCTGTTCCGATGCACCGTCACCTGTCAGCCGTTCGATAACCGTTTCTTCCGGCAGTAAAGCCAACTGCCCGGCGGTGATCTGGACATATTCCGCCTGAGAAAGGGGATGGACTTTGCCCTGCCGCCAGAGGTCAGCCAGGGGCGTATTTTTCAGAATATGCAGGAGGTGTATTTTTACGCCGTCAGGTTTCAGACGCCCCACTGCACGGGCGGATTCCAGCATATCTGCATCCATTTCGCCGGGGAGACCGTTGATGAGATGAACGCAGATGCGGATATGCCGGCGGCGCAGTGCCCGGAACGCCTGCAAAAATACGGCGTAGGGATAGCCACGGTTGATCATCGCCGCCGTTTTGTCGTGAATGGTTTGCAGCCCGAGCTCCACGGTCAGGTAAGTTTTCGCCGAGAATTCCTCCAGGATATCCAGTACGGGTTCCGGGAGACAGTCCGGGCGGGTACCGATGGCAAGTCCTACGACATCCGGCTGCGCCAGAGCTTCGGCGTAGCATTGCCGCAGATATGTCGGTGTGCCGTAGGTGTTGGTATGTGCCTGGAAATAGGCAATGAGACCGGCGTCGGGGCTTGTTTTGTGTATCCGCAGGCGTTCCTGTTCCAGCTGCTGTGCAATGGTACCGGGGTGGGTGAAATGACCGCTGCCGCCGTCGCAGAAAATACATCCGCCAACGGAGACTGTGCCGTCCAGATTGGGGCAGGTGAATCCGGCGTCAATGACGGCTTTTTGTACGGGACGTCCGAAATAACTGTGATAGTGGTCGCTGAGGGTGTGATATCGCATGGGCTGCATAGGCATCAACTCCAGACAAAGAACCGGTGGGAAAGGAGAGGAGACCCACCGGTTCTTTTTCGCTCAGGTCATCTCTAAGAACCCGCTTACCCATCATCTGCATCACATCTGACGGGTTCGGAGTATTTAGAAATGCCCTTTATAGAAAACGTACAGTTCCCGGCAGAATGGCTGCCGGCTGGGGCAATTCAGAAGGATGAGGAAGGAAAAGACACGCCGGAAAAATCTGTACGGTATGGTTGGTCCGCTTCTTTTGAAGAAGCGGTAAGAAGAATGTATTCATGTGAAACAACTGCTTCAAATGAGTATGGGTGTAGTATACCAGTCCATTGTGATTGGACCGTGAAAATTATCTGGAAGTTTTCTGAAAAGCAGGATAGGTCAGGGAAAATATGAGGAAAACTGTAGGGGCGGATATCATCCGCCCGCCGTATTCTCCACGCAAATATCCCATGACATGATTCTGCCTGTAACTGAATCCAACAAGTATAGATCACCACGAATTCCATACAAATGGATTCCCCAGAATCATGCACCCCATCATAAAAATGGTTTCTGTGGTTTCCGCAAAAAAATCCTTGCAAACAGCGGCGAACTGTGTTATAATAAAACATGTAATGTCATTTTTCAGAGGACGGCAAAGTCCTGCGAAAACAGAAATGGAGAAGTGTTTTTATGGAACGTCAGAACGATCGTGTTTCAGCAGCTGTACCGGATGCACTGCGCCGTCAGATTCAGTCCTATCTCTTTGCAGATCGGACTGTGGTGCGTGCCCATGTGCACAGCTTCGGCTGTCAGCTCAATGTGTCTGACGGCGAACGGATCCGGGGGATGCTGACCGGACTGGGCTTCACCCTGACGGATTCCTACGAGGACGCCGACCTGATCCTGTTCAATACCTGCGCCGTGCGGGAAAGTGCCGAGGACAGGGTATACGGTATCCTGGGCAATATCAAACAGTACAAGACAAAAAATCCCGATCTCATTCTGGTACTTTGCGGCTGTATGGCTTCGGAGGAGCATACGGCGGAATTCGTCCGCACCCACTATCCCTTTGTGGATATCGTATTCGGCACAGCGTCCCTGAGTCGGTTCCCCCAGCTTCTGCTGGAACATTTTCAGGGGAAGAAATTCGCCTGTGATACAGGGGAATATGATGCCATGTACGAGGGCATTGTGCCATCCCGGGAGCATCCCTTCAAGGCGGCAGTTCCCGTCATGTTCGGCTGCAATAATTTCTGTACCTACTGCATCGTGCCCTACGTGAGAGGACGGGAACGCAGCCGGAAACCAGAGCAGATTCTGGAGGAGGTACGCCAGCTGGTACAGGACGGCTATAAGGAAATCATGCTCCTGGGACAGAATGTCAACTCCTACGGCAAAGATCTGGAGGAGCCTGTTTCCTTTGCGTCACTGCTGCGGCAGATCGACGAGATTCCCGGCGAATTCGTGGTGCGGTTCCTGTCCTCCCACCCCAAGGATGCCACGCCGGAGCTGCTGGATACTATCCTGAACGGCAAGAAGATCGGACGTCATCTCCACCTGCCGGTACAGTGCGGCAGTGATGCCATTCTGGCACAGATGAACCGGCGGTATACCGTGGCGCAGTATCTGGAAATTGTGGCGTATCTCCGGCAGCGTGATCCGGATTTCTCCCTGACCACTGACCTGATCGTGGGATTCCCCAACGAATCAGAAGCGGATTTTCAGGGCACACTGGATCTGGTACGCCAGGTGCAGTATGATAATATTTATACGTTTATTTATTCCAGACGCCGGGGCACAAAGGCGGCGGAGATCGTTGACCATACACCCGATGCCGAAAAGCGGCAGCGGATGGAACGCCTGCTGGCACTCCAGCGGGAGATCGCTACGGCGCATTACAAGCGGTTTGTCGGCAGAACGCTCCGTGTTCTGGTGGAAGGTGAAAGCAAGCGGAAGGGCTATCTCATGGGAAAGGACAAGGCGTTTATTATTGCGGAATTTCCCGGTGATCCGTCCCTTATGGGGCAGTTTGTGGATGTCCGGGTGACCGATGCCCGGAACTGGGCAGTAGAAGGCGTTTTGGCAGCAGAGGAGGAACTATCATGAACGCAGTAGAAGAAGCAGTACGCAATCTGGGAAAGGCAATTCA
Source organism: Ruminococcus sp. (assembly GCA_051893675.1). Lineage (GTDB taxonomy): Bacteria > Bacillota > Clostridia > Oscillospirales > Ruminococcaceae > Ruminococcus_C. The sequence continues at coordinate 18,759 of JBJFHO010000257.1, read as the reverse complement.
GGCGGATTCCCGTTATACAGCATATCACCAGGCAAAGGCGGCAAATGACGGTGACGAGGCATTGCAGGGGGATATTCAGGCATTCAACCTGAAGCGTATGTCCTATCAGCACGAAATGGAAAAGCCCGATGATCAGCGGGACAATGCAAAGATGCAGCAGCTGGAAGCACAGGTGCAGGAGATCTATGACCGTATCGTGGCAAATCCCCACATGGCTGCATTCCAGGCGGCAAAAGAGGCAATGGATGCCATGATGCAGGAGGTGGATATGATCCTGACACTGTGCGCCAACGGCGAGGATCCCGATACCTGTCACCCGGATCTGTCTAACTGTACCGGAAACTGCGCATCCTGCGGCGGCTGCCACTGAGATACGCCCATACAGCAAGGAGATGAGGTGAGAGCATGAATTTAGCAGATATCCCCAAGGAAAAGCTGTCGCCGGGAATGCGGCAGTATGCAGAGATGAAAGAGAAGTACAGCGACTGCGTGGTATTTTTCCGCCTGGGCGACTTCTACGAAATGTTTTTTGAGGATGCCATTCAGGTATCCCGGGAGCTGGAACTGACACTGACCAGTAAGGAGTGCGGTCTGGAAGAACGTGCGCCTATGTGCGGCGTGCCCTATCACAGCGTGGAGCTGTATCTGAAACGTCTGGTAGACCGGGGCTATAAGATCGCCATCTGTGAGCAGCTTACGGATCCTGCCCTCAGCAAGGGGCTTGTGGAACGTGACGTAGTACGCATTGTGACACCGGGTACCGTCATTGAGAGCAGTATGCTGGAGGATGATTCCAATAATTATATGTGCTCCATGTACTACGGCAATGACGGCTCCTGTGCACTGTGCTTTGCTGATCTTTCCACAGGAGAGATGTCCCTGTGCGTCCCTCAGGAATCCAACGATCTGACGGTGCGTGTCATGGATACCCTGTCACGCTATTCTCCCTCGGAGCTGGTTCTGAATGCACAGGCGCTGTCCCTGAAACCGGTTATGGATTTCATCAAGGTACGCCTGCAATGCGCCGTTTCCCTGCGGGATGACGTATGCTTTGATCTCACACAGGGCAGGGAACTGATCTGTCAGCAGTTCGGCGTGCCGTCTCTGGAGATGCTGGGTATTTCCGAGGACGGCGCGGATGCCTGCGCTGTCTGCGGTATGCTGGACTATATCCGTGAGACACAGAAGCGGAATATTGCACGGTTTGTTTCCATTGAAGTCAACGACAGCGCAGCGGCAATGGGACTGGATCTGGGTGCCAGACGGAACCTGGAACTGACGGAGACCATCCGCAATAAGGAACGGAAAGGCTCGCTTCTCTGGCTGCTGGACGATGCCAGAACTGCCATGGGCAAGCGGCTCCTGAAAACCTGGCTGGAACAGCCTCTGGTACAGCCGGTGAAGATCATGGCACGGCTGGATGCCGTGGAGGCATTTGTGAAAAACAGCCTGGTACTCATGGAAGTCCGGTCACTGCTGGATAATGTCTATGACCTGGAACGGCTTATGACACGTGTGATCTACCAGAAAGCAACGCCCCGGGATCTGAAATCCCTGTCCATGACGGCGCAGCAGCTTCCGACACTGAAAGCGGAATTGCAGAAGCTGTCCTCGTCCCGGCTGCTCTCGTCTCTGGAGCAGCAGATCTCACCTCTGGAACGTGCAGCAGCTCTGGTGGAAAATTCTATTGTGGATGATCCGCCCATTACCCTGAAGGACGGCGGCGTCATCCGGGACGGTTTCCACGAGGAACTGGATCGCCAGCGGAAAATCATGAACGGCGGCACCCAGATCATTGACGAAATCTTACAGCGGGAACGGGATCGTACCGGCATCAAGGGCTTGAAGATCGGCTATAACCGTGTGTTCGGCTATTATCTGGAAGTGACACGGTCGTACTACGATCTGATCCCCTCGGATTATATCCGCAAGCAGACACTTGCCAACAGTGAGCGGTTTATTACCGAAGAGCTGAAGAATGTGGAAAATGAGATTCTCGGCGCAAAGGATCGTGTGCTTCGGCTGGAAGAGGGTATCTTCAACGAAGTGCGTGACTGCCTGGGGGCAATGCTGAAAAGCGTACAGGAAACGGCGGCAGCTGTGGCACAGGTGGATGTACTTGCATCCTTTGCCAATGTTGCCATGGAAAACGATTATACCAAGCCGGAGATCGCTGTGGACGGCAGTATCCAGATCACTGCCGGACGGCATCCTGTGGTGGAGCGTATGCTGACCGAGGAAGTCTTTGTGCCCAATGATACCTATCTGGACACCAAGTCCCAGCGGATGCTTATGATCACCGGACCGAATATGGCTGGTAAATCCACATATATGCGTCAGGTGGCATTGATTACCCTTATGGCACAGATCGGTTCCTTTGTGCCGGCGGAATATGCGAAAATATCCGTGGTGGACAAGATCTTTACCCGTATCGGTGCATCGGACGATCTGACTGCCGGACAGAGTACCTTTATGGTGGAGATGAAAGAGGTCTCGGATATCCTGAACTACGCCACAAAGAACAGCCTTGTCATTCTGGACGAGGTGGGGAGAGGTACTTCCACGTTGGACGGCGTCAGCATTGCACGTGCCGTTGCGGAATACATCAGCAGCCGGAAAATCGGCTGCAAGACTTTGTTCGCTACCCATTATCACGAGCTTCTTGATCTGGAGCAGGAGATCGACGGCGTGAAGAATTACAGCGTTGCCGTGAAGAAGCATGGGGATTCCATCCGGTTTCTGCGGAAGATCGTGCCCGGCGGTGTGGATGACAGCTATGGAATTGCCGTAGCAAAGCTTGCCGGACTGCCAGAGCAGGTGGTAAAGCGTGCCAAGCAGCTGCTGGCAGAGATGGAAGCACAGGCGGCATCGGGTGCAGGTGAGAAGCATGCCCAGACCGGACAGATCAGCTTTGCCGCTATGCAGCAGGAGCGTGTCATTGCCACCCTGCAAAAGACACATCTGGCAGAGCTGAGCGATGCAGAATGCCGGGAACTGTTGGCAGACCTGACAGCAATGCTGTCGTGATTGGAATGAGGAATTAGGAATGAGGAGTTAGGAATGATGGTGTTCGCTGCGCTCACATATTTAAAATATATCTCCGCAGGAGATACCATCATTCCTCATTCCTAACTCCTAATTCCTAATTCCTAATTCATTCCCCCTTTCCCTTGAAAAAGGGGCAAGTGCAGATTATCCCAGGAAAGAAGGTGTTGTCATGCCGCATATTACAGTGCTGCGGAAAGAGATCTCGGAGCTGATCGCTGCTGGTGAGGTCATTGAGCGTCCGGCATCCGTCATCAAGGAAGTGGTGGAAAATGCCATTGACGCCGGAGCGAAGCATATTACCGTGGAAATCAAAAACGGCGGTACGACATACATGCGTATCGTGGACGATGGCTGCGGCATGGCACCGTCGGAAGTACCCACGGCATTTCTCCGCCATGCCACCAGTAAGATCACGGAAAAAGAGGATCTCGACCAGATCTTCACTCTGGGATTCCGGGGTGAGGCATTGGCGTCCATTGCGGCGGTGGCAAAGGTGACAGTGCTGACAAAACGGAAAGAGGACGAATATGGCACCAGCTATACCATCGAGGGCGGCATTGCCGGAGAACCGGAACAGACAGGCTGTCCCGATGGTACCACACTGCTGATACGGGATTTGTTCTTCAATGTGCCGGTACGCCAGAAATTCATGAAGCGGGATGTTGCCGAAGCCAATGCCGTCAGTCAGATCGTCCAGAAGATCGCACTGTCTCATCCGGATATTGCCTTTCGGATGATCCGGGATAACCGGGCGGAATTCCGTACCAACGGAAGCGGCGATCTCTATGCCGCCATCTACGCCATCTGCGGCAAGGAATTTGCCCATGACATGATCCCGGTGGACTATGCGGACGGCATGAACACTGTCCGGGGCTTTGTGGGAAAACCACTGTATTCCCGTTCCAACCGGACATTCCAGAACTTCTTTATCAACGGCAGATATGTCCGTTCGAAGCAGTGCAGCGTTGCACTGGAAAATGCCTATCAGAATCTCATTATGGTAGGGAAGTTCCCCACCTGCGTGCTGATGCTCCAGGTACCGCCGGCGCAGGTGGATGTGAATATTCACCCGGCAAAGGCAGAGGTACGGTTCTCCAACGAAAAAGCCGTTATGGACAGCCTGTTCTTTGCCGTGAAAAATGCCCTTATGCAAAATGGTCTGATCTACGATTTCCAGATGGAGCGTGTGCCCCAGAAGGACTGGACAGCGCCTACGGAACCCCAGCAGGAATTCGTCCAGCCGGAACTGCCCTCACCGCCGTCACCGGAGGAAGAACCGGAGGTATTCCTGCCGCCGGAGATACGCCATCCGGAACCGATACAAAACAGTATGGCTTCTTCCCTGACGGCAACCGGGACTGCTGTTACAATTCCCCGGATGGAAACGGTACTGCCGGAAATTGTCCCGGAGGAGGTGCTGCCGGATACACCGGAAGCGGATGCAATACCGCCGGAAGAAAATCCGGTCTCTGTGGAAGGCTATGAATTTCTGGACAGCCGTGCCTTTGCGGCAAAGCCGAAGCCTGTGCCGCAGATACAGCCTCAGCCGGAACAGTTACCGCCGCCGGAGAAACAACACAGCAGAATCCGTGTCCTGGGAGAGATTTTCCAGAACTATATTCTGGCAGAGGCGGAGGATGAGGAAAAGCTGCTGATCTTCGATAAGCATGCAGCTCACGAACGTGTCATTTTTGAACGTCTGCGTTCCGGTGCAACAAAGCAGACCAGCCAGATGCTGCTTCGTCCCACGGAAACACTTTTGTCCATGCAGGAATTCTCTGCGGTTCAGGAAAATCTCCCCCGGCTGGCGGAAATGGGCTTCTCCTTTGATTGCAGTACACCGCCCCGGCTGATCACCACTGCGGTGCCGTCCTTTGTCCTGGAACTGAATCTGGACGAGGTGATTGCAGAAATTGCCCATAATCTGGCACTAGGCAAGGCGGATCCTCAGGTGCATACCTTTCATGATATGCTCCACTCCATTGCCTGCAAATCGGCGATACGTTCCGGCGATCATACGGATATCCGGGAATTGCAGAAGCTGGCGCAGGAGGTCTGGGAAAATGAGGAGATCCGGCATTGTCCTCACGGCAGACCGGTGATGTTCGTCATTCGAAAATACGACTTGGAAAAGCAATTCCGGAGGACGTGATCCATGACAGAATCGGAAAAAATACCAGTACTGGCTGTGGTGGGACCTACGGCATCGGGAAAAACAGCCCTTGGTGTCATGCTGTCCCAGCTGTACAGCGGAGAGGTTGTCTCTGCGGATTCCATGCAGATCTATACGGGACTGGATATTGCCACTGCAAAGCCGACGTCGGAGGAACAGCAGGGGATACCCCATCACCTGATCGGGTGCGTGCCCATGGATGCCGCATTCAGCGTGGCGGATTATCTGGCACTGGCAAAGCCGCTGATTGAAGAGATACATGGACGAAAGCATCTGCCTGTCATTGTGGGCGGCACGGGACTTTATGTCTCTTCGCTGCTGTCCAATGTCCAGCTGGCACCTACGAAACAGGATCCGGCACTGCGGCAGGAGCTTCTGGCGTATGCATCCGCCAACGGCAACGAAGCACTCCACGCACGTCTGGCACAGCTTGACCCCCAGGCGGCAGCGGAGATACATCCCAACAATCTGGTTCGGGTGGTACGTGCGCTGGAAGTGTGCATGACTACGGGAAAGACCTTTACGGACTGCAAGGCGGAAAGCCATTGCCTGCCAAGCCCGTATCATGCTTTGCAGATCGGGCTGACCTTTGCAGACCGTGCAATGCTGTATGAACGGATCAATGCACGGGTAGATCAGATGGTGCAGAACGGACTGGTGGAAGAGGCATATGCCGTCTATCAGAACGAGGCACTCCGCACGGCGTATCATGCCATCGGCTATAAGGAATTGATACCATATTTCGAAAAAACCATGTCTTTTGACGAATGTATCGACAAAATCAAACAGGAAACCCGAAGATATGCCAAACGACAGTTGACGTGGTTTCGTAAAAATAGTGCAATTCAGTGGATAATTATCGACAAGTTTGACAAGAAACAAGAAATTCTGGAAAAATGTCAAAAAATTATAGCCAAGTCCGATTTAATGTGCTATAATATAGAGTGAGCTTTCGTTGAAACAGAGAGAGAAAGCATATGTTTGATAAAAAAGGAGATCTCAGCAATGAATAAACTTTTGAATCTGCAGGATGTATTCCTGAATCAGGCAAGAAAAGAACGGATCGGCGTCACGATTTTTCTGACAAACGGATATCAGTTCAAGGGAACCGTCAAGGGATTCGACAGCTATATTGTGATCCTTGAATGCGACGGCAAACAGAATCTGGTGTACAAGCACGCCATTTCTACCATCATCCCGGCACATCCCATTTCCATTCTGGATGCCGAGGAAAAAGAATTTTGATTTTGCGAGGTAATGCTGCATGAACTCCAGCAATAAAATGAATAACGTTTTGCTGGTGCTGCTCTCTGCCTCTGTTCTTGTGACCATCGGCACGATCTTCTATCACTTTGTGGATACCAGCTATGAGACCGAAACGGCGATCCGGGCGACTGCGGATGAATCCAAGCTCTTTGAGGGCGTCTACGTCCGGGATGAGACCGTGCTCACCTACAGCGGCACCGGCGCAGTCAGCTATCAGGTGCCTGACGGCGGAAAGGTCGCAGTGGGCGATGTCATTGCGGAGATCTATCCCGACGAAGCGTCTATTGAACAGAAACAGCAGATCGCCGCATTGCAGGAAAAGCTGGATGTTCTGGAGCGCATCTCCAATCCCGGTACGCTGGCAGAAGCCCAGCCCGCTGACCTGTCCCGGCAGATCTCCCAGTATTACAGGGAGATCGTGCAGAAACGGGATCAGTCAGATCTCAGTGCCATGGCATCCGCCGAACAGAAGTTCGTGGAGGCATACAGTACCTATCAGATCGTTGTCAGTCAGGGCGAGGTTTCATTCGCCCAGCAGATCAGCGATCTTACCGCACAGATACAATCCCTGAAAAGTGCCCAGACGCAGGCGGTGGGAACTGTGACTTCGGAGAGTGCGTCCTATTTCGTCAGCTACGTGGACGGGCTGGAATCCACTCTGTCCATAGAAAATCTGGAGAATATCACCCCGGAACAGATCCAGGAGATCACCCAGGAGGAAAAAAACAGCAGTACAAAACAAACCCAGAGCAACGGCGTCATCGGAAAATCCATTGCCCGGTACGGTTGGTATATGGTGGGTATCATCGACAACAAGGAACAGAAGTACAAGGTGGGAGATACCGTTACACTGAAGCTGCTGACCTCTTCCGCATCGACAAAGGCAACGATTCAGGAACTGCGCAGCACCGGCGAGGACGGCAAGGTTATGGTGGTTCTGTACTGCGAGACCATGACCTCGGACTTTGTCCAGAACCGCACGGAAAATGTGGAGATGATCCTGGGAGAATATGAGGGCATCAAGGTGCCCCGGGATGCCATCCGCTTCAAGGACGTGGAGGAAACTGTCACAGATGAAGAGACCGGCGAGGAGACTACCCAGGTAGTGAACAGCCGCGGCGTCTATGTGCAGGACGGAGAGAAAATCGAGTTCCGCCGCCTGGATGTGATCTATGAGGGCAAGGATTATGTGCTTTCGGATATGAATGCCGGGGACGGCTATCTGATGCTCTATGATTCTATCATTGTGGAAGGGATTGATGCAAATGGAAACTAACTTCGGCTATATCGACGAAAATTACAGGCGGATCACCTATGAGATAGAAGAGGCAAAGGCGAAATACCGTAAGCCCTCTGAGGAGATCACCCTCATGGCAGTCACAAAAACAGTTGCGCCTGAGGCAGTGAATCACGCCATCGGCTGCGGCATCCGGACACTGGGCGAAAACCGTGTCCAGGAATTTTTATCCAAAAAGGAATTTTACCTGCCGGAAGCAGAGGTGCACTTCATCGGGCATCTCCAGACCAATAAGGTGAAATATATCATTGAGGATATGACGCTGATCCATTCCGTAGACAGCATCCGTCTTGTTGCGGAAATTGACCGCCATGCGGCACGTGTGGGTAAGGTACAGGATATTCTCATTGAGGTGAACGTGGGCGGAGAAGAATCCAAAAGCGGCGTTGCACCGGAACAGCTGGAAGAATTGTTGTCGGGGATAGGACAATTGTCCTCTGTACATGTACGAGGACTCATGACCATCCCGCCGGCAGGGGAAAATGAAAAATTTCTTTGCCAAATGCAGCAACTTTATCTTGACATTTCGTCCAAAAAAATGGATAATATAGATATGGACATCTTGTCGATGGGAATGTCGGGGGATTATACCGCCGCCATTCGCTATGGTTCGACCCTCGTCCGCATAGGCTCTGCCTTGTTCGGGGCGAGAAAATATCAGTAAATCACATCCGCCATCCTATGTGTGAGATGAAAGGACACATCGTAACCGCACGCTCCACGGTGCTGTCTGTAATATCAAGTTGTGCGGAGAATGGAGAGTATTATGAACGTATTAGACAGTCTGAAAGATTTTTTTATGCCGGCAGATGAGAATGAGCCGGAGACCCCCAATATGACTGCACCGGAGGAGGAGCCTTCTGCAGGTGCAGCTTCTGCTGCATCGTCTGCATCCGCAGGCTATTCCAGACCGGCACCGTCCTATGACGAGGGACGTGAGCGCAGAAATGAGCGCTATGCCACCATCAAGGCAACAGCACAATTCCAGGTGGTACTGGTAAAGGCAACTGCATACACCTCCGATTCCAAGAAGGTGGCTGACTATCTGATGCAGAACAAGACAGTCGTCCTGAATCTGGAGGGCATCAATGATGACGAAAAGCGCCGGATCATCGACTTTGTTGTGGGCGCAGCATATTCCATGCACGGCAGAATCAAGCCCATTGCCAATCAGACATTCCTGATCATTCCCCAGAACGTCGGCTTTGACGGCGACAGCATCGTGGGCGAGCTTCAGGACAGCGGTCTGGTTTAATTCCACGGACAAGTATGGGCATGTCAGATTGCAAAGGCTCTGACCCTGTACAGCTCATGAAAGCCCACTGGAGCGACCTGGCGGTACGCTGCGACCGGGACAGTCGTCCCTACTTCACGGACTTTGTCCCTCAGGAGGACGGCGTTATGGCAGAAGCCATTGCCCATGCCGCCGGCGTCACCTGTACCATGTGGGGCGGTGTGGAACATGCCCGGCGTGTCATGCTCTGCTTTGCGCCGGAGTGGATTCCGGTAACACGGGAACAATTTCCCATACAATGCCTGACCTTTTCCTACCGGGCAGCAAAACCGCCGGAGCACCGTGACTTTCTGGGTGCTTTCATGGCGTGCAATCTGGAACGGGATACGGTGGGGGATATCCTCATCGACGCCCGCATGACCCAGGCATTTGTGTGTGCCCATGTCGCTCCTGTCATCGTGCAGGAGGTACATCAGGTGGGAAAAACCGGCGTCAGTGTGACGGGAGATGATCCGGTCTGTCTGTCGGCGAATACGGCGTTCCTGACGCTGAATGGAACAGTGGCATCTCTGCGTGCAGACGCAGTGGTGGCTTTTGTCACACGCCTGAGCCGGGAAAAGGCAGTGCAGCTTATCCGACAGGGCAGGCTGACCTGCCGTCATACAGCGATTGAGACTCCTTCTGCATCCATGCAGACCGGAGATGTGTTTTCTGTCCGGGGATACGGCAAATTCCTGCTGGAATCCGTGGACGGCACCACCCGGAAAGGGAGATATCATATAACGATACAAAAATATCAGTGAGAGGAGATACCTTATGATTAGCGCAAGTGAAATCCATGAACTTCGGTTCGAAAAGGCTGCTTTTGGATATAAGCAGGAGGATATCGACGAATTCCTGAACAAACTGGAGGAAGAAGTCGAGATCGCACAGCGGGAGCTGGAGGACAGCAATAACAAGATCCAGGTTCTGGCGGACAAGGTGCGGGAATACATGCGTGACGAGGATGCGCTGAAGGATGCGCTGCTCGGTGCACAGAAGGAAGGTCACCGGATCATCGCCGAGGCAAATGCACAGGCAGAAGATATCATTGCAAAGGCAAAGGAAAAGGCAGATGCAATGATGGATGAGGTGACCGTACAGCATGACGCACTCATCGAAAAGAACGAGGCGGAAATTGAAGAGGCGCACCAGAAGCTGGCTGCTGCCAAGAAGCAGGTTGCTGACTTCAAGAAGGCGCTGTTCGATATGTATAAGGAGCATCTGAATATGCTCTCTGCAATGCCGGAAGAGGATGACGATACCTTTGGTGTTGCAGAAGAGGCAGAAGCACCGAAGCTCCCGGAAGAAGATGTGACAGCACCGTCTGCATCGGATCCGTTTGCTTCTGCACAGTTCTCTGCAAAGACCATCCAGGGCGCATATGACTCCCGGTTCGGAGATCTGCAGGACAAAGATTAATTTCAGGGAAAGGAGCGGCTTTTTGCCTGCGGGGAAAAGCCGGATCAAGCTATGTCACAGGATTATAATACTACCATCAATTTGCCGAAAACAGATTTTCCCATGCGTGGAAATCTGCCGAAGCGGGAACCGGATACCTTGCAGAAATGGGAGGACGAGAACCTGTATGAGGCAATGATCGCCAAGAATGAGGGAAAGCCCCGCTATATTCTCCATGACGGTCCGCCTTATGCCAACGGTGAGATCCACCTGGGTACGGCGCTCAACAAGACGCTCAAGGATTTCATTATCAAGTATAAGAATATGAGCGGCTTCTGTGCGCCCTATGTGCCGGGCTGGGATACACACGGTCTGCCCATCGAGCTGAAAGCCATGAAGTCCATCGGCGTGGAAAACGGCGCTATTTCACCGGTAGAACTGCGCAAGCACTGCAAGGATTTTGCCATGACCCATGTCAAGAATCAGATGGCACAGTTCAAGCGGCTGGGCAGTCTGGGACATTACTGCGATCCGTATCTTACCCTGAAGCCGGAGTATGAAGCACGTCAGGTGGAAGTATTCGGCGAAATGGCAAAGCGTGGCTACATGTACAAGGGTCTGAAGCCCGTTTACTGGTGCCCGGACTGCAATACTGCGCTGGCAGAGGCGGAGATCGAGTATGAGAACGATCCCTGCTACTCCATCTATGTGAAATTCCAGGTGACAGATGACAAGGGTCTGTTCACAAATCTGGGTATCGCCAAGGAACAGGTATATTTCGTTATCTGGACAACCACCACATGGACAATTCCGGGTAACCTGGCGATCTGCGTGGGTCCGTCCTATGAGTATACACTGGTAAAGGTTGGCGAGGAATACTACTGCATGGCAACAGAACTGGTTTCTGCTACCATGAAGGCAGCTGGTATCACCGAATACGAGATGGTAGGCACATTCCTGGGCAGCGAGCTGGAGCATATCAAGACAAAGCATCCGCTGTACGACCGTCTTTCTCCGGTAATCGTAGGCGACCATGTTACGCTGGAAAGCGGTACCGGCTGCGTACACACCGCACCGGGCTACGGCGTAGAGGACTTTGAGGTCTGCAAGAATTACGACGACATCGGCATTCTCGTCTGCGTGGATGACAAGGGCCGTCAGACGGAAGAAGCCGGCGAATTTGCAGGAATGGATACCGACGAAGCCAACAAGGCAATTGCAGCAAAGCTGACAGAGCTGGGCGCAATGCTGGCAACGGAAAAGATCGTCCACCAGTATCCTCACTGCTGGCGCTGCCACAAGCCGATTATTTACCGTGCAACAGAACAGTGGTTCTGCTCCGTAAATGGTTTTAAGGATGAAGCCATCCAGGCAATCGAAAACGTCCGCTGGATTCCGGAATGGGGCGAGGATCGTATCAAGGGAATGGTACGTGACCGCAGTGACTGGTGTATTTCCCGTCAGCGTACCTGGGGCGTACCGATTCCGATCATTTACTGTAAGGACTGCAAGAAGCCCATCGTCAACGATACTACCATCCGTGACATTGCGAATCTGTTCCGGAAGGAAGGCGCTGACGCATGGTGGACAAAGGAACTGTCGGAATTCCTGTCTCCGGAAGTACAGTGCGAATGCGGCTGCAAGGAGTTCACCAAGGAATTCGATATCATGGACGTATGGTTCGACAGCGGTGTTTCCCACTCGGCTGTCATGGAACAGTACGACTGCCTGCAGTGGCCGGCTGACCTGTATCTGGAAGGCGCTGACCAGTATCGCGGCTGGTTCCAGTCCTCTTTGCTGACCTCTGTGGTATATAAGGGCACGGCACCCTATAAGGCTGTCTGCACCCACGGCTGGGTAGTTGACGGCGAGGGCAGAAAGATGTCCAAGTCCCTGGGCAACGGCATTATGCCCGATGAGATCGTGAAGCAGTACGGCGCAGATATCCTGCGTCTGTGGGTGGCTTCCTCTGATTATCACTCCGACATCCGTATCTCCAAGGAGATTCTGGGACAGCTGTCGGATGCATACAAGAAGATTCGTAATACTGCCCGTTATATTCTGGGTAACCTGGGCAATGGCGACGGCTTCCACCCGGATCGTGACAGCGTATCCGATGACCAGCTGCTGGAACTGGATCGCTGGGCACTGATGCGTCTGGACAGCGTCATTGAAAAGGTGCATGAGGGCTACGAGTCCTTCGATTTCCATGTGGTATTCCACGCCATTCATAATTACTGCACCACAGATCTGTCCAACTTCTATCTGGATATCATCAAGGATCGCCTGTACTGCGAGGCTGAGCATTCTGTAGAACGCCGTGCAGCACAGACTGCCATGTATCGTATCCTGAGTGCCATCACACGTCTGATCGCTCCCATCCTCTCCTTTACGGCAGAGGAGATCTGGTCCTATCTGCCCCATTCTGCCGAGGATGATGCCAAGAGCGTATTCCTGAACGAAATGCCCAAGGCAAGCGGTATCACCGAGGATGCAGCATTCCTGGCAAAGTGGGAACTGATCTACCAGACTCGTATGGATGTCAACAAGGTGTTGGAGGAAAAGCGTAACGAAAAGCTAATCGGTAAGTCTCTGGAAGCAGCTGTGACCATTTCTGTTGCAGACGATGCCCAGTATGCAATCCTGTCTGAGGCAGCCGATGTGCTTGCCAAGGTGCTGATCGTTTCTTCTGTCAGCGTAGTCAAGGCAGATGCCGGTGAGACAACTTATACAGTAGAACGGGCATCCGGAGAAAAGTGCGAGCGCTGCTGGATGTATCTGGACAGTGTGGGCAAGAATGCCACACATCCGACACTTTGCGCACGCTGCGCTTCGGTTGTATCGGAGTCCTGACGGGAAAGGAATCATTTGTGCTGATCGTTGCATTGATTGGAATTATTTTGCTGACTGTCATTGATCAGCTGATAAAATATTGGGCAATCCTGGAATTGAAACCCGTGGGGAAGATGCAGTTTCTGCATTTCGGTGACACGGAGATTCTGGGACTGCGCTATCTGGAAAATGACGGCGCTGTGTTCAGCAGCTTTTCGGGAATGCGTTGGCTGCTGATCGTGCTGACGTCTGCGCTGATGGGCGTTTGTATTTACTGGCTCATTCATCGGGGAAAACAGTCGAAGCTTCTGACGGCAAGCCTGACGCTGATCATCGGCGGCGGCATCGGGAATCTCATTGACCGGATCTTCCGGGGCGGACTTGTGGTGGATTATCTGGATGTCAAGCTGTTTCACTTTGCCGTTTTCAACTTCGCAGACTGCTGCGTTGTCATCGGCGTGATTTTGTTTGCCCTGTACTTCTTCCTGATCGACCCGAAGCTGGAAAAGCAGGGGAAAGAGGGCACTGTATCCGAAACTGCCGAAAAGGAGTCGGAGGATGCCTGAGAAAATGACGCTGCAAATCCCACCGGAAGGGGCAGGAGAACGGCTGGACAAATGGCTGGCTGCTCAGGAGACGATCTCTCTGACACGATCTCTGCTGCAATCCCGCATGGAACAGGGACATATTACCGTAAACGGAAAGCCTGTGCCGAAGAATTACCGCCAGCGCAGCGGTGATGTGGTGGAGATCGTGCTGCCCGAACCGGAACCGCTTTCTCTGGAACCGGAAAATATTCCTCTGGATATCGTCTACGAAGATGATGATGTGCTGGTGGTGAATAAGCCCAAGGGTATGGTGGTGCATCCTGCACCGGGACATGCCACGGGAACGCTGGTGCACGCCTTGCTCTACCACTGCGGCGACCGGCTTTCCGGTATCAACGGCGTGATTCGACCGGGTATCGTGCATCGCATCGACCGCTTTACCAGCGGCTTGCTCATGGTGGCGAAAAATGATACAGCGCATCAGGCATTGTCAGAGCAGATTCAGGCGCATACCTTTACACGGGAATACCAGGCGGTTGCAATGGGACATTTCCGGGAGCCTGCGGGGACAATCTCGGCACCCATCGGACGCCATCCGGTAGACCGGAAAAAAATGTGCGTGACCGAGAAGAATTCCAAGCCGGCTGTGACGCATTATGAAGTATTGACAGAATATCAGCGTGCCACCCATCTGCGGCTGCGGCTGGAGACGGGACGTACCCACCAGATACGTGTGCATCTGGCATATATGGGGCATCCGGTGCTGGGGGATGATGTCTATGGAAAGGCATTTCCCGGCATCGAGGGGCAGTGCCTCCACGCCGCCAAGATCGGATTTCTCCATCCGACTACCGGCGCATATCTGGAATTCGAAAGCCCCTTGCCGGACTATTTTGAAAAAGTACTCCGGCAACTGAAATCCTGAAAAGGAGCGTGCCTATGGAAACACTGGAGAACACTCTGCTGCTGACAGATCTGGACGGAACACTGCTGCCTGCCAGCAAGGAGATCACCCCGGCAGATCTTGCAGCCATTACGGAATTCCGGCAAAAGGGCGGCAGATTTGCCATTGCCACAGGACGGACATTGCAGGCATCGCAGCGGTATTTGCAGAAGCTGCAGCCGGATATGCCGGTGATCCTGTTCAACGGTGCGGCAATATATGACCCGGTTTCCGGGAACATGCTGGATACAGTGACATTGCCGCCAGAGGCTGTCTCCATTACACGGACAGTGCTGGATGCATTCCCGGATGTTTCTGCGGAGATTCTCCGGGAGGACGGTACGTATGTGTCACGCATGACGGAATACGAAAAGGAGCATCTGGAGATATGCCAGGTGGAACCCATCCTCATGATGCCGGAGGAAATCCCGGCAGGGGGATGGCTCAAGGTACTCTTTGCCATTGCACCGGAACGAATGCCCGATCTGGTCGCATTTTTCCAGGCGCAGGGCTGGGATTGTGCAGATTTTGTGCAGTCTGAGGCACGGTTTTATGAAATGCTGCCCAAGGGTACGACAAAGGGAAGTGCACTGCGGAAATACCGGACACTGTGCGGTATGCCGGAGCTGCGTATCGTGGCAGCGGGGGATTTCGATAACGACCTCGAAATGCTGCAGGAAGCGGATATCAGCGCCTGTCCGTCCAACGCACAGCCCTGCGTCAAAGAAATTGTGGATATTCAGCTTGAAAATTCCTGTGAAACACATGCAATTGCAGAGCTGATCGATCATATTTTATGCGGATCTTCCGAATAACTTTGCATCATCGCAAGGTTCCATATCAAAATCATTGGAGGTTCATAGAATGGATGAAATGACCAAAAAACAGCTGCAGGCAACAGCTTGCCGCATTCGAATGGGTGTTGTTGAGGGTACCTACAATGCAAAGTCCGGTCATCCGGGCGGTTCTCTCTCGATCTGTGACACACTGACTTATCTCTATTTTGCAAAAATGCACGTTGATCCGAAAAATCCCGATATGGCAGACCGTGATCGTCTGGTGCTGTCCAAGGGACACTGCGCTCCGGCACTGTATTCCACACTGGCAGAGCGTGGCTTTTTCCCCAAGGAAGAGCTGAAGTCCCTGCGTCACATCGGTGCACTGCTGCAGGGACATCCCTGCATCCATATCCCGGGCGTGGATATGTCCAGCGGTTCTCTGGGGCAGGGCATCTCTGCTGCCTGCGGTATGGCACTGGCAGCGAAGATGGACAATGCTGCATATAAGGTGTATACCATTCTGGGCGACGGCGAGATCGAAGAGGGACAGGTCTGGGAGGCTGCCATGTTCGCAGCGCATTATCAGCTGGATTCTCTGGTTGCCATCGTGGATAACAACGGTCTGCAGATCGACGGCAAGATCACCGATGTCTGCTCGCCGGAGCCGATTCCGGAGAAGTTCGAGGCATTCGGCTGGCATGTGATCCGTATGGACGCACATGATTTTGATTCCATCGAGGCAGCCATGCAGGAGGCAGAGACTGTCGTTGGAAAGCCGGTTGCCATCATTCAGAAGAGTGTCAAGGGCAAGGGCGTATCCTTTATGGAAAACCAGGTTGGCTGGCACGGCAAGGCACCGAATCAGGCAGAATATGAACAGGCAATGGCAGAGCTTTCTGCACAGCTGAAGGAACTGGAGGGTTAAACGATGGCAGAGGTTCAGAAGAAAGCAACAAGAGAAAGCTATGGCGAAGCATTGCGTGACCTGGCGGAGAAGTACCCGGATCTGGTGGTACTGGACGCTGACCTTGCTGCCGCTACCAAAACCGGCATATTCAAGAAGGCATATCCGGAGCGTTTCTTCGACTGCGGTATTGCCGAAGCCAATATGATGGGCGTGGCTGCCGGCCTGGCAACTGCCGGAAAGATTCCCTTTGCCAGCACATTTGCCATGTTTGCAGCTGGCAGAGCATTTGAGATCGTCCGCAATTCCATCGGTTACCCCCATCTGAATGTAAAGATCGGCGCAACTCATGCCGGTATTTCCGTAGGTGAGGACGGTGCAACCCACCAGTGCAACGAGGATATCGCCCTGATGCGTACCATTCCGGGCATGACCATCCTCAACCCGGCAGATGACGTTGAGGCAAAGGCTGCTGTAGAGGCTGCCATCCAGCACGAGGGTCCGGTTTACCTGCGTTTCGGCAGACTGGCTGCCCCGATCTTCAACGATCCGGCAACTTACAAGTTCACCATCGGTAAAGGTCTGACACTCCGAGAGGGCAACGACCTGACACTGGTAGCCACTGGTCTTATGGTTTCTGAGGCAATGCAGGCTGCACAGCAGCTGGAGGCTGAGGGCATTCACGCACGTGTGCTGAATATCCACACCATCAAGCCGCTGGATACTGAGCTGATCTGTAAGGCAGCTGAGGAAACTGGTCTGCTGGTGACTGTGGAAGAGCACAGCGTTATCGGCGGTCTGGGCAGTGCAGTGGCAGAAGCCGTTACTTCCTGCTGTCCGGTTCCGGTAGTCCGCATCGGCGTTAACGATGAATATGGTCACTCCGGTCCGGCTGTGGATCTGCTCAAGGAGTTCGGTCTCTGCGCAGATAACATTGCAGCTGTGGCGAAGAAGGCAGTTGCAGAGAAGAAGTAACTTCATAAAACAATCAATCGTTCTTGAATGCGGCAGGCGTTTCCAGTTTGAAAATGCCTGCCGTTTCTGACAAAATGAGGTGTTACAATGAAAAAACTGAACCTGGAAACAGTCCAGAAACTGTTCCTCTATTTTCTCATGGCGGCGATTATCGGCTGGTGCTATGAGGTATTTCTGGAAGTCGTGGTCTATCACTGGGGATTCAGCAACCGGGGTGTGCTGTTCGGTCCCTATTGCCCGGTGTACGGGGTGGGGATGCTGGCATTCATTCTGTGCTTCGGGAAGTTCATGGAGATGGAACTGAAATGGAGTGTCCGCTGGCTTCGTCCCATTGTCATATTTGTGGGATGCGGCGTGGTGGCAACTCTCATTGAACTTGCTGCAAGCTACTTATTGGAATGGACAACCGGCAGCTGGCCGTGGCAGACCTATGCGGATTATGCCATTAACTTCCAGGCACGTGTTGCCCTTTCACCGTCTGTCCGCTTCGGCATTGGCGGCGTACTGTTCCTGTATCTGCTGCGCCCGCTGTTTGCAAAGCTGACGGGACTGATGTCCAGGCGGGTACTGAACTGGGTGAGCGGTATTGCGGCGGCGGTGTTTGGTGTCGATCTGATTGCAACGCTGCTGTATCGTATCTTTGCATGAAAGATTCCGGGAAATTGCGCATATTCTCTCACAGAGGTGATTGCAATGGTCTGTACGCTGGAGGAACTGCGCAGCAAGGATGTCATCAATGTGGTCAACGGGGAAAATCTGGGACGAGTGGATGATCTGGAACTGGATGCGGAAACCGCAGCGGTGACAGCCCTAATCCTGTACGGCAGACCGAGGATACTGGGCTTGTTCGGACCGAGGGAAAACTGCGTCATCGGCTTCCGTCAGATCCATCTCATCGGAAAGGATACCATCCTGGTGGCACTGGAGGATTTTGAAAATTGTACAATATGCACAAAAACCAAGAGGAATTAACGGGAATATTTTTCATGCAGAAACCTTGACCAGAACCGACCTTTTTTGGTATAATAAAAAGGCAGTTCGCACGCATGTCCTGGAATGTGCCGGTGCTTTGCATATCGGCAGAGTTGTGCATTCTATAGGAAATGCGGAGGAAGCAAAACCAATATATTAGGAGGACTACACAATGGGCGTAGTATCAATGAAGCAGCTCCTGGAAGCTGGCGTACACTTTGGTCACCAGACCAGAAGATGGAACCCGAAAATGGCTCCGTACATTTTCACCGAGCGGAACGGTATCTATATTATCGATCTGCAGAAGACCGTAAAGAAGCTGGACGAAGCTTATATGTTCGTTCGTGA
>JBJFHO010000256.1:0-5796 GCA_051893675.1 Ruminococcus sp. | reverse complement strand
CTGGCAAGGTTTTGCAACGACGAAGACGGTGTTCATTGGGCATTTTGACGAACGTTTTAGGTTTTTAGAGGTGCCCATAAAGTACAAATTTTTATCAAGGCGTATGAGGTGATTGCAATGAAAAAAAGAATGATTCAGAAAACCATCTGTGCGGGACTGGCGGCAGCTATGGCAGTACCTGCAATGCTCCCGGTTACTGTTACGGCAGAACCTGCCGGAGAGACTTCTCCGAAAGAAGAGGTCATTTATGTTATGGCAAATGCGGACGGTTCTGTGAATGACGTCTATGCGGTCAATATTTTCGGTAAGGGTGACAATACAGACTATGGCACCTATGACAGCGTAAAAATGCTGAATACCAATGACGAGATCAGGGTTGACGGTGACAAGATCACCTTTTCCACACAGGCAGAAAAGGCTTATATGCAGGGCAGCATGTCAGATGTGGAGATTCCGTGGAATATCTCCATCCGGTATACACTGGACGGAAAGGAAATGTCCCCGGAGGAGATTGCCGGAAAGAGCGGCAGTCTGGAAATACGCTTCCGGATTGAAAAGAATCCGGACTGTGAGAATGATTTTTTTGAAAGCTATGCATTACAGGCTGCATTTACACTGGATACAGAGATATGCTCCAATATCCAGGCTGTTGATGCAACGCAGGCAAATGTGGGTAGCAGCAAGCAGCTTTCCTATACCATTCTTCCCGATAAGGGCATTGACACCGTCATTACTGCGGATGTCAAGGACTTTGAAATGCCCGCTGTTTCCATCAACGGCGTAAAAATGAATCTGGATATCGAATACGATGACAGCGAGATCACAGACAAGGTTACAGAGCTGAACGACGGCGTGGAAAAGATTGACGACGGTGCAAAATCAGTCAGCGATGGCTCCGACCAGCTGAAAGAGGGCGGCAATTCCTTAAAGGACGGTTCCTCGCAGCTTTCCGAGGGAACAAAAAGTCTGGACAGCGGTGTAAAAAAGCTGTCCACAGGTATCTACACCCTGCAAAGCGGTATCAATGAACTGAATGCCCAGTCGAATACACTCACCTCCGGTTCTGCACAGGTCAAATCTGCTCTGGCACAAATCCAGTCTGCCCTTGACGCAGTTTCCACAGATACGGAAAATGTGAAGAAGCTGGCAGCAGCTTCCGGCGAGATCAAAACTGCTATAACCAGTCTGAAAAGCGGCGCACAGGAACTGCAAACCAATCTGGGTTATGCACAGTACAAAGCTGCCATGTCCGCAAACGGTCTGGACATTGACACACTTGTTGCCGGAAATACCCAGGCAATCGACAGCCTCACAGCGCAGATCAATCAGCTGAGCCAGACGCTGGCACAGATCCAGGGCGTGCCTGGCTATGAGGAACAGGCGGCACAGCTCCAGGCACAGATCGAGCAGCTCACCCAGGTGGTACAGCTTCTGAACGGCAACAACGGTGCCATTGCCGGCACGGAACAATATCTGAACACTGTCTCTGCCGGCGTTTCGGAGCTTACGGCAGGACTGGATGCATTGGAACAAAGCTACACAGAATTTGACCAGGCAATTGCAGCACTGGCAGATACTCTGAGTACGATGCTGGTCAATGTCAGTGAACTCTCCAAAGGCATTAACACCCTTTCAGTGCAGTACAGCTCACTGGACGGCGGCATTCTGGCTTATACTGCCGGCGTGGATAAAATCGCCAAGGGCTATTCCCAGCTCACCGGCGGCGTGTCTGACCTTGCAACAGGCAGCAAAACCCTGGTAGAAGGCTCCAGTACGCTGGACGAGGGCGTAGCGGAACTGTATGATGGCATTGCAGAACTGTGCGATGGTGCAGAAGAACTGGCAGATGGCACTGGAGAACTGAAAAGCAAGACCTCCGGTATGGACAAAGAGATCACAGACAAGATCGACGAAATGATCGCTTCCATCCAGGGCGGCGAAAGTGAGACAGTTTCCTTTGTATCGGAGAAAAATACCAGCGTACAATCTGTCCAGTTTGTCATGAAAACAGATGCCATTGAGATTCCCGAAGAAGAGGAGCCTGAGGAAGAAACCGAAGAGAGCCGGAACTTCTGGCAGAAACTGCTGCATCTGTTCGGAATGGATTGATAATGCCCTCGCATTATAACAAAAGAACACCGCACAAAGACTTATACTGGTCTCTGCGCGGTGTTTCTTTATTTTTGAATGAGTTCTTCTATTTCTGATTTCTCCGGCATCACGTTCAATGCCCCTTTCCGGGTAGTGATCAGCGAGGCACCGGCGTTTGCAAAGATGAGCAGCTCTGACAGATTTTTCTCTGTCAAGTCATCCAGACCATGTTCCAGGAGATAGGACAGTGCGCATCCCTCAAAGGTATCCCCTGCCCCGGTCTTTTCCACGGCTTTGATCTGAGAAAAAGTGGGCTGCTCCGCCATGATATCCTTGTAGTATGCACGGCTGCCATCCTTTCCAAGGGTTACAAAGATCATCCGGATATTGTCATACTGTGCACGAAGCAGTTCCACGCCCTTTGTGTAATCGTCCGTACCAGTCATAAATTCCAGCTCGTTGTCGGAGATCTTCAGAATATCACACTGTGACAAGCCATAGGCGATCTCCTGCCGTGCATCCTCCAGAGAATCCCACAAAGGCTCCCGGAGATTCGGGTCAAAGGAAATCCATGCGCCGCTTTGCTTTGCAATCCCGATGGCATGTCTGGTAGCTTCTCGGACACCTGCATGAGTGGAGGAAAGCGTTCCGAAGTGGAAGATTTTCGAATCCCTGATGATATCCTCCATGACCTCTTCTTTTTTCAGCATCATATCTGCACCGGGATTCCGGTAAAAGCTGAATTCCCGTTCGCCATCGGGAAACGTATGCACAAATGCAAGGGTTGTGTGTACAGTATCATCGAAGATCAGATTTGTCGTGTCCGTTCCGCTCCGCTGCACTGCCTCAGCAAGCTGTCTGCCAAAGGTATCATTGCCCACCTTACCGATAAAGGCAGTTTTCTTCCCCAGCTTGTTCAGCATGGCAAGAACATTACAGGGTGCGCCACCGGGATTGGCTTCTAAAATTGGATTGCCCTGGGGACTTGTACCATTTTCGGTAAAATCAATGAGCAGTTCTCCCAGTGCAGTCACATCAAAACGTTTCATACTCCACCTCCGTTTTTCAACGCATTATGCGGTATATCCATTCGGATGATTCTTGTGCCAGTTCCAGGCGCTTGCAATGATCTCCTCCAGGCTGTCGTGGACAGGATGCCAGCCCAGGACTTGCTTTGCCTTTTCGCTGGATGCCACCAGTCTTGCCGGATCCCCTGCACGACGAGGTGTCTCCACAGCAGGAATGGAATGTCCGGTGACGGCTCTCGCTGTTTCGATGACCTCACGGACGGAATAGCCTACGCCGTTTCCCAGATTGAAAATATTGCTCTCTCCGCCTTCTGCCAGATACTGCACCGCAAGAATATGTGCCTGTGCCAGATCTGTGACATGGATATAGTCACGGATACAGGTGCCGTCCGGCGTGTCATAATCTGTACCGTAAATGGAAATGGCATCCCGCTTTCCGTTGGGTACTTGTAAAATCAGCGGAATCAGATGGCTCTCGGGATTGTGTGCTTCGCCAATGGTTCCGCTTGCATCTGCACCGCAGGCGTTGAAATACCGCAGAGAGACATAGCGCAGTCCATGTGCCCTGGCTGTCCAGTGGAACATTTTCTCCATGGCAAGCTTTGTTTCCCCATATGGATTGGTGGGGCATGTCCGGTCGCTTTCCAGAATGGGGATATTTTCCGGTTCGCCGTAAGTTGCCGCCGTGGAAGAGAAAACGATTTTGTCAATGCCGTGGCGTACCATTGCCTCCAGCAGTACCTTTGTACCGCAGAGGTTGTTGTCATAATATTTCAAGGGATTGGTAACGCTCTCCCCTACAAGTGAAAATGCGGCGAAGTGAATGACTGCATCAATCTTTTCCGCTGCAAAGAGTCTGTCCAGAAACGCAGCATCACGGATATCTCCCTCATAAAAGGTTGCCTGTTCCGGCACCGCCTTGCGGTAGCCAGTCACCAGATTGTCAGCGATCACGACCTCCTGCCCGGCACGCACCAGTTCCAGTGCCGTATGGGAACCGATATAACCAGCACCGCCCAATACCAAAATACGCATCCTTACACCTCCGTCAATTCCACACCGCCTACGGGACGAATCCGCAGCACATAGCAGCTGCCCTCACCGAATATGCGGTTCATTTCCTGTACATATGCCTGTTTCTTTTCTATCGGCACAAATGCCTGAATCGTTCCGGCAAAACCGCCGCCGTGTACCCGGACTGCGCCAGCCTGACCAAGTACCCGTCTGCTCATCCAGATACCCAGAGGGATCGCCTGCTGTGCAGGGTGCATGCAGGAGTACAGATTCTGCAAAAGTGTTGCTGAGGAATCCCCCGATTGGTTTACAAGTGCCAGAAATGCGTCCATATCCCCGGATTCCAGTGCCTCTGCCTCCTGTACTGCACGCCGGTTTTCAGCAAAGAAATGTGCAGCACGCAGAACAGCACGGTCGGAACAGGTTTTCCGCAGTTCCGGGACAGCCTGATAAAATGCTTCTTCGTCCACTTCCCGCAGCACGGTCTTCCCGAACTGTGCAGCAATCGACTCCATCTCTGAACGGATCGCATCATAATCTCCGGTGAGATTTGCGTGACTTTCTTTGGTATCCGTAATGCAAAGGCAATAGCCGGCTTGTTCAAAATCGCAGGAAAAGCTGCGAATTTCCGGATTTTCCGTACTACAGAAATCCATTGCCACAAGACCGCCTACAGCGCTCACCATCTGATCCATGAGACCGCTGTTTTTGCCGAAGTATGCATTTTCTGCATACTGACTGATCTTTGCGATTTCCACAGCACCCAGCGTTCCGCCGTAATAATAGCTGTCCAGCATCGTTCCGATGAGTACTTCAAATGCCGCAGACGAGGACAAACCGCTGCCGCTCAGAACATTCGAAGTGGTATAGGCATCCATGCCGGAAACAGTAACGCCTTTTTCCTGAAATCGGGATACTACACCCCGGATCAATGCAGCAGAAGTGCCTGTTTCCGACGGATGTACTGTCAGATCGTCCAGTTCCACTGTATCCCGGGGATAACCGGCAGATTCCAGACGAATTATGCCATCCTCATGGAATGCAGCAATGGCAATGACATCCAGGTCAACTGCCGCCGCAAGAACGCAGCCATGCTGATGATCCGTATGATTTCCGCCAATCTCTGTTCTGCCGGGTGCGGAATAAATATGAATCTCCTCCCGTTCCGGAAAGATCTCCCGGAACTTCCGGATGGCATCCAGATAGCGTGCTCTCTGGCGTGAGACTGCCTGCGTACCATAAAGCATTTCCAGTGTTCCGTCAAAGCCGCCTGTTTCCAGCTGCCTGATACATTGTTCCAGTTTCATTTTTTCATTCCCCCATTGCTTCCTCTGCCGCTGTCAGATGCAGTTCCACAGGGCTGTAGTCTCCCCATGTCTTTGGCAGCAGGATACCGCCTTCCATAAGGGCTTTGCCGGAATATACAGCATCCGTGCCCTCCAGACGATAGAACTGTTCCGGAGACAATCCACGCAGCTGAATACGATATTGCAGCCAGTTTGCCTCTGTATGGAATACGACACCATGTACAAGGGCTTCTTTCTGGTCTTCCGAAACATATTCCCACACGGCATATTTCTCCGTCATGGGATTGCTCAGACGATAATACCGTCCATTGTGAATCAGCGGTCCGTACTGCTTGAATCTGGAGATCTGTAATGTT
>JBJFHO010000255.1:0-5821 GCA_051893675.1 Ruminococcus sp. | reverse complement strand
CCGGGATCCGTAATCGTAAAGCTGACCATAGACTGTGCACCGCCTCGTGCGACTGTGCGGACATCCGGCTGGAGCACCGTCCGGAACACGGAATGAAACAGTGTAGGCATCAGCCGTGCAAATACCGGGCTTTCGCTTTGCAATACGATCTGTTTTTCCGTAAACGTCCGGCAATAGAGCAGTATACCGTAGAGACAGGCAAATTGCCGATCCCGGTCGGTAATACTTCTTGCAATTTCCTCCCGGACATCATTTGAAAATGACATGGGTGATTCCCTCCTCAGAGCCTGTTTGGTATCTTTTTCTGCGTAGATTTTCGAGTGAATTTTCGTTGATTTCAAGGCGAAAATTCGCAGGCGGACTCGGCTGCCATGTTTACGGCAGTTGTGCCGAAGCCATTTCCACTGGGCTTCGGCTTCGTCCGGCAAGAATTTCAGGGCGCAGAAAGCAACAAAATTCACCGAAAAGATGCGTAGAAAAAGATGCTAAACAGCTCTTAGGGACGATCTTTTCCGATATCACGATGCTGTTTTACAACGTGCATTCCCTTGGAAATCAGATATTCCCCGATCAATTCTGTAAACGTAATGGAGCGATGCTTTCCTCCGGTACAGCCGAAGGCAATGACAAGGCGGCTCTTTCCCTCCTGAATATAGAGCGGAATGAGAAAATCCAGCAAATCCTTGATCTTTGCCATGAGTGTCTGGGACTGTTCAAAGGACATGACGTATTCCTGCACGCACTTTTCACATCCAGTATGGGCACGCAAATCTTCGATATAATAGGGATTCGGGAGACAGCGCACGTCAAACACCAGATCGGATTCCGTCGATACGCCGTATTTGAACCCGAAAGAAGTCACTTTAATGGACAGCGAATCTGTGGAATTATCCAGAAAGATCTCACGGATCTGTTCTTTCAGCTGGGCGGCGGAAAAATAAGAAGTCTCCAGATAGTAGTCAGCAAGCCCCTTCACACGCAGAAGCTGTTCCCGTTCATAGGCAATGGCATTGTGCAGACAACCCCCGAAACGTTCATCCAGCGGATGCTTCCGGCGTGTCTCCTTATAGCGCTTGATGATGACCTCATCCTCTGCCTCAATGTAGAGAATCTTCACATCCAGATCTGCCTGATGTTCCAGTTCCAGCAGCACACGGTAGGCATCCGTGAACATATCACCGGAGCGCAGATCGGCTGCAATGGCAAGCTTCCGGAGATGATTCTCCGACTCCCGGCAGATCTCCACAAATTTCCCCATGAGCTGAGGCGGCAGATTGTCAATACAATAATACCCGATATCCTCTAAAACATCCATGACGACCGATTTTCCCGAGCCGGACATACCAGTCACTACCACCACATGCATCTTTGTATCTTCCTGCATTTTTCCACATCCCTTTCTGTTTCAGAAGTAGTTTTCAGCCTTTCACCGGATCTCCCAGCAGCACCGGTTCCAATTCCAACTGATATCCAGTTTTCTCCAGCACAGTCTGCTTGACAAATTCGCATAGTTCCAGCACATCCCGACATGTCGCCTTTCCGGTATTGACCACAAATCCGGCGTGCTTGACACTGACCTGTGCATCCCCCACACTGGCACCCTTCAGACCGCACTGGTCAATCAGGAACGAAGCGTAATTCCCTACCGGGCGCTGAAAAGTACTGCCGGCACTTGGCAGTTCCAGAGGCTGCTTTGCACGGCGGCGTCCCATAAGGGAATCCATCTCATCTTTGATCTCGCCGTATTTCCCCGGGCGCAGTTCCAATGTCACGCCCACAATAATGCCATCATTGCCCCGGAAAACGCTCTTCCGGTAGCCCAGTTCCATTTCTTCCCGTGACATGACAACAATCGTTCCGTCCGGCTGCATATACTCCGCCGAAACGACCACGTCTGCCATTTCGCCGCCGTATGCACCGGCGTTCATATACAATGCGCCGCCTACCGTCCCCGGGATTCCTGCAAGGCATTCCATGCCAGTGAGGGATTCCTCCAGGGCAAACTTTCCGATCTTCGCCAGAGTCGCACCTGCCTGGCAATGCAGCTGTGTACCGTTCAGGGTGATCTCTGAGAAATCCTTTCCCAGATGCAGTACCACGCCTGCATAGCCGCTGTCCGCAGCCAGAATATTGCTGCCGTTTCCCATGACGGTATAGGAATAGTTCCGGTCACGGCAGAGACCGAGCACCCGGCGCAGTGTTTCTGTACTGTTCACGTTCACAAACGCACCGCAGGCACCGCCGATCCGGAATGTTGTGTGATTCCGGAGCGGCTCTGCATACTGAACACTGCAGCCGCAAGTCTCGCAAAGCGCAGTGAGTTCATGCCAATTATTCATGATTTTGTCTCCAACTCCTATAGACTCCCGCCGCATGTCCGCCGGCACAGAGTCCTTGGGTTTATCGTGTGAAATCAGAGCATGTTCAGAGCTCTAAAATTTAAGGAATCACTGATTAAATCACGCCTTGCGGCTTGGCACGCATCTTGCTTGCATATTTTCCGTCATATTTCACAAAAATGCTCGTGAATACACAAAGTATTCACTGCGCTTTTTGTTTCATCTGACGAAAAATCTGACCGCGCAATCTGCGCACCAGATTCAATCAGTGTTTCCTTAAAATGCGTCATAGTCCTTAACGACTTCCTTGGACTCCATATCCAGCCCTAGCTGATCCAGCAGCTCCGTAGCGGCATTGTAGCCCATCTTCTTCTGACGGTTATTCATCGCTGCAACTTCCAGGATGACAGCAAGATTTCTGCCGGGCTTTACCGGAATGGTAAGCATGGGTACCTTTACACCCAGAATCGTAGCAAACTGGGTATCCACACCCATACGGTCGTAGATCTTCTCCGGATTCCACTGTTCCATTTCTACGATCAGTTCGATTTTTTCCGTATTCTTGACCGCACCGATACCGAACAGACGGCGTGCATTGATGATGCCAATACCACGCAGTTCCAGGAAATGGCGGATATTATCCGGCGAGCTGCCCACCAGACTGATATTGGATACCTTGCGGATCTCCACTGCATCGTCCGCCACCAGACGGTGACCACGCTTTACCAGCTCAATAGCGGTTTCGCTCTTACCTACGCCGCTTTCACCGGTAATAAACACGCCTTCGCCGTAGATCTCAATGAGTACCCCGTGCCGTGTGATTCTCGGCGCCAGATTCAGGTTCAGGAATGCGATCAGACCGGAAATAAAGTTGGAAGTGCTCTCCTTGCTTCGCAGCAGCGGCACGCTGTACTTTTCCGCCAGATCCAGCATTTCTGAGAAATACGGCAGTTCCCGGGCAATGATCAGTGCCGGAATATGCCGGGACATCAGAGCGTCCAGACGCTGTGTTCTGGTCTCTTCGTCAATCGTGGAAAGATATGCAAACTCCATCTTGCCGATAATCTGCATCCGTTCCGGGTTGAAATACTCATAAAACCCCATGAGCTGCAATCCTGGACGAGTGACATCGTTCTCGTCGATCAGGATCTCTGCCGGGTCTTTCGGCATATAAATGGTCTCCAAATGAAATTCCTTAATAATCTCGGCTAGTGATACCGTAAATTTTCCGGCCATACCGATCACTCCTTTTCTGTTTCTGTTATTCAGTCATTTTCTGCATAAAGCACACACCCGGAAAGGGAAAAATCCGAAACCAGCTGTTCCATTTCCTCGGAAACATCTGCCGCTTCTGCGGTGATCCACAGAGACATCTCCGGCGCAGCCTGGGTTATCTTTTGCAGCACATCCTCTCCCTGCTGTACATCCGTCCCCAGATCCAGCACGACCCCGGAAACCTCCAGAGCATCCGGGTCAAATACTTCTTCCGTTCCTGCCGCCGCACCGGCAGCATCCACTTCCACCAGTACCGGAATAGTACCAGCGGTATCCGCCAGCTGATTTACCAGCTGCACCAGGGCATCCTTCCGGTCGGCACTCTGCACCGATTCCCCGATATAATTCAGGTCTGTCTGCCGGAACTGGGGAAAGATCACATCGGTGCACCAGATTTGTGCAAATCCTGCTCCGGCAATTTCCTGTGTCAATTCCTTCAGATAATCCACAGTTACATCACTGAAAGGACTTGTCCAAGCCTTACCGCCGTTTTCCTTTTTGTTATCCAGCCAGCGGCTGCCGCTTGTCACCAGATAACCTGCCTGTGCGTCTGCATCCGGCAATAAATTGTCGTAGAGCAGACTGCACTCCGCCACCGGCGTCCAGTCCTGTGCCTCTGCCGCAGCGACAATTTCCAACAATGTCAGCGTGCCCTGCGCCGCACCGGATTGTTTTGCCAGTCCGGACTCGGTCTCGTACAGGACAGCGCCGCCCTGAATTTTCAAGGGAATGACCAGAATCTTTCCCTCCGGCATTTCTTCCCTCGCCTGCTCCAGCGCCTGTGTCAATGCCGCCTTGCTTTCCAGCGCAGATGCCGACAGCCGGACACCTTCGCCGCCCTGGACAGACTGCACTGCTGTTGTGGTAGTCACTGCCGTTGTCGTTGTTGTCCCGACAGCGGCAAATTCCGTCACAGAGGTCGTTGTATCGACAGCAGAAAGCGTTGTCTCCGCCGTACTCGTCTGGGACGATTCAGCGCCGGTAAACTGCAAAATCGGTTTTGCGATGCTGTACCCCACTACACCTACTGCACCGGCGATGAGAAACGTAAACCCGATAGAAAGCAGGGCTCTGCCGGGACTTGTCGTCACAGATCGCCGGCGCTTTCTGGAATATTTATGCACCTTGGGCTGTTTTCTGGACTGCATATTTGTTCCCCCTCCGACCTTTGTTCAGGTCAAATGTATTTGGAATCAAATGATAGTCTTACCGTCAGAGTGTGTTCCCATAAAATATATGCGTTCCATTTTATGAGGACAGGCTCTAAGCATATGTTTCATCATGTAGCTTTGCCGCCTCAGCCCGGATTCCGTCCATGGCTGCACGTGGGTCTGCCTGGCGGAACAAATAGCTGCCGATCACCAGAATTTCTGCGCCAGCACGCAGTACATGGGGTGCTGTCTCGGCATTGATGCCGCCGTCCACCTCGATCTGATAATTCAGCTGATGCGCACGGGCATATTCCCGCAATGCTTCGACCTTTTTCACCATATCCCAGAGGAATGACTGTCCGCCGAATCCCGGCTCCACCGTCATAACCAGAACGACTTCCACCATTCCCAGATACGGAATAGCCTCCTCCCAGGATGTACCGGGTTTCAGGACAATGCCTGCCTTTGCACCGGCTTCATGAATGGCTTCGATGGTCTTTACCGGGTCGCTGTCGCTTTCCAGATGAAATGTCACCAGATCCGCACCGGCTTTCACGAACTGCTCTGCATAACGCAGCGGATCCTTGATCATCAAATGCACATCCATAAACAGATTGGTGCACTGATCAATTGCCGCCAGAACCGGCATTCCAAAGGTAATATTCGGCACAAACTGCCCGTCCATGACATCAAAATGCAGCATATCCAGTCCGGAGCGCTCCAGACCGGCAGTCACTGCCGCCAAATTTGCCACATCTGCGCTCAGAATCGACGCAGAGATCTGCACATGTTTCAAAGTGCCGTATCGCTCCTCTCGTCAAAAAGTCGATTTCTGCGTTCCAAAACGTTGTCCCGTTTTGTCAGCAAAATCGTTTCCTATGAACATTATATAATAAATCCGGGATTTCGTCAATAGCGTTTTTTCCGGAACAAAGGATTTTTTTCACGCTTACGCACGATTCTCCTGTGTTCCTGCCCATTTGAAATCTCCCTATTTTTTAGGCAATACCGCACAAAGATTGTGCGTCAGATGTACTCTACGAGCATAAACTTTGT
>JBJFHO010000254.1:0-5839 GCA_051893675.1 Ruminococcus sp. | reverse complement strand
GACGAAAAATCTGACGGCGCATCTGACGTACAATCTTTGTGCGGTATTGCCATAATTGTCCATCTTATCACCTCCCATCCATTGAGAATGCATGGGAGCTGGAAATTGACCGCCTGCACACATGCTTGTACATGTGTCCGCTTTGGGTATACTCTCTATTTTACAATTATACAGAATCCGACAGAAAATGTCAACCTTTTGGATACAATGAAATTGCCGGAAGTCATGTGTTATTTTGTATAAAACTTGACAATCCCCGAAGCCTATGCTATACTATAAAATAATGTATTTCGGCAGAATGCCGGAGAATTACAGCAAAAAAGGATGGAAACTGCAATGAAATTAGGTATGGTCGGGCTTCCCAACGTGGGAAAAAGCACGCTCTTTAATGCATTGACAAATGCAGGCGCAGAATCGGCAAACTACCCTTTCTGCACCATTGAAAAAAATGTAGGTATCGTCTCCGTACCGGACTCACGTCTGGACAAGCTGGCAGAGATGTACGATCCGGACAAGTTCACGCCTGCAACACTGGAATTCGTGGATATTGCCGGTCTGGTAAAGGGTGCGTCCAAGGGCGAAGGTCTGGGCAACAAGTTCCTGGGCGATATCCGTGAAGTAGACGCCATTGTCCATGTGGTTCGCTGCTTTGAGGATGACAATATTATCCATGTTGACGGCAGAATCAACCCGGCTTCGGATATCGAAACCATTAACCTGGAACTGATCTTTTCCGATATGGAAATGGTGGCACGCCGGATCGACCGCACCAAAAAGGCACTGAAAGGTGACAAGAAATTACAGGCACAGGTGGACTTCCTTGAACGGCTCCAGGCTCATCTGGAGGAGGGAAAATCTGCCCGTGGCTTCGATTTCACCGAGGAAGAGCTCACCTGGATGCATGACATGCCTCTGCTGTCTGCAAAGCCGGTGATCTATGCGGCAAACATGAGTGAGGAAGATTTCCGCAACAACATTGATACCAACGAACATTACCAGACTGTCTGCAAGATCGCACAGGAGGAACATGCCGCCGTACTTCCCATCTGCGCCAGAATGGAAGCGGAGATCGCAGACATGGAACCGGATGACAAGGCTATGTTCCTAGAAGATCTGGGGCTGGAGGAATCCGGTCTGAACCGGATCATCCGGGAGGGCTACGCACTGCTGGGACTGATCTCCTACCTGACTGCCGGAAAGCAGGAGGTTCGTGCCTGGACCATCACAAAAGGCACCCGTGCACCCCAGGCTGCCGGAAAAATCCACACAGACTTCGAAAAGGGCTTTATCCGTGCCGAAGTTGTCTCCTATGACGACCTGATGGCATGCGGTTCCATGACTGCTGCAAAGGAAAAGGGACTGGTTCGTCTGGAAGGAAAAGATTATGTCATGCAGGACGGCGATATTGTGCTGTTCCGGTTCAACGTATAAAAACAATTAAGGCAATACCGCACAATACGCAAGCATATGACGTGCAAAGCCGTCAGGCGCTCTTTGTGCGGTGTTGCCTTAAGAAATGATATACCAAAAGGACTGTTGTAAAGGCAGCAAAATCCTGATTCACGGGTGCGATGCCCACATCGCACCGTGTTTCCATTTGATTTTTGCTGTATGCAACAGTCCTTTTTGCTTTTTGAGCATCTTATGAAATCTGCCGCTTTTCCCTTCCATCCGTTGTCACAAAATACGTACCTGCCAGCATAATGACAAATGCAATGACATAGATCATGTTGGGAAGTTCCCGGAAGATCAGCAGGGACAGAATAGCGCTGAGAAAGGGCGATACGGCATAATAGGCGCTTGTCTTTGCTGCACCAAGATACCGCTGGGCATAGATATAAAAGAAAATGCTCAGCCCATATGCCACGAATCCCAGCAGCAGCGCAAAAAGGATATAGCGTAATTCCAGACTGCATTCGCCCCGTACCACGGCAATGAGCAGCGAGCCTGTGCCGGAGCAAAATCCCTTGATCACTACGATCTCCAGAGGATTTTTCGAGGACAGCATTTTAGTGCAGTTATTCTCCAGTCCCCAGCAGACACAGGCAAGGAGAACGAATACCGAGCCGATGGAAAATGAAAAGGTGGTCACATCTTCAAAAGAGAGCAGCAGACTTGCCGCAGTAACCAGTGCGATACCCAGCCACAGGCGCTTAGAGATAACCTCTTTGAATATGCACAGAGCGATCACGCTTGTGGCAACGATTTCAAAATTATTCAGCAGCGATGCATTCGCCGCAGTTGTCATGCGAAGCCCCAGCATCAGAAAGATAGGAGCAGCAATATCCAGCACCACCATGCCAATGGTATATGGCAGTTCCTTTTTTGTCAATGGCTTTTCCTGTTCTCCCCTGCCCAGCTTTTTCTGTATCAGCCCCACCAGAAACAGCCCCAGTCCTGCCCCCAGATAGAGCAGCGCCGCCAGCATAGTGGCAGACAGCTTTTCCAGGAGCAGCTTGGAAACGGGAGAATTGATGGCATAAAATGCCGCCGCAAGTACAGCGAAACAAATGGCTTTTCCCTGTTTCATAGCAGCACCTACTTGATAAATTTGTCGATGGCATCGTTCAGCTCCGCCAACACCTGTTCATCCTCGTTTTCAATGGCATGTACCACGCAGTGATTGATATGATCTTTCAGGATCAGCTTTCCCGTATTATTGATGGCGGACTTTACCGCCGCAAGCTGAATGAGCACTTCGCTGCAATCCCTGCCGTCCTCTACCATTTTCTTCACCGATTCCAGATGCCCGATGGCTCTGGACAGACGATTGATGACCGCCTTTGTATTTTCATGTTCGTGAGTATGCATAAGTCCCGTCCTCTCCTGTTTGGAATATCCCCCTATGGGGGTTATTTTATTGTAGCACGTGGAATGGACGTTGTCAAGAAAGCAGTGCGACCAGTTTTCAGCGCAGAAGCAAAAGAAGAAGTGCACCGCATAAGGAAAGTATTATTTTTCTGAGGAAAACATTCATTTTTTCTGCTTTCTGGAGAAAATACTTTCAGAAATTCAATTCTTCCCGGAAATCTGCTTTTTTTGCTGTATCCCCTTGACATTTTTCCGTTCATTGCGTATAATGAACATATGAACAATCGTTCAAATGAAAATATATTGGAGGAATCACAATGCGAAAGGTATATCGTATGGAGAACCTGGACTGTGCGAATTGTGCAGCAAAGATGGAGGCAGCCATTCAGAAGCTGGAAGGGGTACAGTCTGCGACAGTAAGTTTCATGACCCAGAAGCTGACCATTGAGGCGGAGGAAGCAGATCTCCCGAAGATCCTGAAAGCGGCGCAGAAGTGTGTGCGCAAGGTAGAGCCGGATTGTGAGATCATTGTCAAGTGACAAAGAAGCGCAATGCAATGAAAAAGTAACATCAAAAAATATTTCTGATCAATTTCAACAAAGGCAGCCTGGCAATGAAGTTTTTTGGTCCAGCAATTTTTCAAAACGGTTAGGAAATCATTCTTATTTACACAACTGGGGGAAACGTAGTTTTCCATAAAAAAACCGGGGAGAGGAATGTCTTATGACACGACAACAACGAAAAATACTCATCAAAATTCTGATCGGCGGCGTACTGTTTGCGGCGGCAATGCTTATAACCCACTTGCTTACCCTGCCATGGTGGGGCGAATTGGTGATCTTCCTCGCCGTTTATCTGGTGCCCGGCTGGAGCGTTCTTGCAAAGGCGGCACGGAATATCGCCCATGGTCAGGTATTCGATGAAAACTTCCTGATGACCATTGCATCCATTGCAGCCTTTGCCATTGGCGAATATCCCGAAGCTGTAGAAGTCATCCTGTTCTATCAGGTCGGCGAACTCTTCGAAAAGATCGCCGTGGGACGTTCCCGTCAGGCTGTATCCGATCTGCTGGATCTCTGCCCCGATGAGGCAACGGTACTCCGGGACGGAAAGCCGGAGACAGTTCTGGTAGAAGAAGTCGCTGTAGGTGAGCATATTCTGGTACGACCGGGAGAAAAATTTCCGCTGGATGCCGAGATCTTTCAGGGACACACAACCATTGACACCGCTGCCCTCACAGGAGAATCCATGCCCGTATCTGCGGTGCCTGGAGACGGCGTTTGCAGCGGCTGTGTCAATCTCAGCGGCGCAGTGGAACTTGTAGTTACAAAGCCGGCTGCGGAATCCACTGCCTCCAAAATCATGGAACTGGTGGAGACCTCAGCCTCCCAGAAGGCAAAGACCGAACAGTTCATTACCCGGTTTGCCCGGTATTATACGCCCTGTGTAGTCATCGCCGCAGTGATACTTGCCGTTCTGCCGCCGCTGATTACCGGGCAGGCATTTTCTGATTGGATCTATCGTGCACTGACGTTCCTGATTATTTCCTGCCCATGCGCATTGGTGATCTCCGTTCCCCTGAGCTTTTTCGGCGGAATCGGCTGCGCTTCGAAAAATGGCATACTAGTAAAGGGCAGCAATTATCTGGAGGCACTGGCACATGCCCAGACGGTAGTCATGGATAAGACAGGTACCCTGACTCAGGGAAAATTCCGTGTGACAAAGCAGCACGCTGTAGAAATATCCGGAGAAGAACAACTGGAACTGGCGGCATTGGCAGAGTCGGCATCCAATCATCCCATTGCCCAGTCCCTGCGGGATGCCTATGGAAAACCGCTGGACAGTGCTCGTGTAACAGAAATCCAGGAACATGCCGGGCACGGTGTTTCGGCACTGGTGGACGGCAGACATGTTCTCGCCGGAAATGCAGCCTATCTGGAGGATGCCGGACTGGAAGTAGAAGTGCCTTATGACAGCGGTACGGCTGTACATGTGGCAGTGGACGGCGTATATGCCGGGTACCTCCTCATCGCAGACAGTATAAAACCGGATGCGGCGGAAGCAGTACAAATGCTACGGAAGTCTGGCGTTACATGTGTGGCAATGCTCACCGGAGACAGCGAATCTGCAGCGCAGGAAGTGGGCGAAGCATTGCAGCTGGATGCAGTGCACGCAAAGTGTCTCCCCACCGATAAGGTGCAGTATATGCAGGAATACCGGAAAAAGCTGAACAAGGGCAGGACATTGGTTTTCGTGGGCGATGGTATGAACGATGCCCCGGTGCTGGCGCAGTCGGATGTGGGCGTAGCAATGGGTGGTCTCGGATCTGATGCAGCAATTGCAGCGGCAGATCTGGTAATCCTGGATGACAAGCCCTCAAAGCTGGGCACGGCGGTACAGATCGCCAAAAAGACCATGGGTATTGCACAGCAGAATATCGTCTTTGCACTGGGTGTCAAGGCAATCGTCCTGGTGCTGGGTGCCTGCGGTCTGGCACATATCGGCGCAGCAGTCTTTGCCGATGTAGGCGTTTCCGTAATCGCCATTCTCAATTCCATGCGGGCGATGCGTGCGGTAAAATCGAAAAATAAATAAGAGTCTGTTTATACAAATCCCTCAAATGAAAATAGATAAAATCACGAGCAGAAATTTTGTCAGTCAAGGAAATATTCCCCGATGACAAATGGTAAATTTATGCCGCAAGTTTATCTATTGGAGTTTGGGGGATTAGTTTTGTAGTTGGGTTTTACAGATTCAGAAAAAAACAGCATTGAGCTTTTTTCGCTCAGTGCTGTTTACAGGTAGTTATGAAAAATCGTCTAATATTTTCAATTTATTGATCATGCCCATACTGCTTTCACGGTAAGTGTACTGAATAGTATGATATGCGTATTTCAAATGTTTTCTTGCTATTTTTTTCTTGTGCGCTTTTAGAAAACCTGAAGCATATCTGCGAGAATTTTGCAATATCTCATACTAATTCCTGATCAATATATTGAAACAATCCAATCACGCCCAGTAATACTTT
>JBJFHO010000253.1:0-5847 GCA_051893675.1 Ruminococcus sp. | reverse complement strand
AAAGCGACAGCTTTTTCGAGGCGGGGCGAACAAGACCGCCCCGCCTTGTGAAACCATCTTACCAAGTAAAGCCTTGCAAACGTCCCGGTGGGACGTTTGCAACGGAATAAATTTTTAGCTGTGACAGGGTACTACAAAATGAGATTTCTCTTAGATTCTTCGGGAACGGCGGGAGCAAGCCCCCGCCCTACGCTTCTGGTTTTCAAACTAAAAATAAAGCTTTAGATGGGACAGCCTAGTAGGGGCAAACATTGTTCGCCCGTGTTTTCCGTTTAAAGAAATGGTTCACCTGTGGGCGAACAAAGTTCGCCCCTACAAACACCACCAGCGAACAAAAATTGCTCCGCCGTCAAAATCCACCATCCGAAGGGGCAGAATTCACACGGGGAGCAATCTGAAAAAACGATTTTACTTGACATCACCGGCTGCGATCTGCTTGTTCAGCTCTTCCAGCAGCTCATCCGGATCAATGCCGTGCACCATGCAGGCCTCTTCCACAGTCTCTCCACGAGAAGCCGGGCAGCCCAGGCAGTGCATACCGATTGCCATAAACAGCGGAGCCGTCTGGGGCGCAATGTCCAGAATATCACCGATGATGGTTTCCTTAGTAATCATTGCCATATTCTAACACCTCCTGTCTGTGCATCATGCAGCGCTTTGCTGCATCTGCAAAAATAGCGTACCCGAAACCGGGTTCTGCTATGCAGACAAAAAGAACAGCGCAGCTGACTTACAGCTGCAATACCGCATCATTGGAATGGGATTTATGCCTCTTCCTTCATTTTGGCATAGCATGCACTGCAATAGATCGGACGGCCCTCACGAGGCTGGAACGGAACTCTTGCCTCGCCGCCGCAGGAATCGCAGACAGCAGTGAACATTTCACGCTCCGGTCTCGGTGCATTGCCCCGCTTTGCATCACGGCACGCCTTGCAGCGCTTCGGCTCATTTACAAAGCCTCTTTCTGCGTAAAATTCCTGCTCGCCGGCAGTGAAAACGAATTCTGCTCCGCAGTCCTTGCATACCAAAGTCTTGTCTTCGTACATAGTGTAACCTTACCTTTCCCGAGGCATCCCATTTGCGGTTCCTCGTGCCGGAACGCTCCGGCAATTCAATTAAAAATATTCCCGGTGCAATTCCATCACACCGTGTCCGCCGCCGCACGAAGCTTCCGGCGTGCACGCTGCAACGCATTATCCACTGATTTGACGGACATGTGCAGCTTCTGCGCAGCCTGCGCATAGGAAGCACCGCTGTAAATCAGCATGCAAACCTGATATTCCCGCCGGGATAAGCGGTTCACCATGGCACAAATCATTGCCGCAGTCTGGGTCCGGCTCTGTACCACAGAGTCCGGCGACCGTGACGGATCCTGTACCTGAGAGAGCGGCGGCACATCCGACGCCCCCACAGGAAGCGGCAGATTGCGGCATCGCCGCAGGGCAGATACAATGCTGTTCGTCACGCATTTCCCCGCATAGGCAGAAAACGGCACGCCCCGTATGCGTTCATACCGGCATGCCGCAGAGATCAGACCCAAAAAGCCCTCCTGTGCGAGATCCTCGGCATCGGAATTCCCCTGATATTGCCGTACCTGATGCCACACGAGACCAGTGTATCGTGTGATCAGGACTTCCATCGCCTGCCGGTTCTGTCTCGCCAGAAGCACAAGCTCCTCATCCGGTAATTGCTCAAAAGGTACCGGCTTCAACACTCATTCCCCTATCAATCCGTGAAATTGTTCAGTTTGCTATTGCTCAGGAAGTGCAGCATGTACCGCATTATTTCGCAGTACATTCCGCACCATTTATATTATATCGGAAAAACAGAAAATTGTCAATAACATTCCTGCGAATTCTGTGACCCATCTGCAAAACTGGCATTTCTCCCAGTTTTTCAATCGGTTTTTCCAGCAATATGCACAGATTCATGCGTTTGCCCCTGGAAATAAAAAAAGCCCCAGCACTTGAATGTACCAGGGCTGTCATTTCTTCAGATTTTTTTCGAAAAAGCTTATTTCCGATCCAGGATATTGAAGATTGCCATAAGATCGTCATCTACCGGTGAGGTCTGTGCCTGCGGCTGAGACTGTGCCGGAGCGGCATTCTGTGCACCGCTGACCTTCACATCCTTGACCAGAGGATTGTCCACCGGAATGGGCTCCTCCTGTACCGGTGCATCCGGGTCAACCATATCGAAGCCGGCAGCGATCACGGTAATGGTCATCTCATCCTGCATATCTTCCTTGAAAGCGGTACCGAAGATGAACTCTACATCGTCGGCTGCCTTGTCGGTGATCATCTTGGTTGCAACATCCACGTCGGAAGAGAGGATATCCTCGCTCATAGCGATATTGATAAGCAGTCGTCTTGCACCAGCAATGGAAGTTTCCAGCAGCGGGCTTGCGATAACTGCGTTTGCAGCTTCCTTTGCCTTGTCCTTGCCGGAACCGTGACCGATTGCCATGTGTGCATAGCCAGCACCCTTCATAATTGTGGAAACATCTGCGAAGTCCAGATTGATATAACCCTCTTCTACGATCAGGTCGGAAATGCTCTTGACGCCGGTCTTGAGCACATCGTCAGCCAGTGCGAAGGATTCCCGCATGGTCAGAGGCTTGTCCAGACCTTCCAGCAGCTTTTCGTTGGGGATCACGATCAGGGAATCCACATACTTGCGCAGTTCTGCAATGCCGTTTTCTGCCTGGATCATCTTCTGTTCCCGTTCAAAGGCAAAGGGCTTTGTGACAACAGCCACTGTCAGGATACCAGCCTCCTGTGCCAGACGAGCCACAACAGGAGCTGCGCCAGTACCGGTACCGCCGCCCATGCCGGCAGTGATGAATACCATATCAGCGCCCTTCAGTGCTGCCTCGATCTCATCTCTGTTTTCTTCTGCACTGTTTTTGCCGACCTCCGGCTTGTTGCCGGCACCACGTCCCTTTGTCAGCTTTGCGCCGATCTGGATCTTGGTGGTTGCCTTCGAGTTGTTCAATGCCTTTGCATCGGTATTGACTGCAATATACTCAATATCATTTACATCGGAAGATGCCATACAATTGAGCGCATTTCCGCCGCCGCCGCCGACGCCGATCACCTTAATATTTACATCGGGATCAAACGCATCTTCATAGATAAAATCAGTCATCTCAACATTTCCTCCTACAAGAACTTCTATCACAAGCTGTATATTACCCGTATTGTCATTCCGCAAACACGGATTTCTTTCTCTGGAAATACACTTATTATCTTAACACATTTCTGCAAACATTGCAAGCCTTTTTTTGAAATAAATTATGTTTTTCCTTTTCCCACAAGATTTTGCCGGGAATAAAGTCAGATTTTCACAATTTTATACAGAATTTTGAAAAAAGCTGCCGGATCCTATGCAGAAAAAACGTTATTGCCAGTCGTTTTCCACTGTCGTTGTCTCAGTGGTAGTGGAGATCGGATTGCCATTTTCGTCAGTTTCCACCACGGGATCGCCGTTTTCATCGGTTGCCAGGGTAGTCATCGGTGCTGTGGTCTGCTGTTCCACTGCCTCCTTGTCCCGATAGGAACACTGGTGATCGCCCACCATGGAAAGATAGCCCACCTTGTCCGACGAAAGCTTTGTGAGAACGGTTTCCGCCAGAGTCACCTTATACTCCAGATCACTCCAGTTTCCCAGAGAGAATTCCACCCGGTTGTCAAAGGTCAGCACGATGTCATATTTGTCCGTCAGATCAATGGCAGTGATCGGGCAATCCAGTCCCTTTGCGATGAGCTTTGTCAGCGTTTGAAAGATCTGATCCTTCTGGCTGTCCTTTGAGGCAAGCATTTGCCCTGCATCCCGCACCTTCGCCTCAAATCCCGTGATGGTAGGCAGCGTGACGTCAGTTTCCGGGCTGTTTTTCAGGATCTTCCCGGAGGCATTCACCTGAAGTGTGCCGCTGTGATCTACTACATTATACGCCGGCTCACTGGGCGTGACGGTGATCACCAGTTCGTCAGGGAATTCCTTTTTCACGGCAACCGTTTCCACAAAATAGCACTCACTGAGTACATTCTGCTTGACTTCATCTGCATCCACCCGCATGAGATTATCACCGGTATGCACACCGGAGGCACGGGCAATATCATCCTTGGAATACTGGGGCGCATCCCCGTCGATCACAATTGTCTGAATGTTAAAAAACACAGTCCTGGAAAGCGCAACGCCGACGAACACCACCAGAACCGCAACAACCAACCCATACAAAGGGCGCATCCGGTTCCGGCGGCGCATCCGCCGGGCATTATTATGACGCTGGATTTCTGTTTTTTCCACATCCTGCATCGCTGAATCCTCCCTGCCCGGATCCCAGAAGCCATAGTGCACTTCTCTGCGTCCGGTTATTTCAGAATCTGTCTTCACAAGCATCTGAGCCCTTGCGAAGACAGATGTTAATTATCATCATCCACCCGTGTGACACGGCCGCCCACGCTGCGGAGTACTGTTTCTATTGTTTCATATCCACGGTCAATATGGGAGATCTGGCGGATCTCCGTCCGTCCCTGTGCCGCCAATCCGGCAAGCACCATTGCCGCACCGCCCCGGAGATCCGTGGCTGCAACTGCCGCACCGCTGAGGGAACGCACACCGGTGACAACAGCGATCCTGCCGGAGACATGGATCCTTGCACCCATTTTCACCAGAGCGTCCACATGGCGGTAGCGGTTCTCAAAAATATTCTCTTCCAGTACGCTGACGCCGTCTGCCAGACTGAGCATAGCCATAAAAATCGCCTGGGCATCTGTAGGAAAGCCCGGATGGGGCATTGTCCGGATCAGGGGCACAGCACGCAGCCGTCTGGGTGCCAGCAGGTGCAGCCGATCCGGTTCCGGGTACACCCGGCAGCCGGTCTGTTCCAGAACCGGAAGCATATTTTCCATGGGACGTGCACTGATGCCCCGGAGACAGACTGTACCGCCAGTAATTGCCGCTGCACCCAGATAGGTCACCCCGGCGATCCGGTCGGGCAGAATGGAATACGTACTGCCCCTGAGCTTTTCCACGCCGTCAATGACAATGGTACTTTCACCGTCGCCGGAAATTTTTGCGCCGCAGGTACGCAAGAACGAAGCCAGGTCGCAGATCTCCGGTTCTCTTGCCGCATTGTGCAGCACTGTCTGCCCCTGCGCCAGAGCTGCCGCCAGCATGACATTTTCCGTAGCACCCACGGACGGAAAAGGCAGATGAATCTTTGCACCATGCAGTCCCTCCGGTGCAGTGCAATCCAGCTGACCGCCGTGAATGGAAAAATGCGCACCCATCTGGCGGAGTGCGTCCAGGTGCATATCGATGGGTCTGGGACCCAGTTCACAGCCGCCGGGATAGGACACACGGCACGCTCCGGTACGTCCCAGCACAGCCCCCAGAAAGATAATAGACGAGCGCATTTCCTGCATGAGGGCTTCCGGAATGGTATCCGACCGCAGGTCACGCACACGCACAGTCACCGTATGTTCCTGAATCATACAGCGGCATCCCAGATGAGTCAGGATACGACAGGCGGCAAAGACATCCGTCAGACGGGGGCAATTTTCCAGAACGGTCTCGCCGTCGCACAGCAGTACACCGGCAAGAATGGGAAGTGCGCTGTTTTTTGCGCCATGTAAGAAAATATCCCCTTCCAGCGGAACGCCGCCCTCGATCACCAGTTTTTGCAATCCGCATCACCTCTTTTTATTTTCAGTGTATGCGAAATCGGAAAAATTGGTGAGAATAAAGCAAATGATACGTTGGGATGAAAAATGTTTCTTCCCGTTCTGAAAAAGGTTGCTCATCATGCTGGTCCAGCTGAGCACAGCTGGCGCAGGTCCAGGG
>JBJFHO010000252.1:0-5866 GCA_051893675.1 Ruminococcus sp. | reverse complement strand
GATGCGCCGGGGTGTTTCGCCGCTGCGGCGGCGACCAGGGACGCTGTCCCTGGACTCTGCCAGGGCTTGCGCAGCCCTGGACCTGCGCCAGCCCGATGCCCAGCGGAAATGGCATCGGCAGACTCGCCCTAAAGATGGCGAGCCAGCTGTGCTCAGCTGGACCAGCAGTCTGAGCAACCTTTTTTGAAAAGGGTTGAAAAATGCTCTTTTTGGGCGTTGCAACTCATTCATTCGTTTGCACGGCATCATACAATTCGCTCTTCCGGTATCCGGTCTCAGCAGCAACTGTTTTACACGCCTGCGTCAGTTTCTGCCCATCCTGCACCAGCTGCTGCACACGTGCCACTGCTTCCTCCAGAGATACCGCCTCCGGTTTTGCCGGCGCCGCACCTGCTACTACCAACACAAATTCACCCCGGGGCGGTATCTGCTCATAATATGCCATAGCTTCTTCCAAGGTGGTACGCCGCACTTCCTCGTGGAGCTTTGTCAGTTCCCGGCAAAGGGAGATCTCCCTGTCTCCCCCGAAATATTTTGCCATATCCGCCAGCGTCCGGCAAAGCTTATGGGGCGCTTCGTAGAAGATCATCGTTCTGGTCTCCTGCCGCAGCTGCTCCAGATGTGCACCACGCTGATTCTGATTTACCGAAAGGAACCCCTCAAAGGTGAATCGTGCCGTATGCTGTCCAGATATCGCCAGCGCAGCAATTGCCGCCGAAGGCCCCGGGACAACTTCCATGGGAATGCCCTGCTCGTGACAAAGCTTCACCAGCGGTTCGCCGGGATCGGAAATACACGGCATACCGGCATCTGTCACCACACCGCAGGATTCTCCGGCGAGGATCCGGTCTGCAATGCTCTGCGCCACAGACTGACCGCTGTGCTCGTGGTAGCTGACCGCAGGCGTGTGAATATCATAGTGAGACAGCAGCTTCCGGGTCACACGAGTATCCTCTGCGGCAATGAAATCTACCTCCTCCAGCAGCCGGAGCTGGCGCATGGTGATATCCTCCAGATTGCCGATGGGTGTACCAATGATGTATAATGTACCGCTCATTTGCGGCATCTCCTTTCTTTTCATGAGAAAATGGTGTCGCCATCCCTCATTCCTGATTCATTTCGTCTCCTCTGCCAGATTACTGATCCATACGCCCTTGCGGATAAGCACGTAGCCCACCAGTACCTTCACCATATCTGCCGCCTGCACAATGGCATACACCGCAAGAATGGGCAGGGGTGTCAGATAGCAAAGTGCCAGCGCCGCCGGCACAGGCAGAAGCCAGGTGTACACACTGTCAAAAAGGAACGTGATCAAGGTCTTTCCGCCGGAACGCAGGGTAAAATACAGGGCATTGAGAAATCCCTGCACCGGGAAAAACAAGGCGGTAATGATAATAAACCACTGCCCGTACCAGCGAACCTGCTCCGTAGTCTCGTAGAGCTTGGGGAATACGCCGGAAACGGCAATGAGGATCACAGTCAGCCCCAGTGAGACAGCACCGGTAAACCACATGAGACTGAAGGAGTCCTTTTTCGCCTTTTCATATTGCGATGCGCCCAGAGTCTGCCCGATAAGGATACCCACAGCAGAACCCAGCGCCACAAATACCACGTTCAGCAAATTGCAGATGGCATTGGAAATATTCAGCCCTGCCACGACCTCCAGTCCCCGGATGGAATAACATTGGGTCAGTGCCGCAATACCTCCTGCCCACAGGAATTCGTTGAAAAAAATCGGCAGACTCTTCCGGATCATTTTCCCGGCAAGTGCCCTGGGAATCAAAAGGGTACGATATGCGCCCTGCAAAAACACATGCTTTTTCCGGGAAAGCTGCGCCCAGATGACCACAATACACATTTCCACAACACGTGCCAGCACTGTTGCAATTGCCGCACCCCGAACGCCCAGCTTCGGCATACCGCAGCTGCCGTAGATCAGCAGGTAGTTGAATACCACATCCACCGCCACGGAGACAATGCCTGCTGTCATAGGCTTTACGCTGTTGCCGGTTTCCCGGAGACTGCTGGCATAGATCTGCGTCACCACAAAGGGCAGCAGTCCCAGAAGCATGATGTGCAGATATTCCATGGCATATTCCATGGTCAGCATCGGGTCGATGGATGCGCTTTCTCCGTGGAGATACAGTCCGACGAGACTTTCTCCGCCCAGGAGAAAGATGCCCAGTCCGGCAGCAAGGCAAAAGCCGCAGATCCAGTGCTTGATACGGAAAGTACTCTGAAAGCCCTCCAGATTTTTCTGCCCGTAGAACTGTGCACCATAGATGCCCGGCCCCGACAAGCCGCCGAAAATGGCGAGATTGAATACGAAGATCAGCTGTCCCACAATGGAAACGGCTGTCATGGCCTCTGTGCCCAGGCTTCCCACCATGATATTGTCCACAAGGCTCACCATGTTGGTGATGCCGTTCTGGATCATCATGGGAACTGCCAGCGCCAGAGCACGTTTGTATATGGGATTTTTCATTGCGTTTATGCTCCTCTTGTTGTCACAACATTGCCGTCCCCTACGATACGCAGAGGCAGCACATTCAAAAAAGGTTTTCCACCGCTTCTGCCTTCCAGTAAGAATAACCACGGCGCAGCTTCCGGAGATTTCGCCACGAATTGCAGGCGTTTCGGTTCAATACCGTTCTGGCGCATGGCGTCTATGACATCTGCAAGGCGCTCCGGACGGTTGCAGACACAGAGCTTTCCGCCGAACCGCAGGAGTTTTTTCGCCGCTGCGCACACGTCGTAGATATTACACAGGATCTCATGACGTGCGATCTTCTGGGCAGTCAGCTGACTTTCCAGCCCTGCCTGATATGCCTTATAAGGGGGATTGCAGGTCACCAGATCCAGCTGCCCCAGAGGTGCACCCTCCCAGAGCTGTTTCAGGTCGGCG
Organism: Ruminococcus sp.; assembly: GCA_051893675.1. Classification (GTDB taxonomy): domain Bacteria; phylum Bacillota; class Clostridia; order Oscillospirales; family Ruminococcaceae; genus Ruminococcus_C. The sequence continues at coordinate 2,961 of JBJFHO010000252.1, read as the reverse complement.
CAGATGGGATGCATCTGCGACTGCACTGCCGTACTTGCAGCTATACCCTGACGCATTTGCGCAATGGCTTCCGGCTGGATATCCACGGCGTAAATCTCCCGGGGCGGTTCTTTTCGCTGCATGAGCATGGGAATAATGCCGCAGCCTGTCCCCAGGTCGCAGACACGGTCTTTCCGGCGATAACCGGAAAATTCCGCCAGCAGTACAGCATCTGTGCCGAAGCGGTGCAGCTGGCTGGTGCAGACAGTCAGCCCGTGGGAAATTTGTTCAAGGGATTGGGTTGGCATAAAAATGCACCTCCTTCATTGTAGGGGCGCGCATTGCGCGTCCTCCAGATCTGTTTTTATTCCACACCATTTTCGAGCCATTGAATTGGATTCGAATCAATATATTCCCATATCATTTGATATTCTTTCTCATTTCGAATGATATGATCATAAAACAATTTCTGCCAGATAGAAAATCCGATTTGTTTTGTTACAAACCCTTTCATTTGATTGATAACGGTGGAAATTGTCGGACTTGAGCTTGGATATTCCTGTATTGTCAAAATCATATGCAAATGATCCGGCATAATTACATATTTATCCACTGACAGCATCGAATAATGTATCGGAATATTTTGGATTGCACGGTCGACAATAACGCCGTATTCTGATAATTCATATTGCGGAACATGCGGACGCGCAATGCGCGCCCCTACATTCCAAAACCATTGCCGCCTGTCTTTCGTACATATGGTGATAAAATACGCTCCGTATGTGGCATAATCATATCCCATCAGACGATTTGGCTTTCGTTTTGGCAATTCCACCACGTTTCCCACCCTACCGGAAAATATCCTGCATTTCCAGCAGGTCGGTCACTGTCACCGTTGCCGTGGCACGCATTGCCTGCCAGTCGCCGTCGCTCACCGGGTCATATACGCCTACGGTGAAAAATCCGGCAGCTTTGGCGGTCTCTACGCAGTGGAGGGAATCTTCTGCCACGGCAATCTGCCGTCTGCCCAGATGCAGCCGCCCGGCGGCTTCCCGGAAAATCCGGGGCTGCGTCTTGGGTGCGCCTACTTCCTGCTCCGTCAGCAAAAACTGAATGCGTTCCCATAATCCCAGCCGTTTCAGCGCCGCCTGTGCCAGTTCCCCGTAGGTCGCCGTTGCCACGCCGTAAACAATGCCCTTTTTGTCCAGCCAGTCCAGCAGTTCCGGTACATGGGACTTCAGCTGCAAATGCTGGTGGTATTCCTCTGCCACCATGTCTGAGACCTGCTGCGCCAGCTGTTCCGGCGTACAGGACAGGGAAAAACGTTCTACAAAGTAGCGGGAAGATTCCTCGATGGACATCTTCCGCACCACCTGGGTAATATCCGGCGGTACTTCCCGGTCATAGTGCTCCAGAATCTGACGGTCTACCTGTGACCACACGCCGGTGGAATCCAGCAGTGTGCCGTCCAGATCAAAGATCACGCCTTGGATGGTGTTGTGTTCCATAGGGAGTCCTTTCTTTTGGAATTAGGAATGAGGAGTTAGGAATGAGGAATGTCGGTATCGCCTGCGGCGATGAATTTATAAATAAACGAGCACCATCATTCCTGTTTTTTCTGAATAAACAACAGCGGTCGGCGAATCCACGCCCACCGCTGCTTTGTATCTATGAAAGCCTTTAGGCAATACCGTACAAAGCCATCAGGCGCTCTTTGTGCGGTGTTGCCTTTACTTATACCATGGTAAATCTCGGCTGGTTGTCATGTGCTGTGCCGGTGAAGATAGACTTCGGCATTGCCCAGACAGTGCCGTCTGCTTCCTTGCGGTAAACGACAAGTTCTTCCTGTGTCTCCGCATGACGGACAGAGGTCTGGAGCAGTACACAAATGGAACCATCCAGCAGATCACGATACCGTGCACCCTCTTCCAGACGGGTCGGCTCCGGAATGGAGATTGCCTCTTCCACTGTCTCAGTGTTGTTGACAATATCGTCCTCTACCAGAATCATCTGGGAGAACGGTGCCAGACGGATATAAGCGCCGCCGTTCTGTACCTCCGCCGGCTGACCGCTGATCACATCCACCAGAGACGGTACATTGGTACCAAAACGGAACTCGCTGGGGTTCTCGTCCAGGTTCAATGCCACATAGACAGTTCTGCCGTCCTGTTCCTTGGCAAAGAGCAGCTGCTGGTTGCGTACCTCCACTGTCCGATAAGCACCAGTGCGCAGTGCCGGATATGCCCGATAGATTCTGCCCAGCTTCACCAGATGACGGTACAGATCCAGATTGCCGCTGCGGTTCAGCTCGTCCAGTTCCAGACACGGACGCAGACCATCATCGGAATTGTTCTCGTGACGTCCCATAACGCCGTATTCACTGCCGTAGTAAATGGACGGAATGCCCGGCATACCGTACAGCAGCGTGTAGCACAGAGGCAGATAGCGCTGATCTGTCAGGGTGCTGGCGAGACGGTTGACATCGTGGTTGTCCACAAAGTTGTACAGTGCAGTACCCTGATAGATGCCGCCGTTGCCGAACTGACGGTTGATGCTGTAGTTGATCTCAAAATAGTTTTTATCGTTATGGGAGGAATAGATTCCCTTGTAGCACTCGTAGTTGGTCACGCTGTCCAGCATTTCCGGGTTTGCCCAGCGCTTGTAATCGCCGTGGATGATCTCACCCATGAGCCAGAATTCCGGATTGCGTTCCTTGCAGAATTTGTGTATCCGGCGGAAGAAATCGAAGTCCACGCAGTCTGCCGCATCGAAGCGGATACCGTCAATGTGGAACTCGTCCATCCACATGCCTACAGCGTCGATGAGATAATCGCACACGTGCCAGTTTTTCAGGTTCAGCTTTACCAGATTGTAATAGCCGTTCCAGCCCTCGTACCAGAAGGGGTCGCCGCAGGGGCTCTGACCGCCGAAGTTCAGACCTGCGAACCAGTCGCAGTACTCCGAAGCCTGTCCCTTTTCCTG
>JBJFHO010000251.1:0-25995 GCA_051893675.1 Ruminococcus sp. | reverse complement strand
AGACAAAAGAGGATATCATTCGTCTGGCACTGCGCCGTCTGGGACTGCCGGAACAGGATCCGCCGCATGTGGTAATGATCGGCGACCGGAAACACGATCTCATCGGCGCACATGCATGCGGCATTCCCTGTATTGGTGTGGGCTATGGCTATGCCCCGGAGGGAGAGATGGAGGCATATCATGCGGATGCAGTGGCAGAGGATGTAGCTTCTCTTGGAAACCTCTTCGTAAAGCAGGAAAATTGTGGGTGCCTCTAAATATTCCGGATCTGTCAGATGTGTCGCAGATGACCGGTGAGCGGATTTTTAGAGGTGACCTTGTGTGTGATTTACATAAATAGTTGCAAAAAGCAAGTGATTCGGCGTAAAAATTTGTGCAAATTATTTGTTTTTCAATTGACAATCAGTGATAAAATATGCTATAATATAAGTTAGAAAACCTATGTTCTGCTGAAAACAATTCAAAGGCACTGCAGATAGACAGCGTATCGTGAATTGTTGGTTAATTTACGGAGGAATGGTATATGATAAACGGGCACAAGGTTGCGGCGCTGTGTGTTTCAGAGATACAGAATGAAAACACACAAAGTATGGTTATGCCGCTATATCAGGCGCTGACTGCACAGGATTGGAAATGTGTGATCTTCAATAGTGCCTCCGATCTGTTTCGGGATACACCCTTTGACCGGGGTGAAGCAAGTATTTTTCAGCTGATTGACTATGTCTATGCAGATGTTATTGTGATTTTTGCGCAATGTCTGAAAAATCAGGATATTCTGGAGGATATCATTGCGGAAGCCCGTGTCCGTGATGTTCCTGTATTTGTGATCGAGGGAACAGAGACGATTTCCAACTGCATTCGTGTCTCTTTTGATGAGGTGGACGCATTCCGGCAGCTGGTAACGCATCTGGTGAAGGATCATCACTTCACTAAGCTGGCGTGCATTGCCGGATTCCAGGGAAATCCCGCTTCTGAAAATCGGGTACAGGCGTTTCGGGAGGTACTGGAAGAGCATCAGATTCCGTTCCTGGAAAAGTGGTTTGGCTATGGCAACTTCTACTCTGTGCCCACCCGGGAGGTTATGGAACGGTTCCTGGCAGATCCGGAGGGACTGCCGGAGGCAATCGTGTGCATTAACGATTCTATGGCAATCGCCGCCTGTGAGATACTGGAAGAACATGGTCTGCATGTGCCGAAGGACGTGGTTGTGACGGGATTTGACGGCATTGTGCAGGAGAAATATCATTTTCCCAGAATTACAACCTGCCGCCGGGATCTGGATCAGTTTGCCGTATTCCTGACGGAACTGATGGAACAGGCATTCGACGGACAGAAGATGGAGCAGGAGTATTCCTTCCCGTATACCCTGGACATTGCAGAATCCTGCGGCTGCCGTGCGTGCTCTATGGAATCAGTGAGCCGTGCTGTGAATTCGATCTATTCGAAAATGAACGACAATGCGCAGTATGACCGTTCCATGAACAATATGCTGACAAAGCTGACCTTTGAACAGGATGCCTGCGAGATTCAGAGCATTCTGAGATATTACATCCGGTCGGATTCCTATATCTGCATGAATTCCGATTTTGATGAGGAATCCCCTCTGGAGCATAGTTATTATAAGAATCCTTTTACGCCGGTGCGGAAGGGTTATCGGTTTTTCTACGATGTGGATAACATCCGGATCGAAAATTGTATGGAAAAACAACTCCTGCCGGATTGGAAGGACTTTTTGAAAAAGCCCGATCCCGTGGTCATCTATGCCATCCATAATCAGCAGATCGTCTATGGCTATATGGTTTGTTTTGCGGCCAATTTCAGCTATACTGTGCAGCGGATGCACCAGTTTGTCATGACTCTTGACAGCTGTATCAGCATGTATGTGCAGCAGGCATATCTGCGCAATTCCAACCGCAGATTAAAGGAGATCCAGAACAAGATCATCGTTAGTTTTGCTGATCTGGTGGAATCGAGAGATGACTTTACGGGACAGCATGTCAAGCGCACCAGTGAATACCTGAAAATCCTGGTAAAGCACCTTGCTGAACTGCCGCAGTTTGCAAATGAACTGACGCCGGAAGTGCAGGAACGGATGTGCAAGGCGGCACCGCTTCATGATATCGGAAAAATCAAGATCTCTGACGTGGTACTCAATAAGCCGGGGCGCCTTACCAATGAGGAATTTGAGGTCATCAAGACACATACGCTGGAAGGCGGCGATATCATTGAGCGAACGCTGACGGATATCGAGAGCGAGGACTATCTGAAAGTCGCCAGCGAAATGGCACTGTATCACCACGAAAAATGGGATGGCAGCGGTTATCCCTATCACCTTGCTGGGGAAGAGATCCCTCTTTGTGCCCGGATCATGGCAGTGGTGGACGTGTTCGATGCATTGACCAGCAAACGTGTATATAAGGATGCGTTCCCCATTGAGAAGGCATTTCAGATTCTGGAAGAATCCAGCGGATCCCATTTTGACCCCATTATTGTGGGTACGTTCCTTTCTATCCGGGATGAGGTGGAGATGGTGCTCAATGCCCATCGGGACGCAATGTGATCTGCACGCAGCATAGGAGAGAGGTATCAGGTGGAGACATTTTCAAGAACGGAATTACTCTTTGGCGCAGATGCCATGCAGAAGCTTGCTGCATCCCGTGTGGCAGTGTTCGGCATCGGCGGCGTGGGCGGTTATGTGGTGGAAGCGCTGGCACGCAGCAGTATTGGTGCACTGGATCTCGTTGACAATGACCAGGTCTGCCTGTCCAATCTGAACCGTCAGATCATTGCTACCCATGAGACCATCGGCCAATATAAAGTGGATGCTGCCAGAGAACGCATTCGCCAGATTCATCCGGACTGTCAGGTGACGACCTATCGTTTGTTCTATATGCCGGATACGGCGGCGCAGTTTGATTTTCGCCAGTATGACTATGTGGTCGATGCCATTGATACAGTGACAGGAAAGCTGGAACTGGCAGAGCAGGCTTATCACTGCGGTACACCTATCATCAGCTCTATGGGTGCCGGGAATAAGGTTGACCCCACTGCTTTTGAGGTGACGGATATTTTCAAGACATCGGTCTGTCCTCTGGCAAAGGTGATGCGCCATGAGCTGAAAAAACGGGGCATTCCGAAGCTGAAGGTGGTCTATTCCAAGGAGAAACCCATTACGCCTCAGGGATGCAATACCCAGGATCCCCACCGCCGTCAGGTACCGGGCAGCAATGCCTTTGTGCCGTCTGTGGCTGGACTGATTCTTGCGGGAGAGGTCATCAAGGATCTCACCGGCATCCAGGCGGAGTTTTAAAGGAGAGATCAGATGTTGCTACCTGAGGAATTGCAGCGGTATTCCCGGCAGATTCAGATGCCGGAGATCGGCGAAAGCGGTCAGGAAAAACTGGCGCAGAGCCGGGTGCTTATCATCGGGGCAGGCGGTCTCGGCAGTCCGGTCGCTATGTATCTCGCTGCGGCAGGCGTGGGAACAATTGGCATTGCAGACGGCGACAGGGTGGAAGTGTCCAACTTGCAGCGGCAGATTCTTCATAACCAAAGCCGTATTGGCAGAAAAAAGGCGGAATCGGCGGCAGAAACTCTGTCGGCACTCAATCCGCATATCCAGATTGAGCCACATCCGTATTTTGCCGATGAAACAAATATTTTGCAGCTTATAGCGCATTATGATTTTGTGGTAGATGCATCCGATCAGCTGAAAAATAAATTTCTCATCAATGACGCTTGCGTACTGGGGCAGAAGCCCTTTGTGCATGGGGGAATTACTGGATTTGGCGGACAGGTCATGACATATGTTCCCAATAAAGGTCCCTGTTATCGCTGCATTTTCGGCGATTTACCGGAAGATCCGCCGCCATCGCCGATACCGGTCATTGGTATGACTGCTGGCATCATAGGTTCCATTCAGACAATGGAAGCGGTAAAATTTCTGCTGGGTATGGATTCCTTGCTTGTGGGAAAGCTGCTGGTATTTGATGGACTTTCCATGCAGTTCCGAACGGCGGCGTTTCCGAATCGCTCGGCGCATTGCCGTGTCTGCGGTGCATCGGCGGATATTCACGACCTTTCCTGGTATGTAAAAGTATAGATTATCTGAGAATGCGGCAATGTCCGCATTTTTTTATTCTATCATGATATAATTCATATTTTTTTGTTTATTTTTGGAGAAATTTATGTTATACTAAGAGAAACTGCGCTTTTTTTGCGCAGCGATTTTGGAAAGGAGGCATATGATCCGATATTACTTACGGGTCATATCAAAAATTGTATGGAATCGAATATGGTTTGTATCCTGATCACCATTGTGGCGTATCTCATCATGATGGTGACCATCGGCGTGGTCTGTTCCAAAAAGAACAAGGATGTCGGTGATTTTTACCTGGGCGGCAGAAAGTTGGGACCACTTGTCACTGCCATGAGTGCGGAGGCTTCGGATATGAGCAGCTGGCTGCTTATGGGATTGCCGGGCGTGGCATATCTCAGCGGCGTTGCTGATGCCGGCTGGACTGCCATTGGTCTGGCGATCGGTACATATCTCAACTGGCTGCTTGTGGCGAAACGGCTTCGTGTTTACTCTCACACCTGCCGCAACTCCATCACCATCCCGGACTTTTTCTCCAATCGTTACCGGGACGACAAGCATATCCTCATGGGAATTGCCGCTGTCATTATTCTGGTTTTCTTTGTACCGTATACGGCATCGGGATTTGCCGCTTGCGGAAAGCTGTTTCAGTCCCTTTTTGGCATTGATTATCATCTTGCCATGGTTCTGAGCGCTGTGGTAATCATCATTTACACCAGCATCGGCGGTTTTCTGGCGGCAAGTACTACCGACCTGATCCAGAGTATTGTTATGACAGTTGCGCTGCTGCTTCTGGTTGGATTTGGTGTCAGCACAGCCGGCGGTCTGGATGCCGTTGTGGAAAATGCCAAATCCCTTTCCGGTTATTTGTCGCTGACAAAGCTTCACGATGCGACTACCGGTTCGTCTACCAATTATGGTTTCCTGTCGATTGTTTCCACCATGGCATGGGGTCTTGGCTATTTCGGTATGCCTCATATTTTGCTTCGTTTTATGGCAATTGAGGATACCTGCAAGATCAAAACTTCCCGTCGTATCGCTTCCATCTGGGTAGTGATCTCCATGGGCGTTGCCATTCTCATTGGCATGATCGGCAACACACTGAGCGCACACGGCGATATTGCACAGCTGGAGGGCAGCTCTCAGGCAGAGACGGTTGTCATTAAAATTGCTACACTCATGAGTGAAAACGGTGTTGTTGCGGCACTTTTTGCCGGCCTGATTTTTGCTGGTATTCTGGCATGTACCATGTCTACTTCCGATTCCCAGCTGCTGGCGGCTTCGTCCAGTATGTCCGAGAATCTGCTGCGTGGTGTATTCCGTGTAAATCTCTCCGCAAAGGCTTCCATGCTGGCAGCACGTGTGGTACTGCTGGTCATTGCAGCTTTGTCCGTGATCATTGCTTGGAATCCGGATAGCTCCGTGTTCCAGATCGTATCCTTTGCATGGGCTGGTTTTGGTGCCACCTTTGGTCCGGTTATGCTGACTGCACTGTTCTGGAAACGTTCCAACAAGTGGGGTGCACTGGCTGGTCTGGTTGCAGGCGGCGTAATGGTATTCGTATGGAAGTTCCTGGTTCGTCCTTTGGGCGGTGCGTGGAACATCTACGAACTGCTGCCGGCATTCCTGGTGGCACTGGCAGCAATTGTAATTGTTTCTCTGCTGACTGCTGCGCCGGAACAGGAAGTGCAGGATGAATTCGAAGAAGTCAAGCAGAAGATGCGTGCATAATTTCCCGAGAAATGGAGGCGTGTTTCTATGATGAATCCAAAAATGATGATGCAGATGAAATCCCTGTTCGAGCGGTTCCGCCAGAATCACCCAAAGGTGCCCATGTTTTTCTCCGCAGCAGCTGGGGCAATTGACGAGGGAAGTGTGATTGAGATTCAGCTCACTACTTCCGATGGCAAAAACCTGTGCACCAATATGCGTGTGACAGCCGATGATCTGGAAATGGTCAAGGCATTGCAGGGTATGGTGAGAAAAAAATAATCTTTGTTTCGGACTCCGGCACTGTTTGATACAGATGCCGGAGTTTTGTTTTCTGTTGCATTTCGAATGTCCGATCTGCCATTCTGTTTCTATTATTTGAAAATAACCGCCTTTTTCTTTTCTGCGTTGACAAATACCTACTGCTATGGTATACTATCTCTGGGAAGGTGAGTGTTATGAAGCAGCCGATGATTGGCGTTATTCCGCTATATGACAGCGAAAAAAACAGCGTCTGGATGATCCCGGGATATCTGAATGGACTGCGGCACGCTGGAGGGCTTCCGGTGATGTTACCACTGGAAGCCACGTCAGGGGAACTGGAACAACTGGATTCTCATCTGGATGGTTATCTTTTTCCCGGCGGTCATGATGTGGATCCCGCATATTATGGTGCGAAGCAGTCGGCGAATTGCGGCGAGACATGCCCCTATCGGGATACGCTGGAGAAGCATGTTTACGGTCTGGCGTGGAAGGCAGACAAGCCGGTGCTGGGAATATGCCGGGGCTTACAGCTGCTCAATGTGCTTCACGGCGGTACCTTGTATCAGGATCTTCCCACGGAGTTTGACACGGCAAAGGAGATCGACCATCACATGACACCGCCCTATGAACGGGCAGTGCATGAGGTCGAGCTGACTGCAAACAGTCCGCTGTACGAGCTGCTCCGGAAAGAGAAGCTTGCGGTCAATAGTTACCATCATCAAGGTATTTGCCGTCTGGGAGAGGGACTTTCGGTTATGGCACGGGCTGAGGATGGTCTGGCAGAGGCTGTCTGTGCGCCGGAAAAGAAGTGGATCTGGGCGGTGCAGTGGCATCCTGAGTGGATGTACAGCTGGGATGAAGATCAGGAAAAAATATTCACTGCCTTTGTGAAGGCATGTCAACAATAAGCAAAAACGCCGCTGTACGAAGTATTCTTGTACAGCGGCGTTAGTATTGCTAACACTACGTTATCTGTGGAAAAATCCACGCTTTTTCTTTTTCGGTTCTCCTGTGGCACGTGCAGCCACGATCTCCGCCATTTCTCCCACATTCTTCATGCTGGATACTTCCTGCATCCGGAACTTCATGCCGAATTCTTTCTCCACTGCCTCAATGAGATTGATATGCTCCAGGCTATCCCAGTCGTCGATGTCATTTGCAGTGGTCTGGTCGGTAATCACCAGAGAATCGTCATCGAATACGTCCTGAAAGATCTCGTTCAGTTTTGCCATGATTTCTTCATGTGTCATGTTTCTTGATACTCCTTTTCATTGACCTGAATCACGTGATTCCGGTTTTCATATGTGCTGATGTCCATAGTCCAGGTGCTGTCGCCATTTTCAAATTGCTCTGTTTTTGTAAAGCCGAATGTGCCGAACAGTTCCCGTACCATGGCATTTTTCGCCGTCTGATAATAGTAGCCATTGATTCTGCGGATACCACGCTGTCTGCATTGTGCCACAAGCTCGTCCAACATGGCAAGCTCCATATCTCGTTTCAGTACCCGGCAGCTCATAAGCCATAGCTCAATATGCAGGGTGTCCCCGGCAATTTCGCCGATCACCACGGAAACAATGCCGTTGTCCCCGAATTTATCCCGAAGCCGTCCGTAGAGACGGATGCGGTTGGGATCAGCGGCAACCTGTTCCATTTCACTCTGGGTATACCGCCGTGTAGTCAGGTTGAATTGATTGCTCTTGTTGGTCAGCTGGACAATGCGGGGAAGGGTTACTGGTGTAAAATCCTGGATTTCTGCGTGCATCTCCAGTCCCAGCAGATAATCCGTATAATTGACATAGGTCTGTTGCATCTGGGCACGCTGGGCGTTGGCACGATACATTTCACTCCGGCTGGCATCTGCCGCTGAAAATGTGGTGGTTTCAAAATAGCCGGAACGATCGAGAACACGAATGCACTCTGCCGGCGAATCAAATTCCGGGACGGCAATGCCTGGTATCTGTGCAGATACGATGTCTCGTTCCGCCGGGTTATCATCCACAAAAACAAAGCTTTCCGGCAGCAGATTCAGTTCCTGAGCAGTCTGTATCAGGTTACGGTCTTTCGGCTCCCAGTTTGCCTTGACTGTCACGAAATCCTCCTCATGCAAGACAGAATCGGGATGGGTGAGTCCCAGCCGGGCATTTTCCGGCTCATTTTTGGAGCAGACGGTCAGCAGTACGCCCAATTGCTTCTGCGCCTTGCAGTATTCCTGCACCTCGGCATATGCCTCTGCTTCGGCAGTTTCCTGACCGATAGCAATGCCTTCCTGGCCGTCATCGCCAATGACGCCGCCCCATAAGGTGTTATCCAGATCCAGTGCCAGTACCTTTTTGTTTTTTCCATAGATGGAACGAATGATCCGTGCTAGGCTATAGGCAAACTCCGGGATTGCCTGCAGCGTCATGGCGTATTTATAGAGGTACCAATAGGTGGCATCGTGCCATGCATCCAGCCCGTAACATGCGGAGAGATAGTGGATGTCATGTAGATAAAAATCGTTGTGCTCGGCTGCATATTGGGCAAAGCGGCGGTTCAGTTCGTTCACAAACCACACCATGCCATGGCAATCCCATGCATCCCGATGTCCCATGAGCCGTGTAGGTGGCAGTTCAAAATTGTTCTGGATAATGGGACAGTGATAGGTTTCGGCGAGATGCTCCCACATCTGGGTGAAATGGCTGGTCTGCCGATCCAGGGCATCCTCAACTTCCTGCGCAGAAGCGGACAGAGGCAGAGGTGCTTCTGTGATATTGCGTGAGGTTGTATGAATGAAGATCAGTTCCGGCTGGAATGCTTTCAGTTCCGGTGCATCAAACATGGCATCCTGCCAGTACTGGGCATATTCCGACTGGTAGAACACCGGTGCAATGCCGCTGTCCAGAAGAAACAGCTCCAGCATAGCGACAATATCATTGGTTGTGGAGCCGCCCAAGACGGCAATGCGTTTTTCCATACGCTGGGTGCCGTCTTCCAGCAAGGCTCTTTTGATTTTGCGCCGTTTTTTCAGCAGAAAGCTGCTGTCAAAGGGATATTGTAATTCTTTCATGAAAAAGCCTTTCGTTACTGTGTTCGGATTGTTTCCAGACATTCGCTGTTACCGCCGGTAGCGCTGAAAGTGTTCATTGCAAAAAGCACATCAGTTGCACCTACCTGCTGCATAAAGGAAACAGCATTCAGATCGAAATACCGCATATCAATGACATAGATATCGGTGAAGGAATGAGTCAGATAGGGGACAAGGGCATTGCCGTAGCTGTCCTTCACAATGACAAGGGTACGGTTGTTGGTGACATCTGTCTTGACATGGGTAATTTTTTCGTCTCCGCCCATGAATACCAGATACCAGCTGACCGGTTCCACATTGTCCAGATTGATCATGAGATTACCATCCCGTTCATTAGTGAAGTCTGTGTCATAGTATGTTGTCGTGTAGTGGTTCGTAGGGGTGTAGTAGGTGAAATCCTCTGGATTTTGCTGCAAAACTGCGCTCTTGGTAAAGGTGTACATGCTGCCAAGATAGCCGGAAAGCGTTGTTTCCGTGTAGTCAGACAGGTCAGCGAAAGGTACATCTGCTGTTTCTGCAAAGGCGCTTGCTGCATAATATGCCCCCAGCGGCAGCCAGTGATGATCTGTCCGGGCGTAAATTTCTTCACCAGTGTGCTGTGCCAGGACGGAATAGGCATCAACTGGTGTGACATTCTGGAGATACTCGTTGATATGTGCAATATTATCCGGTTCACTCCCGGTGTAGCCGGAATAGGTATCCGGCAGGTAAAAGGATACTGCCGTGGGTGCAACAAGAGAATAGACATTGACATTTTCGCCCAGTGCACTTTTGTATGCGTTGAGGCATGCAGCATAGGATTCCCCACGGGAAAAACTGCCGCCATAAACGCTCAGTGCACGCTTGTCCACCAGAACAATGCCATCGCCGATCTCAACGGGGTCAGCTTCGGGGGGCTTTGTGGTAACAGCTGTTGTGGTAGTCAGTTCTGTTGCAACACTAGCCACAGGGACAGTTGTTTCTGCCGGTGTGTTCTTCTCCGGCGTATCTTCAGTTTCAGAAGCGTTGATCTGCTTGACATTTCCGTAGAAAGTCACCTGATCTTCTCCCTGTAAGCCCTTATAGCTTTCCAGTTGGCTGATAAGCCGCTTGAAGAAACTTCTTCCGGGAACAGTGTCCTCATAATAGGTCATGACATCTGCTGTGTAGGAGCCGTCTTTCAGGGCTTCCCAGGAGAATTCCGGGAATTCCGCAAGCTTCCGGTTTTCCTCGGCAGATTCCGTGGGACGTGCACCTACCATCAGGAAAATGGAGCCGCCGAAAAGAATCGAACCCAGAGCAAAAATACGCACCACTGCGCCAATCCGATTGGTAATAAGCATCTGCCGCCGCATTTTATGGCGGGCCTTTCGTTCCTTGGCAGATTCCTTTGCCTCCGTATCGGAAACAGGTTTCGTTTCCTCTTGCTGTTCCATTTCCTCTGCAATGTCAAACTGGGGATAGGATTCGTCATCGGGTTCATCCATGGAGACAGATTCGGTGGGTGTCAGTTCCGGTTCTGTTTCCGAGACAGGCTGCGGCTCCGGCTGGATTGCAGGCTGAGGCGGTTTTTCGTTCATCGCACGAAAGCGATTCAGATCCTGTTGTACTTCCTGGAATTTTTCTTCCAGAGCTGCGTCCAGATCAAAGCTGTCCTCTTGCGAATCGTTCTGTGGTTTCTGTGTATTCGCCATTTCAGTGCACTCCTTTCATCAGAATTTGGTATACAGGAACGGCATATTGGTGGCATCTACCATCAATATACTGCTGACGATCAGCAGTCCTGCCGCCAGAATCGTTCCGGTCACAGAGAATGCCAGGTTGATGCCCGGATTCTTCTTCATCAGTTTTTTCGGCAGTTCCAACAGCGGGAAGCAGCATAGCAGTGCAGCAATCAGCAGGAATAGGTTACTCCGGACGGATGTAATGAGCACAGCGTCTGTCATACCAGTGCCGTTCTGTCCTGCCATTGCCAGGAACAGGTTTCCCAGTCGTGTCAGGCTGCCGGTGCAGTAGAAGATACCGAATCCCACGACGATGATCAGTTTGTTGCAAATATGACGAATCACAGCGGGAATCTTTTTCATGCCCTTTTTGCCGATACCCATTTCCATCATAATGAATAGTCCGTAGTAAACACCCCAGATAATATAGTTCCAGCTTGCGCCATGCCATAGACCGGTGCAGAACCATACCAGAAGCAGACCGCCGATCTTGCGGCGTTTGCCGAAAATGGGGACATAGAGCAGATAGTCCCGGAAAAATGTACCCAGAGAGATATGCCATCTCTGCCAGAATTCCGTGATATCCTTGCACAGGAACGGATGGCGGAAGTTTTCTTCCAGATGGAATCCGAAAATCCGGGCAATACCAATGGCGATATCGGAATAGCCGGAGAAGTCGAAGTACATTTGCATCGCAAAGAGAATCACACCGTACCAGACGCCAAGTGTGGTCTGAGTCGTGATATTGTCCCCAAGAAACTGTTCCACGATGCCGGAAAGATTGTCCGCCAGAATGACTTTCTTGCCGAGACCAATGGCAATTCTGCCAAAGCCGTTGCTGAGATCATCCGCAGAAATGGTGCGGTGATGCAGGTCATGCTGCATGGTCTCATAACGTGCGATAGGTCCAGAGACAGTAACAGGGAAGAAGGAGGTATAGAGCAGAAATGTAAAGAAATTGCGTTCTGCTTTTACCTTGCCCCAGGCGCAGTCAATGAGATAGGAGACGATGCGGAAGGTGAAGAAGCTGATACCCAGAGGCAGCGGCAGATCTGGTACCGGAATGGACAAAGAGAACCATTGGTTCAGATTTTCAATGACAAAGCCGGTGTATTTGAATCCCACCAGTACGCCCAGATTGAGTATCAGTCCCAGTGCCAGAAACAGCTTTCCCTGGGTGCGGTTCTTGAAATGATCAATGGCACGTCCAAGGATGAAATTGACCAGCGCACTGAGTAAGATCAGCCATAAAAAGGATGGCTCACCCCAGGCGTAAAACAGCAGGGAAAAGACAATGAGAACTGCATTGCGATAGGCTGTTTTTTTGGTGGCAAAATAGCAGAGAAAACAAACGGGGAAAAACAGATAAAGAAAGAATAATCTGGAAAATATCATGATGACACTACCTTTTCAATGACATGTTTAGACTCTGATTATCATTATACAACAAATTATGACTGAATTGCAAGAGAATCGGAATGAAGAATGATGATTCTGCAAAAATCGTTTCTTTCCACAAAAAAAGACGGCAAGAAGCCGCCTTTTTTAGACAAATTGAAATTAAGATTTCTGTGGGAGTTATTGCTTGGGAGCAGCAGGTGCATCGCCCTCGATATCCTTTGTGGAGATGACTTCCTTCAGACCGGTTGCCAATCCTGCCAGTCCCTGGATCTCGCTGGGGATGATGATCTTGGTTGCCTTTCCGTCTGCTGCCTTTTCGAAGGCTTCCAGAGATTTCAGTTTCAGTACAGCCTCATTGGGATTTGCCTCGTTCAGCTTCACAAGGCTGTCTGCCAATGCTTTCTGTACCACTTCGATTGCCTGGGCTTCACCCACAGCAATACGCATTTTTTGTTCCTTGATTGCTTCGCCTCGCAGGATCACGGCTTCCTTGTCAGCTTCTGCCTTGAGGATTGCAGTCTGCTTGTCAGCTTCTGCACGGAGAATCTTGGCTTCCTTTTCACCCTGTGCCACAGTGACCTGATATTCCCGTTCGCCCTGTGCACGGAGGATCTTTTCACGCTTTTCACGTTCCGCCTTCATCTGCTTTTCCATAGCGTCACGGATCTCATTGGGCGGCAGAATATTTTTCAGTTCCACACGGATCACCTTGATACCCCAGCGATCTGTTGCCAGATCCAGAGTTTCCGTGATACGGGTATTGATGAGATCACGGGATGTCAGTGTGGCATCCAGTTCCAGCTCACCAATAATATTACGCAGTGTGGTTGCCGTCAGATTTTCAATGGCAGCAATAGGATGCTCCACGCCGTATGCAAACTGCACTGCATTTGTGATCTGGAAGAACACAACGGTGTCGATCTGCATGGTGACGTTATCCTTTGTGATAACTGCCTGGGGCTTGAAATCCACTACCTGTTCCTTGATGGAAACACGCTTTGCTACGCGATCAAGGAACGGAACCAGGAAATGGATGCCGGTTCCCCATGCCTTATAAAATGCACCGAGACGTTCTACGACATAGACATTTGCCTGGGGCACAATGCGGATTCTGGTGACAAGCACCAGGAGAATAAAGATAACCAAAAGCAGGATAATAATGTAGGGCATAATACTTCTCCTTTTTCATACAATTCTGTCAGATCATGTGCGGTTGGTAACGGCTGGGGCAGGTTCGGGCAGCTGACTGACAAACAGCTTTGTGCCTTCCACAGCTTCAATGCGGACGCTGGTCTCCTCCGGTATCACTACACCATTCTGAGATACTGCGATCCAGTCAACACCGTCCAGACGGACACGCCCAGTGCCCTTGACGGGATCAATGGGCTGGATCACCACAGCAATGCGCCCGATCTCCTGGGTATTGGTGTCCTTGATGCCAAAGGTAAAGACCTTTTTCACGATGGGACGTGTGCACACCAGAAGCAGTACAGAGACGGCAACAAAGAGTACGCACTGTACCACAGTGGATGCACCGAAGCAGACTGCCACAAATGCGGCAAGAGCACCGGCGGCAAACCAGATACTGATGAGCTGCTGGCTGATGATCTCTGCCACCACCGTCAGGACAAACAATCCGCCCCAGATCAGAAACGGCATATAAGCTTCCATTTGAGAAACTCCTTTCGTATGTCCAGGTTGCTGAATGTACGGCAATCCTGTACAGAAAATGTACGGGATCGTCAAAGATATTATACCATACTTCTGTCGTTTTGTAAATAGTTTTTTGCAAAATATACTTGGATTGTACTGGTTGAGATGTCTGCAAACCATTTTCCTGCGGGCGGCTACTAGCCGCCCCTACATATTTTCTACAGCACAAAAGTTAAATATCGTCCAGGTGTATTCCCAGAGTTTCACAGATCACACGTACCACGCCGTTTTCTGTATTGGATGGTGCCAGATGCTTTGCATGTGCACGTACCCGTTCCGGCGCATTCTCCATGGCATAGCTGTAGTCTGCACATTCCAGCATGGAGATGTCATTGTCATAATCCCCGAAGGTCATGGTTTCCGCTGCTGTGATACCGAATCGCTCCTGCAATGCGGTGACGGCAGCGCCTTTGGTAATCCCTTTGCACATAATGTCCATCCAGCAATCACCGGATATCAGCAGTTCGTAGTCGTCTCCGAATGCGTTCTGCATGGCTGGATATGTCTGATGCTCCGGTCCATTCATATTGCAAAGTGCAATTTTCAGGATGGGTTCATCCACGGTGTAAAGCGTCTCATAGGCAACCTTTTTGAACTGGAGATAGAACCGCTTGATCTCTTTCTGCATGGCGTCATTTGCATCGGCTGGGTAGTAGATATTGTGAAATCCGCAAAGCACCGGAACTGTACCAGGCAGTGTCTGACATAACTCCAGCACACGGTGTACTGTTTCTCTGGGTAAGCTGTGGAGCAGCGGTGCTTCGTGAGGATACATGACGCAGGCGCCATTATCGCAGATGAAAATGATCTCCTCTGCCAGTTCGCCGAACAGCGAAGTCAACGCCATATGCGACCGTCCGCTTGCTACAGCAAAAGTGATATCCCTGTGATATAATTCCTCCAGCAGTGCCGGCAGCTGCGGCGGCAATTCCTTTTCCGGATTCAAAAGCGTGCCGTCCATGTCAGTAGCAATGAGCTGTATCATACAATTCCCCCTTTGTTCTATGCAATTATAGCATATGCACAAGAAAAGTCAAGGAATGCTCTGTGAATTTTCCGTCCACCCTTTGTTGCAAAGATTTGCTTTGCATTTGAGATATTCCACGGCATTGCCGGATAACTGTGCACAGTTGTACGCCACCTGCACAGCTATTTATAAAATATTCGTCAAATTTCGCTGAAAAAATCATTGCAAGTGACAGAATATTTCTGGAAATCATGGTATTGCATGACGTTGCCGCAGCAGAAAAAATATGGTCAGTCCAAGCGTAACTGCTTCACCGCAAGGGAATGCCAGCCAGACACCGGTCATGCCGAAGCACCAGGACAGCAGCAGTACCAGGGGCAGAATGGCAAGGCATCCTCTGGTCAGGGAGATCCAGAAGCCATCTGTGGGACGCTCTGAGGCACTGAGGTATGCGGCGAAAATGATATTGATACCGCCGAAGAAAAAGCCCGGAAAATACAGGCGTAGACCATTTCGTGCATAGGGTATCAGGGCAGTGTTACCTTCGGTATTGAACAGAGCAATCAGGGAGTCAGACCATACAAACACTGCTGCATACAGTAATGCAGCGACAATGCATGCCAGAATCAGTGCGTCCCGGCGGTATTGTCGTAATGTATGCTGTTCACCTGCACCGTGGGCACGGCTGACCAGTGGCTGCAATCCCTGGGCAATGCCATTGTATATGGCGGTCTCTACCAGTGCAATATTGGCAACGATGCCATATGCAGCAACACCAGTATTGCCTGAAATACGCAGAATGACCAGGTTAAACACAGCAAGGACAATACCGGAGGAGATTTCTGTCAGCCATGTGGAAATGCCAAGCTGAATGGAATGAAGTATCTCTCTCGGCAGGATGGAGCATCGGACAAAGCGCAGGGTACGGTTTTTACGGAAAAAGTGCAGGGACAGAACGCAAAGTCCGACAACAGGGGAGAAGCCTGTAGCAACTGCCGCACCTACCATGCCCATGTTCAGAGGGAACATGAACACATAGTCCAGGATGATATTGGCAAAACTGCCGGCAAGCATGGATATCATGGCGAGCTGGGGATCGCTGTCATTCCGTACAAATGCAAGCAGAATCTGATTTGACAGAAATGCTGGTGCGTACAGCATGAGGATACGCAGATAGGGAATCGTCAGGGGCAAAGTTTCTCCATTTGCACCCAGCAGCCGGGAAACAGTCGGTGCACCAAAGATACCCACTGCGGCAAACGCCAGGCTCAGGATAAGTCCGGCACCGAGAATATTGGGGAAAACTGCACTGGCATCTGCATCGCATTTCCGGAAACGCAGGATGGTGGCTCGTGTTGCACCGCCTACGCCCAGCAGCAGACCGGCAGCAGTCAGGGCTGTATATGCAGGAATGGCGAAATTCAGCGCCGCAAGTCCATTGCTTCCCATTGCCCTGGCGACAAAATAGGTATCCGCCAGAATGTAGCAGGAAAGTCCGATCATCCCCAGGACGTTACAGGAAATATAGCGGCAGAAGGTGCGGAAAGTCTGGCTTCGTTTCATACTATTTTCTCCTTTCGTAAAAAAGCCCGGATGTATCTCTTCTCAGACCTAACGAGATACATTCGGGCAGCCATATCCTTACCCGGTGGCAAGGATATGTGAAATTATGTTGTTGTAATTGCTTCGCCAATGTGAATCAGTTCAGCAGCCAATGCTTCATCTGTGACACAATAGGTGAAATATAAATTTTCGTTGGTAAATAAATCCGAGAACAGAGAAAGATACACATCACCCATCGATGTGACATATACTGTGAAACTGCGGTAGTAGTTCTTTCCCGGAATTCTTTGTTCCAGGAAATAGCTGCATTCTGTTTCCAGATTTTCCGCTGTCTCATAGTTCCGGTAGGAATCTTTGCCGCAAAGAGTAACATATTTTTCATTGTATTCCATGATCTGTCCAAACCATTCATCTGAAAACTCTGTTTTGATTCCTGCTCCCATACCGCTGTCATTGACTTCCATGTAATAATACTGAAAATTTGGTTCGCTGCTGTTATAGTAGGCGAGAAGCTTTTCGCAGTCGCTTTCCCGGCAGTATATCCGATTTTGGATGCAGATCAGGTCGGCACCGGACGGATCTGCATAGGAAAATGCTGTGATTTCATCGTGGTAGGAGCTGCTTTCTCCCCGTTCCAGATTGAAAACAGCGTCGTCGCGATTCCGGTCAAAAAGCTTCACAGTCATATTCCAAGTCGGGATAAGCTGGTAATTCTCTCCGTCATAGAGAAATTCTCCTGCCCCTTTGATTTCAAAAAAGGAGACATCCAGTTTTTCATCTCTTTCCACGTATTGATTGTAATAGTGCTCTTCGAGAATATCTGTTATTTTTGTGGGATTGGAAAACAAATTCAGAAAGAAAAATCCTGACGGCAAAAGTATCCCCAGGCAAATGAAAATAATCCCCATTACCTTTGATAGAATACACTTATTCTGCTTTTTTCGTTTCAGAAGCAGTCGGATGAGCAAAGTCAGAATGCCGGCAAGCAGCAGGATAATGCTGCCAACAAGAACAATAGCAAATAATCCTGTCCCCAAAATTGAATTCATAAAGTCACCTTATTTTTCATCATCCAACAACTGAATCCGCACGGTTTCAAAAATCTGTGCAGGATAAGTTTCTCCGATATTGCCGGTATGTGTAATGGAAACGGTATCGCCCACTTCCAGTTCTTCCAGAGAAATCGGTTCAGACTGCCATTCCAGAATGGTATCTGCATCAATTGACACATAGAATTCGCCTCTGCCGTTGACATCATTGACATCTAGTCCTTTTACCAGCAGAGATTGTCCGTTGTTTTCCTCGATCTCGGCGTAAAAAGTCTGGTAAAGTGCAGCGTCATTGGTACGAGCGGAAGAATCATCTTCCTGATTTACGGTAGTTCTGCCGATAAAAAATCCGCCGACACCGAAACCTACAGCGATCACAAGCGTCACAAGTACATAGACCAATTTCTTCATAATGAGATGCCTCCTGACCGCAGCTTATTTTGCCGCATCCCGCATCATGGCGATTTCCGCCGTATAACCCTCATCCTCGTTGGGAGTTTCCAGAATGAAAGGCAGATCTTTCAATGCCGGGTGATTGACCACACGGATGAGAGCGTCCATCCCGATGCAGCCCTGCCCCAGCTTCTGGTGGCGGTCTTTGCGGGCACCGCAGGGGTTCATGCTGTCATTGAGGTGCACTGCACACAGCCAATCCAGACCGATGACACGGTCAAATTCCGTCAGTACGCCATCCAGATCGTCCACAATATTGTAACCGCCGTCCCAGATATGGCAGGTATCCAGACAGACGCCCATTTTTTCCTGTAATGTCACACGATCGAGGATCGCCCGGAGTTCCTCAAATTTACCACCGATCTCGCTGCCTTTTCCGACCATTGTCTCCAGCAGGACTGTGGTATGCTGTTCCGGGGTAAGCGTCTCGTTGAGTGCAGCGGCGATTTGTTCAATGCCGGTCTCCACGCCTTGGCCTGTGTGACTGCCGGGGTGGAAGTTGTAATACTGATTGGGTGTGTATTCCATGCGTACCATATCATCCTTGAGCATATTCAGCCCGAACTGCCGGATATCCGGCTTTGCGGAGCAGAGATTCATGGTGTACGGTGCATGTGCCACAAGGTGGTCAATGTCATGCTCCTTGGTATAGGCAAGAAATGCCTGGATATCTGATTCGTCAATGGGCTTTGCCGATCCGCCCCGTGGATTCCGGGTGAAGAAAGCAAAGGTATTGGCATTCAACTTTGTGGCATGTTTTGCCATAGCAAGATAGCCCTTGGATGAGGGCAGATGATTTCCGATTCGCAGCATTATGATTCCTCCGTTTCTGTAGCAGCGGTGGCTGTGGATTCAGTCGTTTCTTCGGGAACAATATCCTCCGGCTCGGTGGTATTGTCCAGATCCTCCATGATCCGTTCCAGCACTTTTGCAGCAATGTCATAGGTTTCCTGCATTTCCTCTTTGCTGTCAGATGTTTTGACAGGAGTGCGCAAACCAATGGACAGATCACGGTCAACATTGCCAGGGTATCCGATTTTTGTGGCAAAATCCGTGTGGCGCAGATAATAGCCGTTTCCACGGATATTTTCATGATCCGGATAGATCTCCTCCAGATTTTCCAGAGTTTCCTCTGCCATGATGTACTCGTTCGCTTTGGCATCGGTCAGTATCATGACACATTCTCCCATCTGGAATTCAGCAGAGAGCTTTGTGGCATTTCCCGTGTAATAATCCATGTCATTGATATTGTCACTGACGGGAATGGGGTAGATATCCACATGGATCTTGCCGTCGCCGTTTTCATCGTCTGTGAACTGCTCAAAATATTCTTCCAGTTCATTGGTACGGTTCTGGATGTCGGAATCATCAGTAAGTACCATGACGATCATGTCCGGGCGTTCCTTTGTGATATAGTCCACGATGAGGAAAACGAAGATACCAACAATGAAAACGGTAATGCCAAGCCACCATTTGCTGTGATAGAAAAAGTTCGTGATCTTCTTCCAGAAAGACAGCTTCGGCTTTTCCTCTTTTTCTTCCCGGATGGTCTCGCTTTCTTCAATAATGCCCTGTTTCAGGCGCATGAGTTCAATGCGATCCTGTTGGATTTTCTTGGCGTATTCCTCTTTCTCTTTCTTTTCCCGTTCGGCAATGATCGCCTGACGGCGTTCTTCTGCTTCGGCTTCTTTCTGAGCTTCTTTCTCATCGATCTCACGCATGGTTTCGATGAGGGTCTTGCCTTTTTTCTTCTTTTTCTTTCCGGACTCTTCCGATTGCGGTTCTGCCGGGGACTGTTCCGGCTGCATGGTGTGCTTTTCTTCTTCCTGCATAGGATGACCTCGCTTCTGAAATTCAATTAACTAACTTTAAAATGAGCTTATCTATCTTCCGTATCAGCTTACTGATTTTTTGATTTTGCCGGGTCAGTTTCTGACTTTTGTCAATTACCTGTAGGTAATATTCCGGCAAACCTGTATGAGAATGCATTGCGCTTTTCCAATCTTCCTGGATATATTCAATTAGAGCATCTACATCGGTATAATGATTCTCAATACAGATTGTAATATTTTTGTCGATAGTACGGCAAAATTGAAAACAGCGTGGCAGGGGATTCGGGTAATTTTGTTCCGCAATTGCAATTATTTCACGAATAAGTGCTTGCAGATGATGCAATTTCCACCGTGTTGTAATGGGTGGAATCTCATTAAGATTTTTTTGTTGCTCTGGAAATATCATTATCAATAAAAAAAGGGAAACCGGCAGGCGGAACATTCCGTCTGCACCGATTCCCCCTGTCAATGCTTACGCTTCTGTATCTTCTTCGGTTTCTTCCTGTTCCTGTCCCAGCTTCGGCAGCGGCCGCATAGTCGGGAACAGCAGAACGTCACGGATGGATGCGCTGTCTGTCAGCAGCATAACCAGACGATCCAGACCCAGACCCAGACCACCTGTGGGCGGCAGACCATATTCCAGTGCGGTGACAAAATCCTCGTCAACCTCGCCAGTGGTATCGCCCAGTGCACGACGAGCCTCCACCTGCTTCTCGAAACGTTCCCGCTGGTCTACCGGGTCGTTCAGCTCTGAGAAAGCATTGCCCATTTCACGGGCATAAATGAAGTACTCAAAACGCTCTGTAAACGCCGGATCCTCCGGTTTCCGCTTTGCCAGCGGCGAATTTTCCACCGGATAATCATAAATGATTGTCGGCTGAATCAGCTGTTCCTCAACAAATGCATCGAAGAATGCGATCAGTACATGACCCTTTGTGGCATTTTCGCCTTCTTCCACTTCCACGCCCTTTTCCTTGGCGCAGGCTCTTGCGTCAGCGTCTGTTGCCCAGTCGTAGTAGTCCACGCCGGCATATTTTTTCACAGCTTCTACCATGGTCAGGCGCTCCCACGGTTCGCCCAGACGAATATCCGTGCCCTGATAGGAGATAATGTCCTTGCCGCAGATCTTCTTTGCCAGGGTGCGGTACATATCCTCGATCAGATCCATCATACCCTTATAGTCGGTATAAGCCTGATACATTTCAATGGAAGTAAATTCCGGATTGTGGGACGGATCCATGCCCTCGTTGCGGAAAATCCTGCCAACTTCGTATACACGGTCAAAGCCGCCGACAATAAGCTTTTTCAGATTCAGTTCCGTCTCAATGCGCAGGAACATGTCCATATCCAGGGTATTGTGGTGGGTGACAAAAGGTCTTGCCGCTGCTGCGATCTGAATGGGCAACAGTACCGGTGTCTCCACTTCCAGATAGCCAATGCCGTCCAGATAAGCCCGGATTTCCCGGAGAATCTGGCTGCGAGTGACAAAGGTTTTCTTGACATCCGGATTCACGATCAGATCCAGATAGCGCTGACGGTACCGGGTGTCCTGATCTTTCAGTCCATGCCATTTTTCCGGCAGCGGCAGGAGAGACTTGGACAGCAGGGTGATCTCCTGTGCGTGAATGGAGATCTCGCCCTTTTTCGTGCGGAATACAAAGCCCTTTACGCCGACAATATCGCCGATATCCCACTTTTTGAAGTCCTGCTTGAAGAATTCCTTGCCCACATCGTTGGAACGGACATAGACCTGAATACGGTCAGTATCATCACGGACGTCGATGAAGTTAGCACGTCCCATGTCACGCCAGCTCATGATACGGCCGGCAATGGAAATAGGCTGTTCCTTGAGGGTATCCAGCTTTGCCTGGAGTGCTTCTTCGTCTCCGGCAGCTTCTTCCATGAACTTTGCCTCTGTCTCTTCGTAGAAAGATTTGATAGAAGCTGCTTTTGCTGTCACATCATATTTCGTAATGGTAAAGGGATCGTTGCCGTCTGCCTGTCTCTGCCGGAGCTTCTCCAGACGGATCTGCCGCAGTACGTTACGATCCTGTTCCTGCTCCTGTTCCGGAACAGCCGGGTTTGTCTGATTCGCCATTGGTTTCACATCCTCTGTATAATTACTTGCTGATTTCCAGAATTTCAAATTTCAGTTCGCCTGCCGGCGCTTCGATCATAAAGGTATCTCCGACTTTTTTCTTGAGGGAACCCTTGCCGATAGGAGATTCGTCAGAGATCTTACCCTCGGAGAAGTTTGCCTCATTGCTGCTGACGATCTGAAAGGTTTCGATTTTGCCGGTACGGAAATTTTTCAGCTTGACCGTAGAACCCAGACCAACTTCATCAATGGAGATGCTGTCGTCATCTACCTCTTCGCAATTGTCGAGCGTGTACTGAATTTCTGCGATCTGTGCCTCCAGAATTGCCTGTTCGTTCTTCGCTTCATCGTACTCAGCATTCTCGGAGAGGTCGCCCTGTGCACGTGCTTCTTTCAGCTTCTGTGCCATTTCCGCACGGCGGACGGTTACCAAAAAGTCGAGTTCTTCCCGCAGCTTTGCTGCACCGGATTTAGAGATCTGTTTCTTCGCCATAATATTGATACTCCTTTGATTTTGATCATAGACAATATTCTTATTATAGTATATTTTTCCGCAGTTGTCAACTAGGAAATTGCGGAGAAATGGGAATTTATTTTTCATTCGGCATGAGGAGCAGCGGTATTCGGTATACATACAAATTATTTTCCAGGCTCCTGTGTCGTATTCCGGAATTATCCCTGATAATAACTCATCAGATTGCACTGAATCATGCCGTTGTACAGCTTTCTTTTTTTGTCCGCTTGCTTGCCGAAGTGCAGCTCAAAGTCAGCGTCCGGCGTAATGATATAGCAAGGATGTGCCTTATCTGCCGGGAAAACCTCTCCCATCATCCGGTAGATGGACTGTGCGTGCTGAATATCCAGCATTCGTTCCCCATAGGGCGGATTGCAGATGGTGATCGCACCTTCCGGCGGAACAAAATCTGCCACATCACGCTGTACAATCTTGATTCGAGGCATCACACCGGCACGGCGGCAGTTTTCCTCTGTCAGAGCGATTGCCTCCGGGTCGATGTCCGAGCCGAATGCCGTAAATGCTGCGTCGTGCTTGATACGACCGACCGCTTCTCCACGTGCTTCCCGCCAGATACTCTGGGGAATCTGTTCCCACTTTTCTGCCAGAAAACGTCGGTTCAGTCCCGGTGCCATGCGCATTGCCTTGAATGCCGCTTCAATGAGAATGGTGCCGCTGCCGCAGAAGGGATCGCAGACAACGCTGTCGGAATGTACCCTTGCCAGATCCACAATGCCGGCGGCAAGCGTCTCCTTGATTGGTGCAGCGTTGGCATTCTTCCGGTATCCACGCTTGTGCAGACCGATTCCGGAGGTGTCCAGATAGATCGTGGCAATATCCTTGCGAATGGAAAACTGGATGGGATGAGCTGCGCCGGATTCTGTGAACCAGCTGGTCTGGTAGACAGATTTCAGCCGTTCCACAGCGGCTTTTTTGATGATGGACTGACAATCCGGTACGCTGTGCAGTTTGGAGTTCAGTGCATATCCCTTTACGGGGAATGCATCGTCCTTGCCGATCCACTGTTCCAGCGGCAGTGACTTTACCCCCTGGAAGAGTTCCTCGAAGGTATATGCCTTGAACTGTCCCAGCTGAATCAGGACACGTTCTGCTGTGGAAAGGCAGATGTTTGCCTTGGCGATGACAGAAGCGTCTCCCCGGAAGAGAACTCTTCCGTCTTGTGCGGTAATATTAGTACCGCCGATTTTTGAGATCTCAAACCGCAGTGTACGCTCCAGTCCGAAGTGACACGGACAGCAGAGCAAATAGGTTTCCTGCATGATTCACACATCCTTATCATTTAGTACAAGACCGCCGACAGAATCAGCGGTCTTGTTTTTGTTGTTTTATTGTGTTATTGCGCCGGTGCTGTCTCCTGAGCAGCCGGTGCGGTTGTAGCTGCGCCGTTTTCTGCTGCATTCTGCTGGGCAGCAGTAGTTTCTGTGGTAGAACCGCTGCTTTCATCTGTGGATTTTGTGGTATAGGACTTTTTGCATTCGTCGCAGATCGGAGCATTGCTGGATTTCCAATAGCCTGTGGTTGTGGAGCTGCAATTTGCCCCGGCGATCTTACCGGATTTTGCACAGACCTTACCCTCGATCACATTGCTGTTTGTGGGATATTCTGCGCCCGTGTCCAGGCTGTCGGCGTATTCACCGATGATGTTGTACCAGATCTCTGCGGATTTGATCTTGTGATCCTCGATCTCCGAACGCTCTGTATAGCCAAGCCATACGCCGCTGACAAAATCCTCAGTCAGTCCCACGAAGGTCAGGTCGTTCCAGTCCTGGGTCGTACCGGTTTTGCCTGCCACATGCTTGTTCTCCAGCTTTGCTTTCTGACCGGTACCATTGTTAACAACATCCTGAAGCAGCATGTTCATGACATACGCCGTCTCACGGCTGACAGCTTCATGGGGATTGCCGTCGTTTTCATAGATCACATCGCCTGCGCCCTGGACCACCTTGCTGACCAGATGCGCCTCATACTGGGTGCCGCCGCTGCCATAGGGGATATAGCCGTTTACAAGATTCTCCAGTGTTACACCATAGGTCAGCGCACCTACTGTCAGAGGTGAATATGCGATATCGGTGTGACCATCGCCGGAATCCACACAGAGATCCAGTCCCATGCGTGTCGTGGCGAAATCAAATACCTTCTGAGGCGTCAATGCCTGGCATAGCTGTGCCGGAACGGTATTATAGGATTTTTCCAGTGCCTCGTAGATTTTAAGTTCCTTGTGACTGATGGACATGGCAGAGCTGTCCTCGCTGTAGTTTGTAGGCCATTGCTTGCCGTCCACTTCAATTGGCTCATCCTTATAAATCGACCCCCAGTGGATCAGATCATTTTCCAGTGCCAGTCCGTAGGTAGTCAGGGGCTTGATGGTAGAACCCGGCTGACGTGTTTCCATAGTGGCATAGTTAAAGCACAGGGATTCAGTTTTTTCTCCTGTAGCACCGACTACGGAAAGTATCTCACCCTTGTAGTTCATGGCGATAAATGCAGATTCCGGATATACAATTTCTTCGGAAGTGTATTCTCCGTCTCCGTCAAGATCCTTCCATTTTGCCACACGATCTTTCTCCACGAGATTATTCAGATCCAGATATTTTTCCTCCACGTATTTCTGCATATCCAGATTGACTGTGGTATAGATCTGATAACCGCCGTGATTGATACGAGAGATGGCTTGTTCTCTGGTCAGGTTAAATTTTTCGCCCAGATAATCTGCTACTTCATACAGGGCAGCGTCAATGATCCACGAAGTGGGACCGTTAACATTCTGTTCTTCCTCTTCCTCCGTCTCCGGATGTGCCGCCTTGTATTCTTCAGAATCTGTGAAGATCAGTTTTTCATGGAGTGCTGCCTGATATTCATCATAGGTCAGGGCACCGTTGTCATACATCTGCCAGAGAACATATTCCTGACGTTCCTTGTTTTTGTCACGTCCGGTGTTGACCCATTGACCTGTGATATCATCGGTGTAGCCGGCAAAGGGATTGAGTGTCTCCGGACTTTTGGGGATTGCCGCAAGGCAGGCTGCTTCTGCCACATCCAGATCAGCGGCACTCTTGCCGAAATATTTTTGTGCAGCGTGCTCAATGCCGTTGGAAGTACCGCCGAAGCCGATATAATTCAGATATGTCTCCAGAATCTTGTCTTTGGAATAAGCACGCTCCAGTTCCATGGCACGGAAGATCTCACGGATCTTACGGGAAGGAGACTGTTCACTGTCGCCGGTAATATTTTTGATGAGCTGCTGTGTAATGGTCGAACCACCCTGATTGGTATCATAAATATGGACGAACATGTTGACAAATGCGGAAAGGGTACGCTTATAATCCACACCATCGTGGGTGTAGAAACGCTCGTCCTCGGCACAAACGAAAGCGTCCCGGACATGCTGCGGAATATCGTCGATGACGATGGGAATACGTTGCGTGGCATTGCTGACCTCATAGATCTCCACCCATTCGCCGGATTCGTCCTGGGCATAGATATTGGTATTGTAGGACAGTTCCATTTCCTCAATGGTGACGTTGGAGACATCCTCCCGGAAGTTCAT
>JBJFHO010000250.1:0-26010 GCA_051893675.1 Ruminococcus sp. | reverse complement strand
CTTTCCATTACTATCAAATACAACTGGAGCTAAGTCTATGCTACCGACATCACCTCCATCTTGATTGAATTGTCCTTTAAAATAGATTTTAAAATCTTGTTCAATTCTTTGATTCGCCAATCCATTTAAAGTTATTGTTACTCTGTCACCTTCTGGAAAATTTGCGCCTGCTTCCCATGGTTGACTTGTTATATACTTAAAAGTATTATCATTATAAGATTCTGCGGCTGTAAAAACATATTTTTCTTTTGATGTTGAATTGCTTATTGTTTCATATTTATACTCCACCGTATACTGATACTCACTTGAACTCAGTATTCGATTCGCAGCGGTATCTTTTACCGTAACGCTGAACAGCTTTGCATCAAGAGCATCCAATGCGCTTGTGCCTGTAAGACTGCCACATCCGCTTACAGTAAAGGCATCTGTGATATCATACTCACCCGTATTGGATAGCGTTTTTCCTTCCGGGTTTACATTAATGGTGTATTGTACACGTCCGCCTTCGGCTTTGATTTTGCCGTCACTGGTTGTATTGTATGGGGTGTTAACTGTTTTGTTCAGCAGATCGGCTGATGAACCACTGCTTGTGATAATAAAGTCTGCATTTTTAGGTTCCCCTTCCGATGTTACAACACTGTTATTCACTACATATCCAGAAGGATCAGCCGCATTTACACTACTCTTCAGAGTATCGACAGGAATTCCTGTATAATAATCCAAAAATATTACATCGTTTTCATCAATCTGAAAAGTCACTACACCATCATTAACTGTATACTTGCTTGAATCTAATTCATAACCCCAATATTGTTTTTGCAGGCGTGGTTTGTAATTATCAGCTGAAATTATAATCGAATCCTTTGGTAAAGTATCTGTCAAAACATATGTATTTCCCATTGTCATATTAATTCTCCAACGGAAAATATAATATTCTGTTCCATCGATCACCAATGTTTTTAAATCATTAAGTGAGACATTTTTAGAAATACTTGAATAATTAGATTGATCCGCTGCATCAGCCGATAGAATTGTTCTATCTACATTTAATGCAACCTTTTCATAATTGGGAGATAAAGTATTGGTAATCTTAAATTCACCAGCGGTAACACCAGTTTCATTCTGATAGGTTACGCGATATCCATCCGGAACAGAAAGTTCTTCTGCTTTATAGTAGTAATTTACATCATGTTCAACAGTATCTTTTGGCAAATCGCCCCAACTTATGTACCAACCATTTGATGAATTCAATTCATAAGCATAATCAGTTGGACTATTTTCATCAGGATTTACCTCTTCCCATCCAGCATTTTCAGCAGTTGGATCTTTGTAAATCGCTTTCCATGTACCCTCTTCTCCAAGTTTACGATACAAACGAATCCAAACACTGGCTGGTCTCCCAGTTGTATTGCTAGTATCATTCCATTCTTTTTTAATGCTAATATTGGTTTTTTCAATATTATTCTCATCCTTTTTCGTGATATTATAGGATGGCGAACTTGTAGAAGCACCCCCGAAACTAGCCGTATTTGAGAATGTTGCAGTTTGATTTGTCGAACCACTCGCATCCGGAACATTGGTATAATCTGCTGTGGTTTGATATGTCACTTTTACATACTTATAACCCTCATTATCTACGCCCTCTGCAAATGTAATTTCAAAGCTGTTAGCATCCCCAGATGTAACTTCAGTTTTACTAGCTACAGTTCCATTTTCATTATATATAATATTGTAAAAAATAATATTATACAAGTCACTGTTCAAAGGGGTGTCATAATTAGCATATTGTTGTTTTTTTGCATATACTTTTACAGAACTTTGTTGCGCAGAATTAATATAATGAGAGCCGCCATTTGTTGCACTCATAACATCAACAAGGACTTTATCAGTTGCAGAGAATCCTGTATCCTGAACAACCTCAACCTGCCAATTTAGCGTTTCAATAGTTCCAGTATCGCTGTTGTATACATCCTTAGAGTTTCCACCTGAACTGTCACCTGTTAAGGATTTTGTAATGCTGTCCCGGTCAGTCACTTCAACACTATTCGAAGTATTGCTATGTCCCTGATTGTCGCTGATGCTATTGGTAACATAGGTTTTGCCGTCTGTAGTCGTTACTTCAGTTCCGTCAGTTCCTGCACTTGTTCTTTGGGTTGTATAAGTGAAAGACAGCTTTTTGATACCACCGTCTGTGCCATCGGAAACTGTTAATATTCCATCTGTTTGATTCAAGGTAATTATAGCATATATATAGGTATTTGTAACTGTTTGATTACCATCCCACACGTCTTCTTTTTTTCCTATTACAATCTGCGTTTCATCACGACTTATAACAGTACAATCACCATCATATGACGCATGATAAAGCCTTGTAATGTCAATATCACTCAATGAAATATATTTGAAAGCTTCATCAATAAACTCATAATCACCTAGAGTTACTCCTCCGGAACACTCTGCTCCCACAGTCCAGGTGATTTTTCCAGTATCATAACTATAAGAGCCTGTCTTGTCATTCAAGGTATACGGATTTGTATATGTGACATCCTTCGTAGTAGACGTAGTGCTGTTATCCAGATATACTAGGGTTGCAGTATTTGAAGTCACATTCGAACCTGATTCTGTATTTCTCAGTGCCGTATACGTAATCTTTACCGCACCGACATCTGCATTATTTTCACCATTTCCGAAGGTAATTGTATTGCTACCAGACGTATGTGTAAAAGGCACGGATTCACCTGTTGACGCATTTGTTACAACAATATTGGTTGCATTGACAAACGCATCGTCCCGCACCTGATAACCATTCAAAGTGCAGCCATAAGGATTGGTCACAGTTACCGTCCAGTTGATCTGATTGTTCATCGAACCGGTTTCGTAGTCAGGCTTACCATCTTTTCCAATGTATGTAGCTGCAAGGCTCGCACTTGCCGAATCAGAAAAAGTTTCTGTGTTATTGGTAAGTGTGGCTGTATTGGTTTCAGTCAGCGCAGCACCAATATAATTATTAACCTCCTCTGTAAATGTGAAGGTAACACTTGTATTCTTAACATTCTCATTGAAAACAAATTCTTTATCCGACCAAGAGCCCGAATCGGAAGGGCTGACAGTAACTCCATTTCCACCATCGGGGAATCTCTCATCGGTTACCTTATATCCTCCCAGGTCCTTCCCATATTCATTTTTTACTGTAATCGTCCATGTGACCGTAGGCTTATCTGTTGCATTTTCAGGATTGGTTACGCTGCTTGTTTTATCAACAACAAAGCTTCTGTCATTAAAAGTAACTTTAACAGTAACACCACCAACAGTTATCGTCTGATCGCCATCTGCTGTGTTATCTCTGTTAATGGTACCGTCAAATGTAACGGTTCCTGTGAAGCTATCGGTTATCTCAATTTTATTTTTTATATAAGCTTCTGTAAACTGGATAACAACCAAACCATCACTACTAATGGAATAGTATCCTGCGTAGCCACCATCGTAATTAGGATCATTTACAGTCCTGTCTTCACCCGAGAAACCAGCAGTGTCAACCCCATCCGGCAACTGGTAATAAATACAAGGATTATCCACTGTAACTGCGTTTGTTCCGCTGCCATCTTTCGAAATAGTATATGTTACAACAAAAGAAGCGTTGATGGAATCGGCATTCCCCGCATCGACTGTAATCGTTGAATTATTGCCAGGCACTGCCGCTGTTTGATCGCCAATAGTAATTGATGCACTGGTAATACTATTTGTAAAATCTACGCCACCCTCCGGGATTGCTGTAGTCGGCGAATCAAACCAGCCACTATTATTTGCCGGTTTACTGGAACCAGTTGAACGATTTTTAAGCCGGGTGGTTGTACTGCTGTCTCCACCGACTAAAGGCTCAACATCCTCCACCAACTCAAACGCCGGCATCGTCTCCTCCGTAGACCCCGTCATACTAACCGCTGGCATGATCAAACTGCCGCAGACGGAAAAGGCCACCATAAAAGACAACAATACTGCAATAGCAGCATGCCGCTTCTGTTTCCGATGTTTTTTCAGAAAAAGCTGAACTTTTTGATTGAAGTTCTGCATGTGGACTCCCCCTTCCGCTAAAAATTCCCACAAATTACATGCAGATTAAAATTTCAATTGTCTTTTTCTCTGTCTTTTTCTTTATATTTTCTCTGTCTTTTCTTTATTCTATCAGAATAAATCAATTTGTTTCACAGGCCAGATCCGAAGAACGATCTTTCCGACAATTGCCTCCTCGGAAACGCACCCAACTGTCGTAGAACGGCTGTCGATGGAAGTCGAGCGATGGTCGCCCATAACAAATACCTTTTCATCCGGCACCTGATAGGGCAGTTCAATGTCGCACTCTCCAAAGTTTTTTTCATTCAGGTATGGTTCATCCAATGCCTCTCCATTGACATAAACTGTACCGTCCTCGCCAATGTCGATCACATCTCCGGAAATACCAATAACACGTTTGAGCAATATTTTATTGTTGTAATAAAACGCAATGACATCTCCCTGAGAAAATTCGCCTCGTTTCCGGCAAACGACCAGTTCGTTGTTCTGCAAAGTCGGCGTCATACTGGTACCAGTTACACGTAATATGGGCAGAAACAACATGGAGATCAGGACAGCAATGGCAGCTACAACAAGCAGAGATGAAACGGTACTTCTCAGGATTCTCCAGTAATCCCGGCGAAATCTGGCTCGTTTCAGCTCTGTCTCCAGCTGCTGGATCGTTGGCATTTCTTTACTTGCATTCTGACGCATCTGTCTCACTGCTCCGCTTTCGATTCCGTATCCGGTTTTTCCTGTACAGCTGACGCTGCAGAAAGCAGCGTTTGTACCTGTACAGCTGTTTCCCGGACGGACTGGGCAATATTCTCCAGTAGTTCCTGGTTCTCCCGGGCTGCATCCAGCTGTTGGCGCAGTGAATCATTGTCCTGTTTCACCGCATCCAATTCCTTCCGCGTCTCCAGAAGCAGCTCCAGCAATTCGGTTCGCCGAAGCCGATGCAATTCTCGTTCTGTCATATCGGCACTTCCTTTGTCCTGCAGCATCTGCACTGATTTCCGATAATTATACCACACTTCACCTGCATTTGCAATATCTGAATCACACATTTCAGACTATTTTCGCACGTCAATAAAATGCATATGAAAGTGTAAAAATTATTTGGTTATTTTGCAGAAAATGAACTGATCAACGCTCAAAAGCGCATATGGAAAGAGATCATTTCTGATACTAATTCTCTATCAAACTATTGAAATAGTTTGATAGAGAGCGTGTGCTAACGCACTCGCCATTTTATGCTGTAAAACGGCATAAAATCCGTCTCATGCATTCTCATACGCCGCCTGTGGCGGCTATGAAAATCATGATTTTTTATCATGATTTTCAAATGAGAATAGTATGAAAATCCAAAAAATCTTCCTGTTTTTTTGAAGAACTCGAATTCGTTGTCTATCATATTATACTATAATCAACACATATTGTCAACTAATATTTTGAAAATTGTGCAAAGTGACAATAAATATTCTGAACAATCCCAATGAAGAAAGCCCGGCGCAGATTTCAAACGCCAGGCTTTTCCCTGTAAAAGTATGAATTTTTCGTACATTTTTCCGCTTTTATGGCAAAGCCACGTAAAAAGAATACGCCCCATCGCCTTCGTCAAGTTGCACAAAAATTATAGTTTAAAGCATTGTTATTCAGGAACATTTGCGCAGTATTTTTATTCCCCATCTCTTCACATTGCAATTTTCTGCGACAATAGCCCCTATTATATGGAAAATCCTGCGTATTGTGTCATATACAAATTGTAATATTTTCCCTTTTGGGACAGCAGCGTCTCATGACTGCCGCTTTCTACAATTTCGCCGTGATCCATTACCACAATGAGATCTGCATCACGGATGGTAGACAGACGATGGGCAATAATGATACTGGTGCGATCCTGCATAACAAGCTGCATGGCATCCTGAATTGCCTTTTCCGTTCGGGTATCCACATTAGAAGTTGCCTCGTCCAGGATCAGGATCTCGGGATCGGCGGCAAATGCACGTGCAATAGCAAGCAATTGTCTTTGTCCCTGGCTGATATTTTCTCCGGAACCTGTCAGTACTGTATCATATCCCTGAGGCAGCATATCCAGCAATTCCCGGCAGCGGCTCATTTCCACTGCCTTTTCCAGCTGTTCTTCTGTGATATCCTCGCTGCCGTATGTCAGATTATCCCGCACAGTGCCGCTGAACAGAACAGTATCCTGCAAAACAATTGCAATATGGTGCCGCAGACTGTCTCGTGCAACCTCCTGAATATTCTGTTGATTGATCCGTATTTCTCCGCTGTCAATATCATAGAACCGCATCAACAGATTGACAACTGTGGTTTTTCCGCTTCCAGTGGCACCTACAAGAGCTACTTTTTTGCCGGCTGGCACAGTCAGTGTAAAGTTACGCAATACCGGATGCTCCGGCACATAGGAGAACTGTACATCCTGGAATGTCACAGTCATATCCTTTTCTTCTGCCAGCGGTTCGCCGGTTTTTTCTTCGTCAGCTTCATCCAATACGGCAAATACACGTTCTGCACCGGCAATGGCAGTTTGCAGTTGTCCATAAACCTGAGCGATCTCATTGATCGGTCGGCTGAACTGCTTGGCATAGACAATAAACGCTGAGATAACACCCACGGAAATCAGCCCATGGACGGAAAAATATCCGCCGAACACGGCAATAATGACAAAACCGATATTGCCGATACAGTTCATAATCGGCCCCATAACGCCGCTGCATATGTCAGTCTGGATGCCTGCTTTCGTCAAAGAATCGGACGTTTTGCAAAATTCCTCAGTTGTCTGCTTCTGATGACGATACGCCACAACAGTACGATAACCGGACACCATTTCTTCCACCGTACCGTTAAGCTGTCCCAGAAGCATCTGCCGTCTGCGAGAGAATTTTCGTACCTTTCCGGAGAGCAGCTTTGTAGCAAGCAGTGTCAGGAGGACTGTCACAAGGCTCAACAGTGCAAGCTGCCAGCAGTACCAGAACATGATTGCTGCTGTACCGATGATCGTCAGCACACCGGAAAACAAAGACGGCAGGGATTGGGAGACTGTCGATGAGATATTCTCCACATCATTGGTCATACGGCTCATAACATCGCCGTGAGAGTGGGTATCCAGATAGCGCACTGGCAGATCAACGATTTTCCCGAACAGTTCCTCCCGCATCCGTTTGACGATACGCTGGCTCAGTCTGGCACTGCACATTCCCTGCATCAGCTGCCCTGCACTATAAAGGAGATACGCACCTAGCATCATCAATACCGTTGCTGCAAAGCTGCCGGAATCTGTTCCGGCAATAATATCAATGGCACGGCTTTGCAGGCTCGGCGCATAGATACCGCACAAGGTACCAAAGATCACAACCGCAAACATACTCAGCACCAATATTTTTTCCCGGACGAAATAAACGGCAATACGCTTCAGCGCTGCACCTGCATTCTGGGCGTGCTGCACTTCTGCAAATCGTTCCCGAGGACGTGTTCCCGGAATATTCTTGATTTCCGGCTTCTGTGCATTCTGTTCATGCATATGTCTCCTCCTCCTTTCCCATCTGCGAATGATAGATATCCTGATAAACGCCACAGGAGGCTAGCAGTTCCGTATGCGTGCCGATAGCTGCAATTCTGCCATTTTCCAGAACAACGATCCGGTCTGCCCGTCGCACAGAGGCAATTCTCTGGGCAACGATAATTTTTGTTGAACCCGAATGTGATTTCTGCAATGCATCATAAAGATTCGCTTCCGTCTTGAGATCCAGTGCGCTGGTAGAATCGTCAAATATAAGAATTTCCGCATCCTTCACAACAGCTCTCGCAATGGAAAGCCGCTGCTTCTGACCGCCGGACAAGCTCATACCCCGTTCTGCCACCATGGTATCATACCCATTCGGTGTTTGTGCGATAAATTCTTCTGCTTGTGCAGTGACCGCAGCGGCTTTGATTTCTTCCGGGGAAGCGTCCGGGTCGCCCCATGCAATATTCTCTCCGATGGGAATACTGAACAACTCGCTCTTTTGCAGCACAGGAGCAATCTTATTCCGCAGCGCATCCTGTCGGTACTCCCGAACATCCACGCCATCCACCAGAACTGCACCCTCTGTCACATCATAAAACCGGGGAATCAGATTCACAAGAGAGGTTTTCCCGCATCCGGTAGCACCCATCACCGCAATGGTCTCGCCCTTGTGTATGGTCAAATCAATATGCTCCAGAACCATCCGGTTGGTGCCGGGATAGGCAAAGGAGACGTCCTGAAACACGATCTCGCCCTGGTGCTGGGTATTTCCGTCAAAGGTTCCGTCCTTCAACTCCGGCTCGCTGTCCAGGATTTCCCTGACACGTTTCCAGGATGCAAAGCCTCTGGAAATATTCTGAAACAGCATAACCAGCATTAAAATTCCATTGAGCAGCTGTGTAGTATACGTAATTGCCGCCATAATGGTTCCCGGCGTGGTACTGCCGTTGCTGACCTCATAGGAACCCGCCAGCAGAATGACCGCTACCACAAGATACATCAAAGCATGAATGACAGGATTCATGAAGGCAAAGATCACCAACACCTGAAGCTGGGTTTTGATCAGTACATCATTGGCTTTTCCAAAACGGATCTTCTCGCTGATCTCCCGGACACATGCTTTTATGATGCGAATACCGGACACATCCTCCTGCATCAGCGTGTTGACCGCATCCAGCTGTTCCTGCAATCTGGAGAACAGGGGATTTGCTTTTGCCAGGCAGAATACAAGGCATCCCACAATAAACGGAAAGGCACACAATACGATCAGTCCGAAATTATGATTCAGCCGGAACATGAAGAATATGCTGCCGAACATCAGAAGAAAGGTACGTATCATACCACGTACAAAAAGGGAGATGAAATTCTGCACCTGAGTGATATCATTGGTCACTCTTGTCACAAGGGAACCTGTCCCGAACCGATCTATCTGGGGAAAGGAAAACGTCATAATCTTCCGGAAGCAGTCCTTTCGCATGTTATTACCAATATTTTGTCCGGACAAATGCACAAAAACATTATTCAGCGAGCCGCATAGTCCACCGAATAGAACAAGTATGATCATCTCGATTCCCAGCGTTCGGATGACTGCTAAGCCTCCGGCGCCGTCACTGCCCAGACCAAGTACACCATCATCCACGATCCTGCTCATAATGCCGGGCTGTATCAGATCCATCAATACTTCTCCCACCATAAATAATGCCGCAAGTATGGCGTAGGGCAAATATCTCTTGATATACTTCCACATTCTCCTCACCCCTGTTCTGCATTCCGATAACGCTGTTCCCAATCTTCGTTGACTTTTTCAAGCAGGAAAAGCAGATGCTCTTTTTCCCCATCTGTCAGGCAGGAAAACATTTCTTCATGCCGTTGTCTGCGCTGCTCCAGCACTTGTGCAGCCTGTATCTTTCCGCTTTCTGTCAATGTGATATCCACAGTCCGGCGATCGTTTTCGCTTGGTACACGAAGAATCCAGCCTGCACTCTCCAGTTTTCCAAGCACCTCACTTGCCGACCCCGGCTGGATTCCAAGCCGTTCCGTCAGAGCACGCTGTGTAATGGTGCCAGTTTCATGCAATACGATCAGAATCCGCTTCTGACTCCCCTTTCCCTCATACAGCGAACGCATGGTATGGCTCAGGTCACGCAGGTTGATGATCAGCTTGT
Organism: Ruminococcus sp.; assembly: GCA_051893675.1. Lineage (GTDB taxonomy): Bacteria > Bacillota > Clostridia > Oscillospirales > Ruminococcaceae > Ruminococcus_C. The sequence continues at coordinate 16,266 of JBJFHO010000250.1, read as the reverse complement.
CATTGACAGTTGATGCTTCGTATTGCGCTTTCCGATATTCCCTATGGAAATCATGATGATGCTGTTTCCGCATATGGCAGCCTCCTTGTCTCGTTTGTATAATTCCATTATACAGCAGTTTTCGAAATATGTCAAGGTACCTTACGTATTTTTTGACAACAAAAAGCCGCTTCTGACCTATTCAGAATCAGAAGCGGCTTTCGCTGCAATGATTTATTTGAACTCAAACCGTAAAATCTCACAGTTCCGTATGCCATAACCAGCATACACCTCATTGGTCATATCATAGAAATAGGAACGAATCACCCGGGCGATTCCATTATGGGCAACAAGCAGATAAACCTTGTCCTGCTGTTTCAGTTCGTCCAGAAGATTGTACACTCTCTGTGCCACTTTCAGCATGGACTCTCCGCCATCATAATTCTCCACAAAATGCGTCTTGGCGATCTGGAATTCCGCACCATCTCTCGGCGTAGATTCATACCTTCCAAAGTTCTGCTCTTTCAGACGCATTTCTTCCCTCGCCGGGATACCTGTGATTTCAGAGATATGCCGTGCAGTCTCTGCGGCACGGATCAATGGGGAATACAAGATCTCGTCAATTTGGTAATTCTCTTCCCGTATCTTTTCGCCCAATGCAATTGCCTGCTGGTGCCCCAGCTCCGTCAGGGCAATATCTGTTGCGCCGCAGATCTTATTCTCCACATTCCAGATAGTCTGACCGTGTCTGGTGAAATAAATATGCGCCATGAAATGATTCCTCCATTCCAGCTTGATAATACCATAAAATCCGGTCAAGATGCAATGAGCATACGCCGCATCATGCACAGATCAAAGCCATTGATGACTCCATCCATGTAGAGATCTCCGGCTTGCCAGTTGGTAAGGTTGCCCTGGCACAACAGCCACTTTTGCAGCATTACAAGATCGGCGGCGTTCGTTACACCGTCATTGTTCACGTCACCTGTCGCCGATTCGTCAGGTGTTCCGGTGGTTGTCGTTGCGTTAGTTGTTGTTTGCCCGGAAGTCGTTGTCGTTGCTGCTGTGGCAGAAGTGGCGGCAGTAGTAGTTGTTGTAGTTGTTGTGGTGGTGGTAGTGGTAGTTGTGGTGGTAGTGGTTGTTGTAACCGGTTTCGTCTCTGTCGCAAGATTCCACCGCTGGCAGGCATGATTAGTTGGCTCCCACTGCTGCACATTGGCACCGCCTGCTGTAGAGGCATTGCTTACTTCAACGAGACAGGCATCCTTTGAGGCATGGGTGATAATACTGTATGAGCCATCAAGGTTTTTGGTAAAGCGGAACAGCTGCGAACTGTCCTTTGTGGAATAGGCAGCAAGTCCGATATTTCCGCCGTTTCCGCTGCCTTCAGCCGTAAGTGCATAGCTTTCATCCTGAACCGAACGGATCCAGTAATAATTCGCTGAGCCAAATGCAGTGAGCACCCACTTCTGACAGTCGGCACCGTTCTTCTCCCACTGCTGCACATTGGAACCTTCCTTCATTTCGCCGTTCAGGATATCCATGGCAAGTCCGGAGTTTACATTCTGGAATGTATAGATCACGCTGGTATCCATTGCGCAGCCGGGGTCTGTTACAGACTCCAGAATCCATTTCTGACAATCTGCACCATTCTTCTCCCACTGCTGCACATTTGCGCCGGAGACTGTCGAAGCATCTGCCACCTCAATCAGCGAGTTTTCACTCGTAACTCTCGTACAGATATTATAGCTGCCGTCAGCGTTTTCCGTCAGCATAAACTGCTGATTGGTGCCGCCGTTATACTGATAGATATCAATATTGGTACCGTTGTCCGTCTTTTTCCCGGCAACATCCAGTACATAGGTGCCGCCGTCTCCCACTGCGGACGCAATGTAGTAGTATCCATCACCTGCACTGTAAAGCTTCCAGATATCATGCACAGAAGTTCCATCGGTTCCCCATTGCTGAACATTCGCGCTATTTTGCGCTGCTGCATTGGCTACCTGGAGATACAGACCGGAATTGACATTCTTGATCCGATAAGCCGCACCTTCCATAAAGCTTGCCGCAACCGGCGCACTGGGGGCTTCCGTATAGTTTGCACTGGGAACACCCTTTGTGGAAAAACGCAGGTACATCATGTCATTTTTTGAGGACTGGCATCCACTGTAGGTGGAGCAGTAGGTTTTCGCATTCGCTGCGGAGAGAGAGGTATAACTATAATTGGAAGTCGGACGCCAGGTACAATCTGTGGCATATCCCTCGATGGTAGTACGACTGCATCCCACAGCTGTGGAACCAGTCTCCGCATAGGAACCGGGGTATGTGACAGTATTCCAGTCGCAGATCACATTGCCGCCGTCCTCATAGTAACAGTTTTCCGCAAAGACTTTCGATGCCGTGTGTACGGTATATGCCATGCTGAATGTGCTGACATAGTTATTGAGCGAATGGAAATAGCCATAGCGCATAAGTCCGGGACCTCTCGTCAGTGTCTCGTGGAATTTGTTGCCGATCAGAGACATGCGTGGGAAATTATTGTAATTGTTATAGGAATTCTCATCATCTGCCGGATAGCCCAGAATCAGACCGTATTCATGCAAACCAAAAGAGCAGTCCGAAACAGTACAATAATCTGCATCATAACAGCAGGCAAGGAACTTGTCCCAGTCTACCAGTCCCGTGGATGCAGTGTTATAATCTGCATGACCGGTAAATGTGCAGTGATCCACCCAGAGATTCTGACCAGAACCAAAATATACCACAATGGAGTCATTGCCATTCGATTCGGCATCATGCTGCAAGTCAAAATTCTTGATGATAATATTGTCCCCCGTACCATTGCTAGACGATGTGCAGAACTGTACATTATATAATGTATGTGCGGAGTAGCTGCCGATAATGGTCTTGTTGTTGTGTACGTAGATTCTGCCGTCCGGGCAGTAATACCGCCCCGATGAATCTGTTGTCAGGCTCGTCACCTTGATATCCGCAGTCACAACGATCGTATAGGGCGTATCGGATGTGGCATATTTCTTCAGATCATCAAAAGTGGAAACCTCTACGGTCTCCCCGAACAAGCCGCCGATATCTCCGGCTTTGATATTATTGGTATTGTCATTGAAGCAATAACCTGCAAAGCCCTGTAATCCATCGGCATTCAGCAGCCACAACTGACTATCCGCGCCGGTATATGACGAAAGCGTCATACTCGATGTACCCTGTGTCAGTGCAAGGGATGTGTCGGAATAGTTGACGATCTTATAGTACAGATCGTTTCCCAGATGGTCTGTTGCCACCGGGATCACATACCAATGCTGGGACTGTGCGGATTCACTGCCGTACATAATCACCTTTGCACCTGCCGAAGCATTATAGTTCTGTGGTGTCAGGAGACGACCGGACTGTGCATTGACAAGCTTGAAGAAAGTACCAGTTGTATTTGCCCCCACCCGGTCAAACCGCCAGGATGCCGAAAGATCGCTGCCCAGTGCCTGTACAGTAACTGCGGCGCCGTCGGTTGTCCCACTCTCGGTCAATACCTTTGCATTGTCCTTGGTCGCAATGCTCATGAGCTGCACCGGATAATCCACAGATGCCGCAGCCGCCGGAACTGTAACAGCACCATAGCTGAACATAGGAAGCAGCCATGCCGCAAGCATGACAAAGGACAGAACAACTGCCTGCCAAATACGTTTGATTCTTTTCATGATCGTTTTCCTCCTTAAAACGTATCACCTGTTTTTTGCCTGTCAGAATCAGTTTGTATTCCGTGATTATTCACAAAATTCTATCAACAGGCATTTTCATTTTAAAGTATATCACAAGTTTCAGTAAAATGCAAGCCTTATTTCAAGTTAAATGCACATTTTTTCCACCGTACAGGCAGCATATACCCGAAGCAGATCCAGAAAAAATCGCAGCAACCCCAAGATATCGGAACCTGACGAACATTTCTCTTGCCATGATAAAAAAAATATGCTATAATAACAAGGAAAGATTCAGAAATATTCACAGGAATCCCCAATTTTACTGACACTTCTCCACAAGGAGCTGATACATATGAACCGAAAGCACAGGAGTATCCTTTCCTGCATATGCCTGTCTCTGCTGTTGCTTTCCCTGCTCACTGTATGCAGCGGCTGTTCTGCGGAAAAGCAGACACACTCGGCCGTGCCGTATATCAAAAACCAATGGGAAACAACAGTTCTGGAGAAGATATCCCATGAATTATCCCTGTCAGATCTTGCAGAAGCCAGTGAAATATGTCATGTGCAGGCTGCATCCCTGCTGGAACAGGATGCCGGTCTGCACTGGTATCCCCAGTATCAGTCTGCCGTTGTCATTGCCGTTGACCGGGAACAGACGGATGCGGTGATCAAAGGATGGGAAGACCTGAAGCAGGCTGAGGGCAGCGTAAGCCTCATCCAGAATTCTATGCCGGATCTGGCACTTGTGCTTGCGGCAGTAACGTATGGCACCGATCATGGTGACTTATCCTCCCTTGACGGAGCAACCAAGTATCTTTCCTATTTTCAGCAGGAAAACCGATTTACGCCCGAAGATCCCGATGCACCATTTTTTATTTGTCTGGAGCAACGTGCCATTGAATTACAGCAAAGCGGCAAGGCGCTTGAGATCATTATCCCGGAAGAAGGTACGCTGGCATATTCCTACGGCCTGCTCTCAACGGATTCACTGGAGATTCCGGAGAAACTTCCGCAGAAGCTGACCGCAACGGGGCTCTGCCTGGATATGCAGAATGACCCACGCTATGCATCTGTAAAACTTATCGAATCGCCGGAAGATATTGCTGCTATACAAAAAAGCATTGAGGAAGCATGTTCTACTTATCGAAGACAGATATTGCACATCCGTCTCTACAGCAGCAGCGATGACTTTGAACTGTATCTGATCACTGCTGGGTTTCTTCTTATGGTTGTATTCTGGATCGGAACAGCCATGCACCGGATCCTACAGCGGCGGATTCGGTTCGGCGCATATCTCAGTGCCCTGCTCATGTCGGGATGGCTGCTGGTGCGGCTCATCAAATATCAGATTCCATCGGAATGTATTGCCAATCGCTATTTCTGGTATCTATACTACCTCTTTTTCTTGTCCATTCCTCTTCTGATGCTCTGGCTTGCACAGACCATCGACCGCACAGATATGAAAAAGCAGCCTCCGAAATGGTTTATCGCATCATGCATATGGGTGGGATGCCTGTTCCTTCTGGTGATGACAAACGACCTGCACATGCTGGTTTTTTCCTTGGATTTGTCCAAGCCGGACTGGAATCACAACTATGGCTACGGCATCGGCTACTATCTGATCTATGCAACTATATTTCTCATGGTATTCACTGCCCTGGGAATGCTCGCAGTCAAAAGCTTCCGCAGCGGCAAACGCAGCGCTGCTGTATTTCCCTTATTGCTTTGCCTGCTGCTGTTTCTGTATGGCACCGGATATGTCCTGCGTGTCCCCATTGCATGGGAAAGTGATATCGTATTGACCGTTGACATTCTGTTCCTGCTGTTCTGGGAAAGCGCCACTGCCACCGGTCTGATTCCAGTGAACCGGAAATACCGCCTGTTATTTTCCACCTCCACACTGAAAATACAGATCACGGACAAAACAAATATCTGCCGCTTTGCTGCGGCGAACCGTCTGCCGGATACAGTATTGCAGCGTGCGGCAGAAAGCCCGATACAGCCTTTTGTATTGGATGAAGATACGCTTCTGCATCACAAGCACATTACCGGCGGAACTGTTTTCTGGCAGGAGAATATCCGGCGTATACGGGAACTGAAACAAAACATTTCCGAAATGAACCGCTCGCTGACTGCTGCAAATGTCCTTCTGGCAGAGCAGCAGCAGATACAAATGAAGCTTGCAGCAACGGAAGAACAAAACCGGGCATTGGAACAGCTGGAAAACGAAGTGCACGAAAAGAAGCAGCTTCTTTCCAGACTTATCAAGCAGTTTCCGGAGGCAGAAGATCCTGTCCACGAAGCAAGCAAGATTGCATTGCTGCTTTGCTTCATCAAACGGCGCTGTGGGTTCTTCTTCCAGGAACAGGAAGAAAGCACGGCTGCACTGGCAAGGGTGCAATTCTATCTGGAGGAACTTTCTGAGATCGCAGACTTATCGAATGTTTCTGCTGTCATTCTGTGTCAGGGAGAATCTCATATTCCTGCACATCAAGCTATCCTGTGCTATGATCTTCTCTTTGAAGTACTGTTTCTGGGAACTTCTCTGTCCCAGGCACATCTGATCGCACAGATCCGCACAGCGCCGGAGCAGAACGAAATGCAGATTCTTCCATCCTTTCCCCTGTCTGAACATTCCCTTTCAGAACAACTCCGGCAGGCTGTCTCTTCAGAAAATGGGACGCTGATCGTCCGGCAGCTGGATGATGATATCACTGGTATTACATTGCACTTCGGAGAGGAGGCAAAAACATGCTGAATTTTTATCTGCTGCCCCTCGTCTGGCAGGTCGGCATTTCGGTATTTGTTCTACTGGCTGTTGTCTTGCAGGCAATTGCACTCACCTACTGCTGTATCCGCAGTATTTCCCAGAAAGCCTGGATGCTGGAGAACCTCTTCGAATTTGCGGTACTGCTGCACATGCTGCTGTTTGTCCTGCTGACTGCCAGAATCCGATACAATTGGGAAAACGGCTTTATCATGTCCACAAACGGCGGCTGGCTCCGCTGGGGCACATTTGCCATGCTTGCTGTCCTGGGCATCATCATTTCCATCCATCTGCGGCATGTCTGGACATTTCTGACCATCGGTGTTTTCTCCCTGCTGCTGCCTGTAACAGAAGCATACGCAGGGCAATGGTTCCCTATGGTTTTTCTGTTCTGCTTTGTCTTTTTCGCAGTACGGAGCATTCACATAATCCTGCTGCGGCACCGGGAATTGCAGGAATCTCTTTCCACTCTATCCATCAAGGAAGCCATTGATGTGCTGCACACCGGCGTTTTATTTGCCTCTGCAAAGGGAAACGTGCTTTTGATGAACCACCAGATGCAGAATCTCATGTGTATCCTCACAGGAGATGTCCGCCGCAATTGCCAGGCATTCTACCGTATGTTGGAACAGGAACAGTGCTGCGGCAGCTGCAAGCGGCTTTCGCTGTCCGGAGAGTTGGCATATGCCCTGCCAGATCACACCGTCTGGCGTTTCACCATGCAGGAGCTGTCCGATAAAAAACAACGGTATTTTCAGCTGACAGCGGCAGATATTACAGAACAATGGAACCTGATCTGCTGTTTGCAGAAGCAGCAGACTGCACTGGAACAGCGGCAGGAACAGTTGAAGGATACTCTGGAACAGGTACAGGAACTGGCAAAACAGGAGGCACGTCTCCGGATGAAACAGCGGCTCCACGATGTTCTGGGGCAGCGTATTGCCCTGCTTCTGCACCGCCTGCGCAGTGAAGTGCCGCCGGAGCCTGCTGACTTATCCAGTCTTGTGGAAGGACTTCTGTCGGAACTGACAGAGGAAACCATGGAGGAATCTCCGGAAAAGCAGCTGCAAAGCCTCCAGCAGACTATGTCTGAGATCGGTGTGATTGTTACTGTAAACGGCGCATTGCCAGAGAATCAGAAGGTAGCGGCCCTTCTAGTCGAGATTTTATACGAAGCAATCACCAATGCCATTCGACACGGACTGGCAAAGCATATCACAGTACAAATGGGTTATGATGAAGTCAACTTTTCCATGACTGTGGAAAATGACGGCATCCAGCTTTCGAAAGAGATCCGGGAAGGCAACGGCCTGACAGCAATACGCCGCAAGCTTGCGCCCTACAGAGGAAAATTGACCCTGGAAACAAAAATGGGTTTCCGTTTCCTGGTATCCATTCCAAAAGGAGAGATCGTATGACAAGGGTATTACTGATCGAGGACCATGCGTCCATGCGTGAAACACTTTCCAAAATGTTGACAGAAATGGGAGATTTTGAAGTGGCAGGTGAAACAGCCAGTGCAGCCTATGCTGTACCATTCTGTGAAAAGCTGCACCCGGATCTGGTGCTGATGGACATCTGCACTGAGAACAACGCCTCCGGTCTTTCTGCAGCCAAAGCCATACGGGAAAAGCTGCCGGAGATCAAGGTCATTGTCATGACGGCATTTGACGAGATCACTTATGTACCTCGTGCAAAAGAAGCCGGTGTGCATGCCTTTGTCTACAAAAGCCGCAGTCTGGCATTTTTTGAGGAGGTCATACGGAACGTAATGGAGGGCGGCACCTATTTTCCTGAACCCAAGACCATTCCCATGCCCACTGGTGAAGCACCGCTGACCAGCCGTGAAATGGAGATACTGCGTCTGCTCTGCCGCCATATGACCAACAAGGAGATCGCAGCGGAATTGTTTATCAGCGAAAACACCGTGAAATATCACAAGGCAAATATGCTTGCAAAGACTGGATTTCCCACAGCAGTGGATCTGGCATTTTACATGATCACCAACGGATGGATCAATCCCCTATATTAAACGTGTTCACCTATAATGAAGAAAACGGACTGTTGAAAAGCAGCCCGTTTTTTATGCAAACTGCGCAAAACTACCCGCAGCGGGTGGGGTATTTTCCGGCAAAATATGATATAATTGCTTTGTAAAGGTGAAAAACCAATTATTTTCACCCGATCGGAATGTGTAAATTTTCAAAAAGGAGTGGACGCATTATGAAAAAAGTGATTAGTACAGTATTGGCACTGGCAATGCTCACCGCCGGTCTGACCGCTTGCGGCGACAGCGAGACAAAGAAAATGGTAGGATACTGGGAATGTACTGGCATTGACTTCGGTGATGGTGAGGTCGTTGAAGATCTCATGGGCTATCCGGCGGCTGCCTTTCTTCAGATGGAACTGAAGGAGGACGGCACTGCCACATGCTATATTTATGGAGAAGAACCGGAAGAGATGAAGTGGATCTACTCAGGTGACACGCTGACAATGGGCGAAGATGACGAGGCATCAGAATTCATCTATGAGAACGATCAACTCGTTGCCCGGGACGAAAGCGATGGTGAAACAACGATCATGTATCTGCAAAAGGTCGATGAATTCACCAATATTGAGGAAATTGAACTGGAAGAAGAATAAATTACCAATGAGCAGCAGGAGGCTCGATATGAAACGAATATTACTCCTGATGTACCGAAAACTTCTTGCAGATGGTCTGCTACATGATCTGCAGCAAACCATGCAGTACCAGATCATGTCAGAATCACGCTATCAGAATGCAGAGATCGCCGCCGATGCCTGGAATCCGGATGTGACCATTCTGGAGATCCCGGAATCCCGGGAAACAGACTGTGCAAAGCTGCTGTTTCTCTGTGACAGATTGAAGCAGCAGCATTCCCAGAACCGGATTCTGGTTTTATGTCCGGAAAAAGTTCCGGAGATCTGCGAACAGGTCATCCAGGCATTCCACCAGGAAAGAATTGATGACTTCGTCTTTTACGATACCAGTATGCAGTATCTGATGGCGAAGCTCAGGGCATTATAAGGCAAATGGCAAAAAAACAGCGGCAATAGACGTATGCAGAACTACTGGGCAGTCAGCCGGAGACTGATGCATCTGGAATGTCACCTTTCTGGTGACAGATTATGACAATCAGACATCTGCGGAAATGATAGTTTTCGTAAAGGAAAATGACGCTGCAATGGAAGATACACCGTTTGCGTATCACATTGCAGGTGCAGAATATCATGCTATTTGATTTACTTTGAAAGGAGTTTTTTACTATGGGATTGATTAAAGCCGCATTGGGCGCAGTAGGCGGAACAATGGCAGACCAGTGGAAGGAGTTCTTCTGCTGTGAATCACTGCCGCCGGATGTGCTTGCCGTCAAAGGACAGAAGCGCACCTCAAAGCGTTCTTCCAATACCAAGGGAAGCGATAATATTATCACAAACGGCAGCGGTATTGTCGTTGCAGACGGTCAGTGCATGATCATTGTAGATCAGGGACAGATCGTGGACATCTGTGCTGTTCCCGGCGAATATACTTATGACATGTCCTCCGAACCGAGCATTTTCTCCGGCAATCTGGGAGAAAGCATCAAGGATACCTTCCGCACCATCGGAAAGCGGTTTTCCTATGGCGGCGATACAGGAAAAGATCAGCGGATCTACTATTTCAACACCAAAGAACTGGTGGACAACAAATTCGGTACACCGAATCCGGTGCCGTTCCGTGTGGTAGACCGCAATATCGGTCTGGATATTGATATCAGTGTACGCTGCAACGGCGTGTTCTCCTATAAGATCACAGATCCGATGCTGTTTTATACCAATGTCTGCGGCAATGTTGAGCGGGAATATACCCGTGAAGAAATTGACAGCCAGCTGAAAAGCGAATTTCTCAGCGCACTTCAGCCGGCATTTGCAAAGATTTCTGAAATGGGCATCCGCTACAGTGCCATTCCCGGCCATACCATGGAGCTTTCTGACGCTATGAACGAAGTACTCTCCAAGAAGTGGTCTGAGCTGCGTGGTCTGTCCATTGTATCTGTAGCCATCAACTCCATTACAGCACCTAAAGAGGACGAGGAAATGATCAAGCAGGCACAGCGCACTGCTATGATGCGTGACCCCACAATGGCAGCAGCTACGCTCACCGGTGCACAGGCAGATGCCATGCGTGCAGCAGCATCCAATCCCAACGGCGCAATGATGGGATTCATGGGCATGAATATGGCTGGTCAGGCTGGCGGCATGAATGCGCAAGCCCTCTATCAGATGGGCGCACAGCAGCAGGCTGCGCAGGCAGCACAGCCGGTACAGCAGGTAGCATCTCCTGCAAACTCGTGGACGTGCAGCTGCGGCGCTGTGAACACCGGAAAGTTCTGTACGGAATGTGCAAAGCCTAAGCCGGCACCTGCCGGGCAATGGACTTGCAGCTGCGGTGCAGTCAACACCGGAAAATTCTGCACAGAATGTGCAAAGCCCAGACCGGATGCATCCAGTGAAGGCTGGACGTGTTCCTGCGGCACTGTCAACAAGGGAAAGTTCTGCATGAACTGTGCAAAGCCTAAGCCGGCTGGCGCACCGCTTTATCGCTGCGACAAATGCGGCTGGGTACCGGAGGATCCGTACCATCCGCCGAAGTTCTGTCCGGAATGTGCCGATCCCTTTGATGATGCAGATATTCAGTAACTACGAAATGAGGCGAAAATCATGGCAGATCTGATGGAATACAAATGTCCCTGCTGCGGCGGTAAAATTGAATTTCAAAGTGCCACCCAGCAGATGCAATGTCCTTTCTGCGATACTGTTTTTGAACTGGAAGCTCTGCAATCCTATGACGATGCTCTGAAAGAGGAACAGCCGGATGATATGACATGGGATTCCACTCCGGACAGTACATTCCAGGAAGGCGAAACCGAAGGCATGGGAATCTATACCTGCCAGAACTGCGGCGGAGAGATCGTGGCAGACAGCAGTACCGCCGCTTCCAAATGCCCTTACTGCGACAATCCCATCATCATGACAAAGCAGTTCTCAGGCGACCTGAAACCGGATTTTGTAATTCCCTTTCAGCTGGACAAAAAAGCGGCAAAAGAAGCTTTGCAGCGTCACTTACAGGGAAAGCGTCTCCTGCCGAAGATCTTTCAGGATCAGAATCACATCGACGAGATCAAGGGCATCTATGTTCCCTTCTGGCTGTTCGATGCAGATGCAGACGCCAATATCCGGTATAAGGCAACAAAAGTACGCACCTGGGACGATAACCAGTATCGTTACACAGAAACAAAATATTATGCAGTCCTCCGCTCCGGTACCATTGGCTTTGAACACATCCCCGTAGACGGTTCCGAAAAAATGCCGGATGACCTGATGGAATCCATTGAACCCTTTTCTTTTGATCAGGCAGTGCCCTTTCAGACGGCATACCTTTCCGGTTATCTCGCTGACCGCTATGATGTCACAGCGGAGCAAGGCATTGACCGTGCCAATGCCCGTGTGAAGAAGAGTACAGAGAATGCATTTGCAGCAACGGTAAAAGGATACAATACCGTAATTCCAGAGCAGACCAGCATCCGCCTGTCCAACGGAAAGGCACAGTATGCATTGTATCCCGTGTGGCTTTTACATACCAGCTGGAACGGAGAAAACTATATCTTCGCCATGAACGGACAGACCGGAAAATTTGTGGGTGATCTTCCCATAGACAAAGGCGCTTACTGGCGCTGGTTCGGTATTCTGACCGGCATTATCGGTGCAGTGGTATTTCTGCTTCTGCTCCTGTTCTGGCTCATATAAGGAGGTGCGGCATGATGAAACTAAAAAAACTGGCTTGTGCATGGATGACAGCCGGAATCGTGGTGTGTGCCGCAGCGTTTCCCGTTTCGGCAGCTTCTCCCGCATTGGTAGTGGATGAAGCGGATATTCTCACCGACAAGGAAGAATCGACACTGGAAAATCAGCTGGAAGAGATCCAGGAAATAGAGGATTGCGACATCGTTGTGTGGACTGTCACCAGTCTGGACGGTGCTCCGGCAAAGGAAACCGCCGCAGATTACTATGACGCCTGCGGCTATAGTACAGACGGCATCCTGCTTCTGGTTAGCGTTGAGGACGGAGAATGGGCTATTGCCACCAGCGGCTACGGCATCACGGCATTTACCGATGCCGGTCAGGCATATATGGCAGAGCAATTTACAAAGCCCTTGAAAAAAGGCAATTATGCCAAAGCATTTCAGACCTATGGCACGCTCTGCGATGACTTTCTGACGCAGGCAGATACCGGGACACCTTATGACACGGGAAATCTTCCCAGAGGTTCGCTGCCCGTACTGCGTAATCTCCTGATTGCACTGGCAGTCGGCGTAGTTGCTGCGTTTCTGATTGTATCCGGTATGAAGCGTAAGCTCAAAACGGTTCAGATGCAGGAGACCGCATCGGATTATACAAAGGAAAACAGTATGCGGCTTTCCGCACAGCGTGATATTTTTCTTTACAAAAAAGTGGAACGGGAAAAGAAAGAGCAGCAGAACAACTCCGGCAGTTCCACCTTCACCAGTGAATCCGGCGAAACACACGGCGGATCCAGCGGTAAATTCTAAACAGGAGGCGATCATTATGAAAGCAAAACAACTTTGGATCGGTATTGTATGCCTTTGCCTGTGCTTCACAGCTGCCTGCGGCTCGCAGGGAGGAAGCGGCACGGCAGACAGTGATACTAAAAAGACAACTGCTGCGGAAGAATCCAGCGAAGCCGCAGAAACGGAGGCTTCGGAAAAGGATACCGAGGAAAGCAGTGAAACCGGAACATTCAATACAGAAACCATGTACTGGAAAGCGAATATTCCGGATACACTGGCAGAAGACGAGGACTATTCTTCGGAAGATGAAGGCTATACTGACCATTTCTTCGCATCCTATGACAGCAGTGATACAGTAGAAAACGGCGTGGAAATTATCGTTACCGAGGAGGATTCCCTTTCCTATCGGCAGGATCTTCTGAATTACGACCTGGCTCTGGAGGACTATGCTGCAGGAAATGTGGATACCACATCCATTGGCGGATATGATTTTACTGTAGTTGAGTATGAATACTGGGGCGAAACTGAAACTGTATACCTGACACGGGATGAGGGCGCACAGATGTCCATCACCATCCGGATCAGCGGCGATCCTGCCAACGAGGATATACAGACAGTACTGAGCAGTCTCGAATTTACTATCCCTGAGGGCAATGAAACAGATGCGCCTTATCCATGGGACGGCGAGCCGCTGGTAACCCAGACAGGCAGCGTCACATTGGGCAGCTACAATCTGACAGCAACGCAGATTCTTGCTTCGGATAGCATTCTGCCCAACGATATTTTCGATAATCGTGTGGCAGTTGCCGGGAATACCCTGTATGCCCTGACGGAAAATCATCTCTTTATTTTCACGCTGAACGGTTCAGATGCTGCATTGCAGGAAACCGTGGAGTTGGAAGATGACTACGACCACATCTGCGTGGATGAAACCGGTGCTGTGTATCTTTCCGCATTTATGAAACCCACTCTGGTATACCGTGACGGCAAACAGGTTATGTCCCTGAACGTTAAGGATCAGCTTGCTGTCAGCCCGGACGGCAGCTGGGGGATCACCTACTTTACAAGTGCTGATGATCTGGAAAAGGTCACCATCCAGGCAGACGGAGCAGTTCAGACGGAGGCATTCTCCTTGGGCGAAAATCTGATCTCTCTTGTCAATGAAATCTCTATCACAAAGGATTACATTCTGGTCAGCGGCAGTGCAGCAGATGACAGCGGTCACAAACTGTTTGTATTCGATCACAGCGGTGCACATCTCAAGACATTGACAGATGCAGACGGCGAAAGCCTGGGCTCCATTACTGGTGCAGTTCAGACAGATAACGGCATCCTGGCGATTGATGGTAACCTGAGAAATGTGATACTCTGGAATCTGGACGGCGGCTGTCTGGGTGAAGCTGAGGACTCGGATCTGTTCGGCACAAGTTATCCCTGGATCAGCGGTTTGTGCAGAACCAGCGATGGAAAAATCTATATTTCCATGGTGGAAGAACGAACAGACGGCTCCTGGGATGAGATGATCTTGTTCCAGCTGGATGGTAATTTCTAAGAGTCTTTTTAAAGGCAATACCGTATAAAGATTATGCAGTGTTAAACTTGTTTTTAGAAATGGAATAAAAATAAACATGGCTGGCAGGTTGTTTCTGTCAGCCATGTTTTGTTGTTTTGTTGTTTTGTTAAGGCAATACCGCACAAAGAGCGCCTAGCGGCTTTGCACGTCATATGCTTGCATATTTTCCGTCATATTTCACAAAAATGCTCGTGAATACACAAAGTATTCACTCCGCTTTTTGTTTCATTTGACGAAAAATCTGACGGCGCATCTGACGTACAATCTTTGTGCGGTATTGCCTTAAAGTTTACTTGATGTATAATCTATTATCATTCCTTGGTTAGAGTGATAATTTCTATCCAAAATCAACTTTAAATGCGATACCGCATCCAGCGGAATTTCCGTTCTATCCACAAATTTCAATATTCCTTCCGCCGCATCGAAGAACCGGAAATGCCCTGTATACGTAACATATATGCCGCCGTCTTTCCGTGCATCCGGCTGAAAATACGTCACAGATACCATAGGGTGCTCTGGTGCCATATCCAGAAGCTTCCGGAGCGTCTGATTCAATGCATCCATTTCATCTTCTGTCAACTCACGTTTTGCATTCGTCAGCCTTGCCGTTTCGTCGATTTCCGCATCAAAGCCTGTCAGAGCTGCAAAGGGTGAAAACTGTGCAGCACGATTCCGCATGGGCATGGCATGATGCTTTCCTGACACATGATGAGAATGATCTATCAGATCCACATAATTTTCCATATACATCACCTCACGCCCGATGTCCGCCGACCTGTCCATTGCGTTCCATAGCCGTCGCACCCTCCCGGAAATTCATGCCCTTGAGAATAGCGTTTTTCCCGTATCTGTCCTTAATGGACAGCATTGCCTTTTGCAGATTATGCTCCCGTTCCAGACGGATTTTTTCCGCCGCACGTTTTCGCTCCAATTCCTCCACATCGTCAAACAGACTGTACTGCACGGGCTGTTCCTCCACATTCCGTGCACTGATAACATGATTTGCCACCACATACATTCTCCGCACCAGCAAGGACGAATCTACGATCCGGTCATACAGTTCCATGACCGCTTCCATGATAACTTTGGTGGAGGATGTCAAATTTCCCAGATTCACAGAACCATGGGCTTGTTTCGGTATTTTTTTGCCATAGCGGTCTGTTTCCATTTTTCCCTGATAATCCTTTGGAATTCCTGTATGGTCATACCCCACAGTCAGCACAATCTGATCGGTAACAATGCTCTTTTGCACCAGATCCAACGCAAGGGCATCTGTCATTTCCTGCACGACCAGTCTGCCTTTTTCAAAAGTATACGGTGTGGAAAGCACCTGTCCCTGGCTGATGCTGCGGTTCTCCGGCTGATAGGACTTGATCGCCGCTATGGTACAAGGCTCCCAACCCCAGGCATGGTCAATAAGCAGCTCCGCATTGACGCCAAACATCTTGTACAGCTTTTCCTCGTTGGTCTCCGAAAGTCTTGCAATATCTCCCATGGTGTAAATATATTCCGCTTCCAGCTTCTTTGCAATACCATTCCCCACACGCCAGAAATCTGTAATAGGCTTATGATTCCAAAGCTGTTTTCGATAAGACATCTCGTCCAGTTCCGCAATACGCACGCCATTTTCATCTGCCGGCATATGCT
>JBJFHO010000249.1:0-5892 GCA_051893675.1 Ruminococcus sp. | reverse complement strand
AGCCCTGGCAGGGTCCAGGGACAGCGTCCCTGGTCGCCGTCCGCAGACGGCGAAATTTCCTGCGCCGTACTCCGGCGCGCGGAGAGGGTGGTGAGAAAAAGCGACAGCTTTTTCGAGGCGGGGCGAACAAGACCGCCCCGCCTTGTGAAATCATTTCAGCAAGTAAAACCTTGCAAACGTCCCGGTGGGACGTTTGCAACAAAGCAATGAACGATAATCCATAAGGACACGGCACGCCGTGTCCCTACAGAAAACGTATCGTGTAAATGTTCAACGACATATGCCATAGACGTCAATTCTTCGCCCAGAGAACAGTATCTTTCAGGCAATATACCTCCTGTACCTGCTCCGGGTCTACGGGCTGGCTGAAGGTAATGGTGAGGGTGCACTTGCGGCTGGGTTCCGCAGCATCTGCCTGATTGTTATAGCTGGAATACGTGACACTGCCCCATGCTCTTTCATATTCCCCGAATTCCAGGGGTTCTGTAATGGTGCCGTCTGTCAGCTGCACGTGACCTTTGGCATACAGTTCGGCGCTTTCTGCATTGGAGCCCACATAAGTGGTCACAAAGGACGGCAGGGGATCACTGATATCCCAGGTGAATTCCGCACACCATGGATTCAGTGTCATTTCCATGGGCGTCTGTTCCCCGGTCTTGGCATCCGTGTAGACAAAACTATCTGTAAGCGGTTCCGTCTTGGGATACTCCAGTGCAAAATCTACGGTAATGCTGCCCTCTGTCAGAATATCATCCTTTAAGACAAACTGCTGCAATTCCGAGTTTTCTTCCCCATTATAGTCGATGCCCTCTTGAATGCAGACAAAGTTTTCCCAGACACGCTGCTCTTCTTCCGCAGTGAGTGCCCTCCTCTGGTTGATATCCGCACCGCTGAACCCCAGCCAGTTCCGGATATCACGCATATCATATATCCGATCCGGACAGCCATAGTCGTAATCAAAATAAGAAGCATTCCCATTTTTATCGGAATCTCTTGCTTTCAGGAACGTACCGCTGTCATAGTGGAATCGGAATCCCGGCTGCACATCAACGCTGAAATTCATCTTCTGAATGCAGTACAAATGACCATTGTCTGACGGGTCATAGTTCCAGCTGGTGGAGCAGCTGCCGCTAAAGCCATCCAGATCGGCGGCTTTGTCGTAATCTACCATACCCCAGCCCCCGGTTGATGTGAATTTTTCCGGCAGCGTAAAGCCGTTTTCGCCGGTAAATTCCAATACCACCGTCACCGACCGGCTGTCCCCGAATACGCCGGCAACTTTGCAGTCAATGGCATCACAGGTATCGGTGATCTCTGCCTCGGGTACGGCATACAATTCCTCCAATGTCTCGGGATATTCTGCATCTTTCCCGAATGCGATCTGAAATAGTTCCCGGAATCCGCCGGTTGCGGCTGCGGCTGTGATCGCCGTACCGCTGAGAAGCAGTGCCGCCGCTGTAAAAATTGCCGGCACTCTGCCGAATCTCCAACACCGCTGGGCAGCGGTTTCACTTTCGGATTCCATATCCAGCTGTTCCATGACATTGGAACGAACTGCTTTTCTGGAAAGCCGTACAGTTTTCCGCAGCTTCGGCATATGCTGCTTTGTCATATCCAGATTTGAAAATAGTTCAGATAAATTCCATTTGCTCATAACCATATCCCCTTTCTGTAAAAATCTGGCGCAGTTTATTTCTGCTCCGGTGCATTCTGGTTTTTACGGTTGCCTCTTTCATATGCATCTCTCCGGCGATCTCCCGTACGGTCTGGTAATAGTAGTAATACCGGATGAGGATCTCTCTGTCCTGCGCCGGAAGCTGTTCCAGTGTTTCCTGCAAGATCTCCGCCATTTCCGCCCGTTCTGTCTGGGCAGAAATATCCGTATCATCCGCTATGATGAGATCCTCCAGCGGTTCTGTCTCTATACGCCGTTTCCGGATCCGGTTGAGTGCCTTGGAGCGTGCAATACTGGCGAGATAACCTGTGAGATTCTCCGTGCGTATCTCCGGTGCGTGCTCCCACAGTGCAATGAACACATCTGCGGTCAGTTCTTCCACGTCCTCCTGGGACACCTGATTTCGCAGAACATTGCGGATAATGGTGCCTACATAGTTGGTATACCGTGACATGATACGTTCCAGGGCTTTCCGGTCATGCTGTTTCAATTGCTCCAGCAGCTTTTCATCCTTGGAGCGGCTGCGTTTTTTCTCCTGCAGCCCGGCTGCCTGATAAAGTTCCAGTGTGCTGACATCCTGCATATGGATCGATCCTCCTTTCTGTTGTAATCACGGCCGTTCACTTAAATAGACACGGAAAAAGGGCGCTTGGTTTCACCTTTTTGAGGAATTAGGAATGAGGAATGAGGAATGATGGTGTTCGCTGCGCTCAGATTATAAAAAATATTGAAAACTCTATCATTTCTATTTTAAAATTCATCGCCGCAGGCGATACCGCCATTCCTCATTCCTAACTCCTCATTCCTCATTCCCCCAAAAAACAGGCGCACACCGGATAGATGTACGCCTGCTGGATTGATATCCGATTATATTTCACACTTACGCAAAGGGATTTTCCGTGGGATAGCGCACGCCCTTGGGCTGGTTGTAGCCGATCTGCGTCACATCCACGCCGAGATACTTGAACACTTCATAAATCGCCTTGCCGTGGTGACCGAATGCCACTGCGCCGTGGTGGGGGAAGTTATTCTGAATGAGCACATGGCGATAGAACCGTGCCATTTCCGGAATGGCAAAAACACCGATGGCGCCGAAGGAATGTGTTGCTGCCGGGAGTACCTCACCCTGTGCAATGTAAGCATTCAGCTTGGCGTCAGCTGTGGACTGGAGACGGAAGAAGGTAATATCGCCCGGTACAATGTCGCCCTCCAGTGTGCCCTGGGTCACTTCCTCCGGGAGACTCCGTGCCATGATGAGCTGATACTTCATCTCGCAGAAGGACAGCTTCTTGGTGGTGGTATTGCCGCAGTGGAAGCCCATAAAGGTATCCGTCAGGGTGTAGGGGAATTTCCCGGCAATTTCGCTCTCATACAAATCTCTGGGGACAGTGTTGTTGATATCCAGCAGTGTCACTGCATCCTCACTGACAACCGTGCCGATAAATTCGCTCAGTGCGCCGTAAATATCCACCTCGCAGGAAACGGGAATACCTCTGCCTGTGAGACGGCTGTTTACATAGCAGGGCACAAAGCCGAACTGGGTCTGGAATGCCGGCCAGCACTTTCCGGCAATTGCCACATATTCCCGATAGCCTTTGTGCTCCTCGATCCAGTCCAGCAGCGTCAGCTCATACTGCGCCAGCTTCGGCAGAATCTCCGGCTTTTTGTTGCCGTCGCCCAGCTCTGCCTCCATATCCTTGACCACCTCAGGAATCCGGGGATCGCCTTCGTGCTTGTGGAATGCCTCGAACAGATCCAGCTCGGAGTTTTCCTCAATTTCCACACCCAGATTGTACAGCTGCTGGATGGGGGCATTACATGCCAGGAAATTCAGGGGACGAGGGCCAAAGCTGATGATTTTCAGATGGTTCAGACCATAGACCGCACGGGCAATGGGCAGGAACTCGTGAATCATATCGGCGCATTCCTCTGCCGTGCCCACGGGATATTCCGGGATGTATGCCTTTACGCCACGGAGCTTCAGGTTATAGCTGGCATTGAGCATACCGCAGTAAGCATCGCCCCGGCTGCACGACAGCACGCCAGTGTTTTCCTCCGCAGCAGCGCAAAACATTTTCGGGCCGTCGAAGTGCTTTGCCAGCAGAGTTTCGGAGATCTCCGGACCGAAGTTCCCCAGATAAACGCACAGGGCATTGCAGCCGGCTTTTTTCAGATCGTCCAGCGCCTGTACCATGTGGATCTCACTCTCCACAATACATACCGGGCACTCGTAAATGTCGGCAGCATCATACTTTTTCGTGTAGGCATCCACCAGTGCCTTTCTCCGGTTCACCGAAAGGCTCTCCGGGAAACAGTCCCGGCTCACGGCAACAATGCCGACTTTCATTTTTGGAATATTTGTCATGAGAAAACGTCCTTTCATTTTTGTAGCGTTTTGGCGGTGTACCCCTCCACCGCCTGTCGGCGGTCCCCCTCCCCTTTCAGGGGAGGCTGAATATAGGCTCCCCTGAAAGGGGAGCTGGCACGGCGCAGCCGTGACTGAGGGGTTATACATGCAACAAAATTCTACGATATTTTCTCTAGTATATCACATCTCTCCGTCTTTGGCAACTGTATTTCTTTGAAATTTTCCCGAATTCTCATGGGCATCTACCGCAATTTCATATATCATACTAATCCCATATCAACCTGTTGAAGAATTTGCCGCTATCATTTCGTCACGCTGCGTTGCCCGCCCTTGGCAGGCGACAGCCTGCCTGCGGTTGGGCGCCTTAATTGACAAAATGCTATCTGGCAACTTCTTCAACAGAACGATATGAGATTAGTATCAAAATAAATTCCTATAAATTCCTATGGAAAAGTGGGAAATAGCATTGACAAACCCGGAAAAACAGCATATAATAGAATCTGAGGTGCAGTGCCTGCATCGCACTGTTTTTATGTATGAAAATGTATGAAAAACGGAGGTTTATTATGAAAGCATGGCTGTCAAAATTTGCGCCGGGAATCGGTGTGTGTCTGCTCATTGCCGTTCCGGCATGGCTGCTGGTGAAGCTGATTCCGGCGCTGGAGATTGTCGGCGCACCGGTCATTGCCATTCTCGCAGGCATGATCGTCACGATTTTCTGGCGGGACAAGCACAAGGCACAGGCAGGAATCGGTTTTTGTGCCAAGGCAGTACTGCAATGTGCCGTAGTACTTCTGGGCTTCGGGCTGAATCTGTCCACGATTGCAAAGGTGGGTGCTACATCACTGCCCATCATTCTTTCCACCATTGCCACATCCCTTATTGTTTCGTTCCTGCTGTGCAAGCTCCTGCGGATTCCATCCAAGACGGCAACGCTGGTAGGCGTGGGTTCATCCATCTGCGGCGGCTCGGCAATTGCCGCCACTGCACCGGTCATTGATGCAGATGATGCAGAAGTGGCGCAGTCCATCTCCGTGATTTTCCTGTTCAATGTCATTGCAGCGGTGGTATTTCCCACCTTTGGCGGCATGATCGGACTGTCCGACGATGGCTTTGCCCTTTTCGCCGGAACTGCGGTCAATGATACCTCTTCGGTGACGGCGGCGGCTTCTACATGGGACTCCCTGCACAAGACCGGCGGCGCTGTGCTAGAGGGTGCTACCATTGTCAAACTGACTCGTACCCTTGCCATTATACCCATTACCCTGGTACTGGCACTGGTGCGGATGCGCAAAGAGAAAAAAGCCGGTGCAGCCGGCACTTCCGGCGTCAGCTTCAAGAAGATCTTCCCCATGTTCATCCTGTACTTTGTGCTGGCATCTGTTGTGACAACGCTGGTGAATCTCCTGCTGTCCGGCAGTGCGCTGGAGACGGCGAACAGTATTTTCAGCGGTCTGAAAGAACTGAGCAAGTTCTTCATTGTCCTGGCAATGGCTGCCATCGGTTATAATACGGATATTGTGAAGCTGGTGAGAACCGGCGGAAAGCCCATTCTCCAGGGCTTCTGCTGCTGGGTTGCCATTACCGGCGTCAGCCTGGCAATGCAGCATGTGCTGGGTATCTGGTAAGCGCATGGAAATAATTGCAAAACACAGGAATGTAAGTGTGATGCCGATATAGAAGGTTTAAGCCCGAAAGCAGTTTGAGAGAACCGCTTTCGGGCTTGTTTTTATGATTGTATTACTGGTGTAAATCAGGATTTACCTATTAATCCTCAATTCCTTCTTGCAAGTAATTTTATACTAATTCCTGATCAATATATTGAAACAATCCAATCACGCCCAGTAAT
>JBJFHO010000248.1:0-5942 GCA_051893675.1 Ruminococcus sp. | reverse complement strand
ATCAGGAAAAACATTGCTATAAAAGTCAGGACTGTGCTGTAGACACGGGCATATTCCGCCCAGCTCTTTGCCCATTGCAGATACCATCCCAGACCAGACTGTACGCCCAGCATTTCCGCTGAGAGCAGTGCGCTGAAGGAAGAGCATACGCCCATGAACAGCCCGTTGAACAGTGCAGGAAGTGCCGATGGAATAGCGACATGCAATAATATATAACGTTCAGAAGCACCCATGATCCGGGCAGTCTCGATCCAGCGTTTGTCTGTATTCCGGATGGCAGAACTGAGATTTAATGTGATAGGGAACCAGACAGAGAGAAAAATGAGGAATATACCGGCGCTGTTGGAATTGGGCATCAGCGTCATGACAATGGGAAGCCATGCGATTGCCGGGATGGGTCCGATGAATTTCAGAATGGGAGACAGCCAGTAATTCCAGATGCGGCTCCATCCCATCAGGATTCCGCTGAGCATACCAAACAGCACGCCGAAGAAAATGCCTTCTGCCAATCGCTTTAGCGAAGCAATTGCGGATTCGATGATGGTATCATAGTAGTCCGGTATTGTTTGCAGGATCTGATCCGGGCTGGGCATGTACGGCAATTTCAATATGCCGGTTTTCAGGGTGGCAATATCAAATACCTCCAGCAAGGCCAGGGCTGCCGACAGTGACCAGGCGATATAGCAGAGCTTTTTTTGCAGGGCAGGGAGAAAAAATGAAATACCTGCCAGGAGCGCATAAAGCACCAATCCCCAGGTCAGAAGAAGGGGGTAAATATGGCTGGTGTAATTTTGGGGATAGGTGTTCGGGATGCTCAGGTGGATCAGAAGTATGCTGCCCATGACAGCAGCCGGAAACAGCAGCCGGCATACTGTCCGGATTTTAACGGGATTTCGGCTATGTTTTTTCAATATCAGTCCCTCCAGAATACAGTTGCACTTTGTAGTGGACTTGCTCCAATATCGGATATCGTCTGATAATTATTATAAAGCAGGGCACAGAAATTGGAAAGGCGCAATTTTGAAATATCTTATCGTGACAATTGCATTTTGCATTCATAAATCGCATATCCGAAGGCAGAATTTCTGTTGACGAGAACATGACAGCAATGCTTTTTCATTTTTTGTTTGAAATGGAATGGAATTTTTGAAGTATTATTGACAGGACAAATATAGGTAAGGCAACACAGTGTAAAGCCCTCAGGTTCTCTTTGTGCGGTGTTGCCGTAATACTACACAATCTTTGTGCGGTATTGCCTTGGATAAAAAACAACATTTCAAATTGACAGTTCCCTACGAAACATGTTATAATAAGAAAAACATGCCAGTCCAAGAAAACGACATGACATCTGGGATAGGCAGAAAGAGGTGTAAGTGTATGAAAAACTTTTTTGGAAAACGTATTCTGGCAATGGCAGTGGGAGCAGCAATGCTGCTTGCAGCTGCATCCAGTTTTGCCGTATCTGCGGCAAACACGCAGGATCAACCGGATTTGCAGCTTCAAACCATATTGATCGACAATAATGGTGCAGACTGGACAACGGAAAGCTGGGGCGGTGCTACTATGACGCCCAATACCAACTGGACGACCCTGACCATCCGGGATTATTACGAAAATGGCTGCCTGGATTTTGAAGTGCGCAGCAATGGGACAGAGAGCAGCTTTCGCATTGGCTTAGTGTCCAAACGCCATGGAAAAACGGCCCAGATCTGTTGGACAGATATGGCGGCATATCAGGATATCAGCGCCGGTACAGACTGGTCAGACTATTCTCTGCCCATTAAGGAACTGGTAGATGCCTATCCGGATTCCGGCTTCAGCCTGGATGATTTCTGGTATGTCTATGTGGGCGGTGTGTCAAGCGGTACGACACTTTCATTCCGGAACATGACAATCAGTTCCACTGACGATGAACGGCAGTATCCCATAATCAAGGTCGATCAGGTGGGATATCCGTGCAGCGGTGCGAAAACTGCCCGTATCAGTTATTTTGAAAAGTTCGGCTCTCTGGATGGTAAGACCTATGAGATCGTTAATGCGGATACCGATGCAGTAGCGGTATCCGGTACACTGACCGCAGCCAAAAAGAATGACAGCTTTTCCGGGGAATGTGTTCATGTCATAAGCTTTGATGAAGTGACAACGCCCGGTACGTATTATATCCGTATTCCCGATGCCGGATTGGATGCCTCGGCATGTTCTCCGCGTGATGCGGCAGATGGGTTGGATACGGATACCATTACTTCTGTTACATTTCAGATTCAGGACGATGTGTATGCCGGATTGCTCAGTGATCTGACAAAGTATTTTTACTACCAGAGACAGGGCATAGATCTGGAAACGGAATATGCAGGAGAATTTGCAAGAGAGAATCTGCACCCTAATGATGCAGCTGTGAAAAAATGGTCGGATCGGGATAATCCTGATGCAGAGACATATGATGTATCGGGCGGCTGGTACGATGCAGGGGACTACGGCAAATATTTCTCTCCGGCTGCGGCAACCGTTGAGGATCTGCTGCTTGCCTATGAACTGTTCCCGGATGCCTTTGCGGATATGGAACTGGATATTCCGGAGACTGATCCGGAGAACTCCCGTTATGTGGACGCGCCGGGTATTCTCAGTGAGATCAAATGGGAACTGGACATGCTTCTGAAAATGGAACATAGCAGCAAGGATGGTTCCTTCTATGCGGCAGCCAATTACAGAGATGGTGTGATCTATCTGGAGGACACGCTGTATCAGACTTCCACCTATCAGTCTGACGATTCCGAAACAGATCTGCGCTCTCACTTAGCAACTGCCGATGCGGCGGCTGTTTTTGCACATGCTTACATTGTCTACAAGGATATTCCGGCGTATGCGGAATTTGCGGAGGAATGCCTTGCCGCAGCAAAGCGTGCCTGGGACTGGGTGACGGATCCTTCCAATGATATGCATATGTCCATCAGTGCAGCAAACCGGACGTACACTTTCACGCAGGAAGAACTGAACCGTGCGGAATTCTGGGCAGCAGGTGTACTCTACAGAGCATTGACCCTTTCTGGTGAGGATGCTGGTATATATGAGGATTATCTCATCGAAAATTGTAACGCAGCGGAAAATATAAACTGTTTCAATAGCTCCATGTCCCTGAGCTACAGCCACGCAGGGGAATCGTTTCTGGGATTTTTCCACTATTTATATGGAAACGAGCATGCTGATGCGGAGATCACCGAAGTATTTTCTAAGTTTTCCACCTGGCGCACCAACATGCTGCGGATTGATACCTGGGGTACGACGTTTCCGGAATGGGGCTGCTGGTGGGGTTCCAACAAGCATATTGCCCAGAACGCCATGACGCTTCTGCTGGGCAGCATCATTCTGGATGGTCAGGATGCGCTTCCGGAGAATGCGGTGACGGCAGCGGAGAATTCGTTCCATTATCTGCTTGGTGAAAATCCCATTTCATTCAGCTATGTTTCCGGCAATGGTGAGAACTGCGTGGAGAACATCTACAGCGGTATCTATTCGAACGACGCAAGACTTGACCCATATCAGATTCCTGCCGGATATTTCACAGAGGGCAGCGATTATTATGACAACCGGCATCTTTCCAAATTCGACGGAAAATGTTACCTCGATAGCGATGGTGAATATACCACCAATGAAAATACCATCTACGGCAATGCGGCAATGATACTCCTTACCGCCGCAGTCATTTCGCAGAACGCTTCCGATCGTGTGACGGGAGATGTCAATGTCGATGGTGTATTCAACATAGCCGATGTGGTTATGATGCAGCAGTGGCTCTTGTGCAATGGTGATTTAACCGACTGGCAAGCCGGAGATCTGCATCAGGACGATATGATTAACGCCTTTGATCTGTGCCTTATGAGAAAACTTTTGATGGAACAATAATGTAACCGAATTATCCCGATTCCCTGCATGGCAGTCTGGTCTTGCCGTGCAGGGAATTTTTGTATTATCCTGTTATCAGAAATTTTCTCGTAATTATGTTGACAAGCGTGGAAGATTGTGATATACTATATATAGTTCAACTAAGTTCTATTTTCAAAAGGCATACGACAGAACTTTTCAAGAGGAGGGTGTTCCTATGAAAACGTTTCCCGATAAGATCAAAGAGGCACGCTGCGCTTTAGGATTGTCTCAAGGAGAGCTTGGTAAGCTGGTGGGGGTTTCTCTTCGTTCCATTCTGGCTTATGAAAAGGGACAGAAGCATCCTAGAGAAAAAACCATCTATCAGCTTGCCAGGGCACTTCATGTGTCCATAAAATATCTGACCGATGAGACTTGCGAAAATCCTACTGAGGATATTGAAAAAGACCCGTTTCTCACAGAAGCAGAGGAACAGTATGGTGTCAGCGGTGCCAGAGATATCCAGAAGATGCTGGCGGAAAATCAGGCGCTTTTTGCAGGCGGTGAACTTTCTCAGGAGGAGAAGGACATTTACTTTGATGCCATTATGACTGCCTATGTGACCTGCCGTGAAAAGGCAAAAGAGAAATTCGGTAAAAAGTAGGGCTGAGTTCAAACAGGTTCTAATACTAATCCCTTATGGTTCTGTTGAAGAAGTTGCCAGATAGCATTTTGTCAGTCAAGGCGCCCAACCGCAGGCAGGCTGTTGCCTGTCAATGGCGGGCAACGCAGAGTGACGAAATGATAGCGGTACATTCTTCAATAGGTTGATAAGGGATTAGTATAAATGCTTCGTGGGAGGGAAAAGTGCAATGATAGGCATGGACTTGCAGGAGATCAGCCGCTGCGTTAAGCAGATCGTAACAAAATATGGACTGACTGATCCCAGAAAGCTTTGCGCAGCCATGGATATTGCAGTCGTGTACAAGGACATGGGCACAGATAAAACTTCCATCAAGGCGATGCTGGTTGTGGACAGGCGCATCGGATGCATTGTAGTCAACAGCAATCTGCCGGACGTGATCCTGCGGTTTATCCTTGCCCATGAGCTTGGTCATGCCATGCTGCATGCCCGGAACTGTAAACAGTTCACAGACCGCAGCGTATTCGATGACGCTTCCCGGATGGAAAAAGAGGCGAACGTCTTTGCGGCGGAACTGCTGCTGGGAGACAGCAAAGAACTGATGGAGGAAATGACACACTCGGAGCATTCTATGTTTCAGCTTGCGGCAGCGCATCATGTGCCCTATGAACTGCTTGCCTATAAGCTGGAGGTTATGGATGAAGAGGGCTTTGATGTACCGGAGCTGCCTTATGAACCGGACAACTGTTTCTTGCAGGGTATGCTTGGCATGGACGGAGATTTTTCCTATTGGGGGGATTGATATGCAATGTATTTGTATCGACCTGAAGAGTTTCTATGCGTCAGTGGAATGCGTAGAGCGTGGGCTTGACCCCATGAATACCAACCTTGTAGTAGCGGATGAAAGCCGCACGGAAAAGACGATCTGCCTTGCGGTGACACCATCTCTGAAAGCTTATGGCATTCCCGGCAGAGCAAGACTATTTGAAGTGGTTCAGAAAGTCGAGGAAATAAATAAGCAGCGGCTGAGAAATGCTCCGGATCGTGAATTCACCGACAGTTCCTGTCAGGCATCGGAGCTGCAAAAGAACATGTCATTGAAACTGGATTATCTCATTGCACCGCCGCAGATGAAGCGCTATATGGAAGTCAGTGCCCGGATCTACGACATTTACCTGCGGTATATTGCCCCGGAGGATATCCATGTGTATTCCATTGACGAGGTATTCATGGATGTGACTGCGTACCTGAAAACCTACCGATGCAATGCTCACGAACTTGCCAGAAGAATGATTCAGGAAGTGCTGCGTGAGACCGGAATCACGGCGACTGCCGGCATCGGGACGAATCTGTATCTGGCAAAAATCGCAATGGATATTACAGCAAAGCATATGCCGGCAGATGAAAATGGCGTGCGTATTGCGGAACTGGACGAGATGTC
>JBJFHO010000247.1:0-5997 GCA_051893675.1 Ruminococcus sp. | reverse complement strand
AGATACGGGAAATATCATATTTCCGCAGCACTGCCAGCTTTTCCGCCGTAATGGTATCCGGTCTGCCTGCTTCCACGCAGTATTCCCGGAGATGGGACAGGTCAAAGTTCTTCTGTACCGCCGAAAGTACCTGTTCCAATTGTTCTGCCGTCAGCGAAGTGGGCGTTCCGCCGCCAAAATAGACGGTATCTATGGTCAGCCCCAGTTCCCAAACCATGTCACCCCAGATTGCAAGCTCTTCGCAGAGTTTGTCCAGATAGTCGGGTATCAGCTTGTGCGCCTGTTCTACGGAGTGGGATACAAAGGAACAGTAGCTGCACCTTGTGGGGCAAAAGGGAATGGAAACGTAGAGACTCACCGCATTTTTCGGTGTTTCCAGCAAAAGGGGCTGCTGTACCACGGCAGTGTTGTAGGTCAGCTCTGCCTTTTCCGGTGCAATCCAGTATTGCTCCCGGAGCTTTTCGCAGACCTGTTCTTTGGATAGCCCCTGTTCCAGCAAGGGCTGAACTTTTTTTACCGGACGAATACCCGTAAGCAGTCCCCATGCCGGATGCAGATCCGTCAGCTGCTCCAGAATACGGAACAGCATGGCACTGAAATGGTATTCGCACAGGGCTTTTTCCTGTACCGGGTCGCATTTCGGGAATATCTGGGTATCGTTCAAAGTCGTTCCGTGATATGTCACCTGAACAAAAAAGCGTGTCTGCTCTTCGTTCGGCTGTTCCAGAGTCAGGACAGCCCCGTCTGTCTCCCCTTCCGGCAGGGATGCCATATCATAGATGAAGGCAAACTTCGTTACTGGGAGAAAAATCTTGCAGATGCATTCGATTTCATATTTCAGTGTATGCCCGCTGAGCGCAATGGGAAAAGGCTTCGGTGCAGCGGTCTGGTTGTTCGTCATCATTCAAAGTCCTCGCATGGTTGGATTGTGTGCTTTTTCAAAGGAAAGCGTGGATTCTTCATTGTGTCCCGGCAGGACACGATAATCCGGTTCCAGTTGTTTCAGCCGACGGAAGGATTCCAGCATCTGGGCATCGCTGCCGCCCGGAAAATCCGTTCTGCCTCTGGAAAGCCGGAATAGGGTGTCCCCTGTCAGCAGGATATCCTCACACTGCCAGCAGATACTGCCCGGCGTATGTCCTGGTGTGTGCAGTACGGTGAATGCGGCATCTCCGAAAGTCAAAGTATCCCCATCCTCCACTGTCTGCCATTCCTGTATAGGCTGAAAGGGTATATCGGACAGCCAGTCCCCCAGATTGGCAGCGCTGTCCGTCAGCATAGATGCATCCTGACTGTGGATATACACCGGAATCTGATATTTTTCCCGCACCTGTTCTACCCCGGCAATGTGATCATAATGTCCATGGGTCAGTAAAATGGCACATGGCGTCAGCTGGTGCTGCTCCAGATGCCGCAGCAGTACCGGCGCACCCTCGCCGATATCCACGAGAACACAGCAGTTTTCTCCTGTTTCTGCAATATAACAGTTGGAAGCCAGCGCTCCCAGAACGAGTTTTGTCACTTGCATTTCTTATCCCTCACTTTTTTGCACGTTCCACGGAAATAACACCGCGTATCTTTCGCAGTTTGTCCAGAATTGCCTGCAGCTGATCTGTTCCGGCAACCTGTACGCTGGCTTCAAAGATGGCATTGCCATTGCGAAGATTCCGGGAAGAAGAATGGACGATCTGGATGTGGGATTCCGAGAGAATCTTTGTGATATCGAACACCAGTCCCACACGGTCTACAGCGATAACCTCGATGCTTGTGGGAATCAGCGTGGAAGTATTGTTCGTCCACTGAACCGGTACCCAGCGTGCCATTTCCTCCGGGTCATTCCGCTTCAGCGCTGCCTGATAGTTGACGCAGCCGACAGTATGCACGGAAATGCCGTGTCCACGGGTAATAAATCCAACAATGTCATCTCCCGGCAGCGGATTACAGCACTGAGCGAACTTGAAAACACAGTCGATCTTATCCAGGACAATGCATCCCTTTCCGGCAGGGGTCTCCTGGGTGACTACCGGTGCAACTGGATTTTCGTTTTCCTCCTCTGTACCATGTGTCTTGACATAAATATCTTTCAGACGGGGCATGATCTTGGACAGGGTAATGCCGCCGTAGCCGATGGATGCATAAAAATCATCCAGTGTGGCGCAGTTATGCCGTTTCAGGTCATCCGCCAGGAATTCTTCCCATTCCGATTCCGGCAGATGAATATGACATCGCTTGAATTCCTGTTCCAGATTTGCCTTGCCGGTGACAATATTTTCTTCCCGGCATTCCTTCTTGAACCAGGAACGGATCTTCGACTTGGCTTCGTTTGTCTTGACAATACCCAGCCATGCACGGTTCGGACCCTTGTTGGGGTCTTTGCTGGTGAGTACTTCGCAGATCTGTCCCGTTTGCAGCGGATAGTCCAGAGGAACCATTTTGCCGTCCACCTTGCCGCCGATGGTCTTGTGTCCGATCTCTGTATGAATGCGGTAGGCGAAGTCAATGACTGTGGAACCTACGGGCAGAGAGATAGAGTCGCCTCGTGGCGTCATAACGACGATATCTTCCGGGGACAGGTCATTTTTAATGGCACGGACGATCTCCTCCACATCATCAGAAGTCTGCTGGGCTTCGATGACCTTCCGTACCCATGCCAGACGTTCCTCCATCTTGTCCTTCCCCTGGATGCCCTCTTTGTACTTCCAGTGGGCAGCGATACCATACTCTGCGGATACATGCATATCCCAGGTACGGATCTGAATCTCAAAAGGAATGCTTTCCCTGCCCAGTACAGTGGTATGGAGAGACTGATACATATTAGACTTCGGCGTGGAAATATAGTCCTTGAACCGATTGGGCAGCGGGCGGAACATATCGTGGACAATGCCAAGTACCATATAGCATTCCGCTACAGTGGATACAATGACACGCACAGCGTATTTGTCATAGATCTCATCCATGCTTTTGTGGTTCACATAGACTTTTTTATAAATACCATAGACGCTCTTGACACGACCGGAGAGAATCGGTTCCTTAGCGAAATGCTCCTGCGCCAGACGGTCCCGGATTTTTGTCTGGATAGACTCAATAAAGGCTTCCCGTTCGTCTTTTTTGATTTCCATGATATGTTCGATCTCGGAATAAGCGTAGGAATCCAGATAATAGAATGCCAGATCTTCCAGCTCATCCTTAACAGTACGGATGCCCAGACGGTGGGCAATGGGCGCATAGACGTTCATAGTCTCCAGTGCAATGCGCCGCTGCTTTTCAGGCGGCAGGAATTTCAGCGTCCGCATATTGTGAATGCGGTCAGCCAGCTTGATGATCATGACACGGATATCATGGGACATGGCAAGCAGAATCTTCCGGACATTTTCTGCCTGCTGCTGTTCCTTGTCGAAGATGGGAATCCGGTTGAGTTTCGTAACACCATCCACCAGCATTGCCACATCCTGTCCGAATTTTTTACGGATATCGTCCAGGGTGTAGTCCGTGTCCTCTACCACATCGTGGAGCAATCCCACGCAGATGGTATCCGTATCCATGCCCAGATCCAGCAGAATATCTGCCACTGCCAGCGGATGGATAATATACGGCTCTCCGGAGGAACGTTTCTGTCCGGCATGAGCACTCTCTGCCAGCTGATATGCCGACAGGATCTTGCTGAGGTCATACTGCTTGTCGGTAGCCAGAATCTTCTTCGCCAGATCTGAAATGGTCACTTCATGCTGGGGTACATTTGGCTTATCCTTCGATGAAACTGCCGTAGACTGGCTTTCTCCCTTTGTATTTTCCTGTGTCATATTACATCCGCTCCTTCTCTTGTAATCCCTGCAGCAGAACGGATGCCTGGAGATCAACCTTTCCCTGTACCTGGTTCCGGTGAACTTGTTCTGTCCATAGGTTCTGCTGTACTAATCCCAATTCCGAAAAAATATCCAATGCCAGCCGCATTTTGCAGTAATTCATCTGCGGCAGCTCCTGTAAAGTGCAGAACAGACCGTCAAAGGATAGATCTGTTTCCGGGATACGCTGATAGATCTGCACCAGTACTTCCCGTGTGGGCGTGATTGCCTGATAGAACGCTGTCGGCAGTGGCTCATCCCGGCAGAATTGTTCATATGTATTTCGTGCGGCGAAATATTTCGCCTGCTTGAGTCCGCTTTTCCGGTAGTCCTTGACGATCAGCGTCAGCTGAGGTCTCCCCTGGTAACTGCCGGCTTCAGCAGTTACCAGGAAGTCACATACCGTTCCCGGCTTCAGGGAAACTTCAGCCGGCTTCACCCGGAACAGCAGCAGATCCATGGCTGTTCCGCCGTAGGTAATGCGCAGCTTGGAGTGTACGCCTTGAGAAAGGGGTACGATCTCATGGAGCACAGTGTGGCAAAGGGCAAATACCGGCACGGGATTTCCCTCGCCGAAAGGCGCCAGCACCGACAGTCCAGCGATATTGTCAATGGTCATTTCCTGAGGCAGCAAAAGCCGGTCCGCTTCCAGTGTCATAACCGGCATCTCCGGGAATTCCGCCAGCGCATAGGACTGAACAGCGGCACGAAATGCCTCCACCTGACCGGATTCCAGAGAAAATCCTCCTGCACCCGGATGACCGCCGTATCGTGTCAACAATTCCTTGCAGGCATCCAGACAGCGGAATGCTGAAAAGCTGCCGAAGGAACGCATAGAACCTCGGGCACGTTCTCCCTCTATGGTAATGAGAATCGTTGGCTTTCCGAACTGTTCCTGCAACCGGGATGCGGCAATGCCGATAACACCGTGATGCCAGTTTTCCCCAGCAAAGACCAGCACACGCTGTTTCAGAAGTTCCGGATGCACTGCCGCCTGTCCGGCGATTTCCTGCAATATCTTGACTTCTTCCGCTTTGCGTGCCTGATTCCGCTGCTCCAGTTCCTCTGCAAGGACGGCGGCTTCTTCTGGATCCTCACTGAGCAGCAGTTTTACAGCAGTATCCGGTGAGCCGAACCGTCCGGCAGCATTGATGCGTGGTGCAACACCAAAGGCAATGGAAGTTGATGTGAAAGGCTTTCCGCTAAGACCACTTTTGTCCAGAAGTGCCAGCAGTCCCGGACGTTCTGTATTTGCCAGAAGCCGCAGCCCCACTTGTACCAGATAGCGGTTTTCGCCGGAAAGCTCTACCACGTCAGCAATGGTGGCAATTGCCGCAAGTTCACCGAACTGTTCCATTGCCATAGTGTCGTCTCCATCTAGTGCCGCAATGAGCTTCAGAACAACGCCTGCGCCGCACAGATTGTGGTAGGGTGATGTATCGTCGGCACGGTGGGGATCTACAATTGCTGCTGCAGCAGGCAAAGTCTCCAGGGGCTGGTGGTGATCTGTAATGATCAGCGTCATGCCCAAAGAACGGATGAGTTCCGCCTCTTCCAGGGCAGTGATACCGTTGTCCACGGTGATAATCATTTCTACCCCGTCCTGGTGCATTTCGTGTACGGCGTCAGCATTCAGCCCGTAACCCTCGTCCCGTTCCGGAATGCGATAGGTCACATCGGCACCCATTTCCAGTAAATAAGAATAAAGCATGACTGTAGCAGTGACACCGTCACAATCGTAATCCCCATAGACACAGATCCGGGTTCCCTCTTCCAGCGCCTGGTTGATGCGATCCGCTGCTTCCTGCATGTCCGCAGTCAAAAAGGGATCTCCCAGTCGGTCACACTGTAAAAAATCTGCCGCTTCCTGTACATTCTGCATTCCACGGGATGCCAATACATGTGCGCAGAGCATGGACAGATCACTGCCCAGCTTGATATTTCTCGCCGCTTCTTCCGGCGGCTGATGAATGAGCCACTTTTTCATATCGTCCTCCTGCTGCCACCCAATCCGGCAGAATGAACTGCACGTAACATTGGGAATGATACTATTTATTATACCTGATAATTTGACAAAATGCAATAGGACGCAGAAAAAAACCACGGAAATCAATTTTTGTAAAATATGGATTATTGTAGGGGCGACCATTGGTCG
>JBJFHO010000246.1:0-6002 GCA_051893675.1 Ruminococcus sp. | reverse complement strand
GGCTATGAAAATCATGATTTTTTATCATGATTTTCAAATGAGAATAGTATCAGATATAAAATTTACTTCATATACTTATCCCACGAAATGCTGCCGCCGACAGACTCAGTTGCATAATACATCAGAATGTGATACGCATCATCGCCGTTGACAGTATAGGAATCCGTAGCCCCTGTCTTAGAGCATGTATCAATATCCGCCAGGAAGAAAGACAGGTTTTCCATATGGGGATCCGTGGATGTGCCGCTATACAGCTTTGCATCGGAACCGACTGAGCATTTTGCATAGTAGAGCAGCGCCTCATAGGCATCGGATGCATCTACACTGCCGTCATAGTTGAGGTCACCCTTCTTGCCCACCATGATCTTCTGGGTAACAGATTCGCCCGTATCCTTCCAGGTCAGTATAGCGCCATTGAAATAAAGCGGCGCATTGGAAGAAGAATAATAGCCGTTCTGTGCGTGACTGGCAAAGAGCTGCTTGGGTGTTGCACTATAGCAGTCCACAAGACGTGTGATATCCACATTCTCTTCGACTTTCTGTTCACCAGTAGTCTCGTCGATTTCTGAGTAAGTTACATCGGCAATAATGGAATCAGAAAAGTCCGTTGCACGGATCGTGTGTACATCGTGAGAAGTGTAGAGTGCCACCTCATCCTGTTCTGTGCTGGTAACACTGGCGCTTTCCACGCCTACCGCAATGGATGTTCCCAGCTTTTCCAGCGGGTAATTTTTCTGAGTCGCACTGGTTAGCTGGCAGGGAACGCCAGTTGTGGGATCCACAACATCGTTAAAGTCAATGTTATAGATGCCGCAGGGAGTGCCCTGTTCAATGACAATATCCACCTGGAACAGTGGGAATTCGTCCGAGGTATCGCCGAAGAAGGATGCGCCAGTGGAAAGCTGCGATGTACCCGCAAGCCAAAGTACACTGTTGCAGGAATCGGGAATCAGCTCTCCCTCAGGCAATGTTGCGTCATACCGTGGAATCGTTGCCGACATCTGCATGGTCAGAAAGCTCTTCTGGTCGATATAGTCAAAGGAATAAGTACCGCTGCCGTCCTCGTTGACTGTCACGTCACAGATATATTCCTTTGTAACCTTTCCCTTTTCCTCATCCCGTTCCAGAACGCCGTCGTTATCCGTGTCAATACCCTCATAATAGGAAGCGGTAAACTTGATGCGTCCGTCACCGTTGCTATACAGCGTAGAGCCAAAAATCGGATCGCAGGCATATTGCCGTGTGGTAAAGGTCGGGCTGCCGCTGGAATAGCGGCCATTTTTCAGGGAGCCGAAGCAGTATGGCACCAGATCGGTGGTAAAACTGCCCTGACTGCTCTCATATGTCTTTTCTTCGTCCAGACGGCCGCCGTTATCGCCGGTGACCATATTCTGAAAATACACATGACTGCTATCGCTGTCGAATTTCACAGTAGCTGCACCAAAGGTATTTGCAGTGCTGCCAGTGATATAGACAGATGCGGTAATGACAACATCGCCGCTTTCCACTTCTTCTGCGGAGACAAAATTCCGCTGAGGCACGAACCGCAGAGTATACGGCAATGTATCCATTGTGCCGGCAGCAGAAGCTGTCAGCGTCTGGGGCAGAAGCATTGCTGCGGTAAGTGCAAATGCACTCACCATGGAGATCAATTTTTTCATAACTGTTATCCTTTCTTAAGGAGAGGGGTTGCTAGTCGGTTATGCCGGATGCACCGGAACCAGCCGACGTTTTAGTTTACGCATATCCAGGAAGTACACGGAGATCAGCAGCACATCGGCAAAGACCCATGCCACCGGGCTTGCCATTGCAGCTGCGGTGTAACCAAATACCGGTACAAACAGGAAGCAGACCAGCGCACGTGCTGCCAGTTCGCTGACGCCTGCCATCATAGGCATCAGGCTGTATCCCATACCCTGAAGAGAATTCCGCAGGATAAAGAGCAGTCCCAGTACCGGGAAGAAAATGGCATTCAGGCGCATATACTGCACCGCCTGTGCAATAACCTCTGTTTCCGACGGATCGAGAAACAGGTATGCCGTATACTTTCCGAGAAAGCAGAGAAAGAGAATCGAGAAAACACAGTACGCCATGGAAACACGAAGACTGATGCGGATGCCATCCCGGATGCGGTAAAAATGTCCGGCACCCAGATTCTGACCGCAATACGTTGCCATGGTAATACCCAGGGATTCCAGCGGGCCCATGACAATAGAGGCAATCTTCTGCGCCGCAGTCACACTGGTGACTGCAACAGAGCCAAGTGTATTCACGGAAGTTTGCAGAATAATGGAACCAATGGCAGTGATGGAAAATTGCAGTGCCATGGGCAGACCGATGGAAAGCAGCCGTACACAGCGCTTCGGTTCAACTTTCATTTCGCCGTGCTGAAAACGCATGACTTCAAATTTCCGGTACAGATAAAACAGGCAAAGAATCCCCGAAATACCCTGAGAAATGACAGTCGCATAGCCTGCACCGGCAACACCGGTTTTCAGAACAATGAGGAAGATCAGATCCAGGATAATATTCAGGATAGATGCCACTGCCAGAAACAGAATGGGAGATTTGCTGTCGCCCACCGCCCGCAGCATTGCCGCCAGCAGATTGTAAATGACAGAGGTGATGATACCTCCGAAAATCACAATGATATAATCATAGGCGTACTGGTAAATATCAGACGGCGTTTTCATCCAGTGCAGAATGGCACCTGTGGAGAACATCGTCACAATGGTAAGCAGCACAGCAATAATGCCGCTCAGATAGTAGGCATTTGCAATATACTTGCGCATACTCCTGTGGTCACCGGCACCAAATGCCTGCGCCACCGGAATTGAAAGTCCAGTACAGATACCCGTGGCAAAGCCCACCACGAGAAAGCTGATGGCACCAGTTGCACCGACACCTGCCAGGGCATCGGCGCCAAGATAACGTCCTACAATTACCGTATCCACCATGCTGTACAGCTGCTGCAAAATATTCCCGAATACCATGGGACCGCAGAAGCGCAGGATCAGACCAAGAGGGCTGCCCACTGTCATATCTTTTGTCATAGAGAAACTCCTTTCGAAGCGTATCCGTCGGAGCTTCTCTGTCCGTCAGCGGCGTACGTTTCCTGAAATTCATGTTTCTCTATTATAGCAATATCCCATGATTTCGTCTAGTCGCATTTCCGCCAAAGATTTCTGTATGAAACTATCACGGAATCGGCAAAATCACAAGAACCTTGTCGTTTTTTAACGCATTACGGCACATTTGTGACGCATATTCCCTTCTTCGTGGAAAAGCATGGAATCCTGACAAAATACGTGGTTTTTCAGTCTTTTCATTTTGCTGAAAATATGCTATGCTTATCTTATCCCATCGAAACAAACAGAAGAGAATACAGAAAGGAGTTTCAATGATGATTCAGACAAAACGACAGCAATCCCACCGTCCGACAAATGCCATTGTATACATGGAGGTCTATGGCAGCAATCGTGTGATCTACCGTGTCACTGCCGGAAGTGTTGTACAGGGAAAGACAGAAACACCAACATATGGTGTTATGCTGGAGGACATGCGCAGCGGCGAGATCCAAAGCATCGCCGACTTTTCCGAAAGCCTGGAGCAGACCATTGTCTTTGCAAACGATCTGGTAGGCAGAGAGACACGTCCCGCCGGATTATACGATGTGGCACTGGAATACCTGTGCGCCAGCTTAATGCGGCAGACTACGCCATCCCGTCAGGTCTCATCCTCCCGCAAGATTTTTTCCCGATAAGCCGCCGCAGCCTGTTCCTGCCGATTGTCGCCAAAGGTGTAATACACCTTATCTTTCAGGACATCCGGCAGATACTGCTGCTTGACATAGTGGTTAGGATAGTCATGGGGATAACGATAGTGCTGTCCGCGTACAGACGTTTCAGCACCATCGAAGTGTTTATTTTGCAGATGTCTGGGAAAATCCGGCGCACCGTATTCCTCCACATCCGCCATAGCCTGATTGATTGCTTCGTAGGCACTATTGGACTTTGGTGACGTGGCAAGGAGCACAACAGCTTCCCCGATAGGAATACGTGCTTCGGGCAACCCCAGCTGCAGGGCACTGTCCACGCAGGCTTTCGTAATAACGATTGCCTGGGGATAGGCGAGTCCCACATCCTCTGCAGCAATGACAAGGAGCCGTCGGCAGACCGACAACAGATCATCGGCTTTCAGAAGCCGTGCGGCATAGTGCAGTGCGGCATTTTCATCAGAACCGCGGATGGATTTTTGCAGTGCTGACAGCAGATCATAGTGCTGGTCATTGTCCCTGTCGTAGCGCATATTGCTGCGCTGGGTCAATTCCTTTGCCAGTTCCTCGGAAACCACAATTCCGCTGTCCGTATGTTCTCCGGAAAGCACAATGAGTTCCACGGTGTTCATGGCTTTGCGCACATCACCGCCGCAGCCACGTGCGATCCAGCCGCAAACGCCCTCTGCCAGGTGAATTTTTTCCCCCAGCTGCTCTTCCATACAGTGAAAGCCTCTCGCCACGGCACGTTCCAGGTCTTCCGGCGGCACCGGTTTGAACTCAAACACCGTGGAACGGCTGATGAGTGCGTTATACACGGCAAAATAGGGATTTTCCGTGGTGGATGCAATAAGGGTGATCTGCCCGTTTTCCATATACTCCAGCAGAAGCTGCTGCTGCTTTTTGTTGAAATACTGAATTTCATCCAGATAGAGCAGTATGCCATTCATGCCGGAAAAAGTCCCCACCTCCGCCACGACATCACGAATATCTGCTGTAGAAGCAGATGTTCCGTTGAGCTTATGGAGCGTCATAGAAGTACTATCCGCAATGATACGGGCAACGGTGGTTTTTCCCACGCCGGATGGCCCGTAGAAGATCATATTGGGCACTTTGCCGCTTTCGATGATCCGCCGCAAGGGTTTCCCCGGCGCCAGCAGCTGACGCTGTCCGACAACGTCATCCAACGTATGGGGACGAATGGCATCGGCAAGAGGCGTATGCATCGCTTACTGATACAGCGGATATTTCTCGCACAGTGCGTTGACGCTTGCACGAATCTCGTCCGCCTTATTCTCAAAGTCAGAAGCAGCCAGATACATTGCCTCAGCGATCACTTCCATATCAGCCGGCTTCAGTCCACGAGTGGTAACTGCCGGTGTACCCACACGAATACCGCTGGTAACAAACGGCTTCTGGGGGTCGTTGGGGATAGCGTTCTTATTGACCGTAATGAATACTTCGTCCAGACGGTGCTCAAATTCCTTACCAGTCAGATCACCGAAGGGACGCAGGTCTACCAGCATGAGGTGGTTGTCCGTGCCGCCGGAAACAAGACGGAATCCACGCTTTACCAGACCATCTGCCAGTGCAGCGGCATTGGCAACAACAGTTTCGCCATAGGTCTTGAACTCCGGTTTCAGAGCCTCACCGAAGCAGACTGCCTTTGCAGCGATCACGTGCATCAGCGGGCCGCCCTGTGTGCCCGGGAATACTGCCTTATTGATCTTCTTTGCCAGTTCTTCGTCATTGGTCAGGATCAGACCGCCTCTCGGACCACGGAGTGTCTTATGGGTGGTAGTAGTGGTAATGTCCGCATAGGGAACAGGAGAGGGATGTACGCCTGCTGCAACCAGACCGGCAATATGTGCCATATCCACCATGAGGTAAGCGCCCACAGACTTTGCGATCTTGGACAGACGCTCAAAGTCAATGATACGAGGATATGCACTTGCGCCGGCAACGATCAGCTTCGGCTTTACTTCCTCCGCCAGTGCCTGTGCTCTGTCATAGTCGATGAATTCATCGTCACCCAGTTCATAGGGAACGAAGTTGAAATACTTACCGGAAATGTTCACGGGAGAACCGTGGGTCAGGTGACCGCCGTGTGCCAGGCTCATGCCCATAACCGTATCGCCCGGCTGAAGCAGTGCGAAGTAGACAGCAGTATTTGCCTGTGCGCCGGAGTGGGGCTGTACATTGGCGAAGTTTGCGCCGAACAGCTTCT
>JBJFHO010000245.1:0-26665 GCA_051893675.1 Ruminococcus sp. | reverse complement strand
CAAAGGCTGGCAACAAGGGCTATGATTGTGCCATGTCGGCGCTGGAAATGGTAAGCCTGTTCAAGAATGTGGAGTAAATCCATGCAGCGCATTCTGGTCATTGGCTGTCCCGGCAGCGGAAAAAGTACCTTTTCACGTGCATTAAGAGACATCACCGAACTTCCGCTGTACTATCTGGATATGCTGAATCATAAGCCGGACAAAACAACCTTTTCAAGACAGGAATTCGATGAAAAACTACAGCAGATCCTGGAGCAGAAGTCGTGGATCATAGACGGCAATTATGCCAGAACTATGCCAAAACGGCTCGCCTATTGTGATACTGTATTCTGGCTGGATTATCCCACAGAAGTATGCCTGCAAGGCGTTGCGTCCCGTATGGGACTTCCGAGAGAGGACATGCCGTGGATTGAAACAGAACAAGATGCGGAATTCCTGGATTTCGTGAAACGCTTCAATACTGAAAAACGGCCAGAAATGGAGCAATTATTGCAGCGTACAAAAGACAAGGAAATCATTGTTTTTCACGCACGAGAGGAAGCATCGGGTTTTCTGAAGAAGGCGACTGATATTTTCCATGTTAAAACAAATGAAAAAAGGTGATACCATGCAAAACTTCATCTTCTTCGACATCGACGGCACCATTATTTCCGAGGACGGCTTTCTGCCGGAATCGGCAGTCCGTGCCATCCGTGCTGCACGTGCCAGAGGCAACGCCACCCTCATCAACACAGGGCGTACCGCCATGAACGTGGATCCATATCTGAAAGAAATCGGCTTCGACGGCTATATTTACGGCTGCGGCACGGAGCTGGAATATGACGGCAAGATCTTATTTCACGAGACGCAGACGCCGGAGCGCAGCCGGGAAATGGTGGAACTGGTACGCCGCACCAACGTTGCCGTGCTGTACGAGCGCAGCGATGCCATGTTCTACGACCCACAGACACGGATGCTGCCGGGGCTGGAGGAACTTCTGGAGCTGTACACCAGAAAGCACACAGCATTCTCGGCAGTACCCGAAACGCCGGAATGGTACACGGACAAGTTTGTCATCTGGTATGACGAAAAGAGCGACCTTGCCGGATTCCAGAAAGGAATTCAGGGCAAATTCGATTATATCGACCGGGGAAACAATTTCGCAGAAATGGTTCCCTGCGGCTGTTCCAAAGCAAAGGGCATGGCAAAACTAATGGAACTGCTCGGCGCAGAACGGAAACAGGTTTTCGCCATTGGTGACAGTCTCAACGACCGTCCCATGCTGGAATTTGCCGGCACTGGAATCGCCATGGGTGACAACCCCATGCTGCACCCCTATGCGGACTACATTACGGCAAATCTGAAAGAGGACGGACTGGAAAAGGCACTGGCGCATTTTGACCTGATATAATATGAAAATAACACCGCATACCCGAAAGCATCAGGTATGCGGTGTTGTTTGTATTAAGGAAAAATCACATCATGCCTCTGTACAGGGCAGTGTATTGATAAGATGCACCAGGAATTTCAGCAGCAGAATGGCGTCGTCTGTGCCGAGTTCGCCGTTGGCATCGCAGTCGGCATTGTCTGCCGCCTGATCGGAGAGCTTCACCGCACCGGCAGCGGCTTTGTTCAGGAGAACAGAGTCGGTGATATCTACTCTTCCGTCCAGATTTACATCACCGTAGAGAACGGTGGAATCTGTTGTATTTTGTGTTGTGCTGGTGCTCTCTGTTTCAACAGAAGAACCAGTGGTACTGATTTTAGCAGTTGTCGTTGTTTCTGAGGTGGTCGTAGTGGTAGCAGCCGTTGTGCTTGTTGTGGTCACATCCGGCGCATCAGGATCGTCCTGAAAATGGATCTCAGCTGCGGAAAGCGGTCCGTTATGGAAGAACCAATAGCCCGACCAGGTAATATCAATCGCATTCCATTCCTCTTCTGTTCCCTCAAAATAAACATCCTGCAAATTGGTGCAATCTGCAAAGGCACCCCACTCG
The DNA here is from genome assembly GCA_051893675.1 of Ruminococcus sp. GTDB lineage: Bacteria > Bacillota > Clostridia > Oscillospirales > Ruminococcaceae > Ruminococcus_C. The sequence continues at coordinate 24,689 of JBJFHO010000245.1, read as the reverse complement.
ATCTTTGTAACAGTCTTTGGTATGGTGATGCTTTCAAAATCATTCCCTGCCAATGAGAATGCAGATATGATTTTCAGATTTTCAGGAAGAATCACTTCTGATGCCTTATACGTCGAGCTTATTACATATCCACCGCCAGATGCAATACCGGACGGCAGTTCTGTCATGGTATCCGGAAACTTTACGGATTCTGCCCCTGCAAGACCTAACAATTCAATTTCTGTAAGTGAATCCGGCAGTTCCAAATGGGGTGTTGTCTGATATGGATTTGAAAATGCAAAAGCCATATAATCCCATACAGACCCAAGATATTGTAAATGATTTGGAATATTGATCTTTTCCAATCCCATACACCATATAAAAGCATATGACTCTATGCGAGTTACACTATCCGGGAACGTGATACTTGTGATTTTGTACATTTCTTCTTCGTTATCAGGATTATAGCAACTAAAAGCACCGCCTGCAATAGTAGTAATCCCATCCGGCACAACAACGTCACCCTCACACATGGATGCATCCACCAGAATATCACCAATGACTTTCATGCCATTGTCCAATGTTTTCACCTGTGCATCTGCCCAAGGTGAACCCACGAATAACCGGAGATACTGTTCTTTTAATGTATCGGACATTGAAACCTCTTCCAGCTTTGAAACATCAATGAAAGAATAACCATAGTACTGATCACCTTCCATTTCATCACAAATATACTTCACACTATCTGGAATGATCAGTTTTCTCAGATACTTTGCAGTTGATTCTTCATCATCAACATAAACAGAATGAAGCGCACCATCTGCAATTCCAACCGTCCCCGGCAGAATTTCCAGTTCAGACACGCTGCTGTCGAACTCTATCAGCCAGTGATCCACATATTTCGCCGCACCTGTCTGTGCTTCCAGGATCGCAGTATCCCAAAACGCACCATATTCCACTTCGGTTACGCTGTCCGGTATAGAAACCTCAACCAAACTGGTGCAGGAAGAAAAAGCACTTTGCCCGATCTTGGTCATCCCCTGGGGCAATGTCACACTGGAAAGCAGCTCGCACCCGGAGAATTCCGCATCTTCCAATTCAGTCACCCCAGCCGGGATCTCATAAGCACCGCCTTTCCCTCTTGGATAACACAAAAGCTCCGTTCCATCTTTAGAAAATAAAACACCGTCCTTACTCTGATAATACGGATTATCCGCTACAACCGAAATGGACTCTAAATCTTTGCACCTGGCAAGTTCGTAGCCATTAGATTTCCCCTCTCCGCAGCCAAAATCATTCAGACCATCCGAAATCTTTGCTACACTCTTCGGAATCGTCAGAGAAGTCACTGCACTTTTTTCATTTTCACTCCGATAAAAAGACCATGCACAAATTTTGGTCACGCCCTCAGGAATGACTGCATCCCCCTCACACTGACAGGCATCTATCAGAAATGTGTCCAGTATTACCATATCATTTTCCGCTTTTTGCTGCTCCAGCCACGGTGTTTTATAAAAGACCAGACCACCCATATCCCGGATCGTCTCCGGAAGTGTAATTTTTTCCAGGCTTGTACAGTTATAAAACAGCCATTCCGGAATCAGACTGACACTGTCCGGGATTTCGATTTCTGTCAGACTGGTACAATTCTGAAACGCCCCTGCGCCAATGACAGAAACGCTGTCCGGTATTGTAACGGATACAATGCTAGAAGAAGAATCAAATGCAAACTGGTCAATTCTGGTGACAGCCATTCCATCAATTTCAGAAGGAATCTCCAACGCAGTTACGCCCTCTGCACCTTCTGCAAATCCAGTGATCTGAACAGTACCGTTATTCAGCACCTTATACGCCAAATCTCCATATGTTCCCGTCTCTGCCGCTGTCTCCTCTGCACCCACGGCAAAGGGCGCACTCACCGCAAAAATCACGCCAGCGGATAACATGGCAAGCAGTCTCTTCCAAATCCTCATACCCTAATACTCCTTTTTCATTTTGTCGTATTCCACGAACTGGAATATACATAAACATTATACCATGAAAGAAGGGGGAATTTAATGTATATTTTGTAAAATGTAAACACCGCATACCCAAAAATGTCAGGTATGCGGTGTTATAAGCTATTCCAGTGTAACACCTGTTCCCACTAGTTTTTGAATCACAGAAAAATCCCGGATATTATGTCCCATACACCGCAAACTCCTCCTCCGACCCCACAAACACATTTCCATCAATATACCGTTCTACGCCATCGTATCCTTTCAACCGGAGCCGGTTGGAATACTGCCAGAATGTCCATGTCCGTTCCGCATCACCGCCAGGCGGTCCGCTGTAAACGCTGCGTTCCCAATAGGCGTATTCCGGAAATGCCTCTGTCAGCCAGAAGGTACCCCCTGCCACATAGAGTATGGGCTTCATGCCATAGACTTCTTCCAGCGCATTCAACATTGTGGAAAGTTCCTGCTTTACAGTCTCCCTATCTGGGGGAGTTTCCCTGTAATCGCCGTAATATTCCACATCCACCACCGGCGGCAGCATATTTTCCACTGGTTCTACTGTCTGGGTAAATAGTGCCGCCTGAGTCTCGCCGCTGCTGTCAAAACTGAAAAAGTGATATGCACCAATGCGCAGTTCCGTTTCCGCAGCATTCTTCCAGTTATCCGAAAACTGCGGATCAACATAGCCGCTGCCCTCTGTGGCTTTGATAAAGGCAAAGGAAATATCCTGCGCCGCCAGCACTTCCCAGTCGATCTCGCCCTGATACTCGGACACATCCACGCCATGCACCGGGAACTGCCTTGCGGCACGGCCATTCAACTGAATCACACCGCACCAGAACAGCATTCCCAAAATTGCCGCTGCGAAAAAAAGTACACCGCCCACGAGGACAATGTACTTTATGAGACGCTTCACTGATTCTGCTCCTGCTTTGCAGCATCCCGCTCCATGCGAATGGCCTTGAGCACAATGGCGCATTCCAGACGCTTTTTCTCGATCTCACAGGAGAGCTTGTGCGCCTTGTGCACATCACCGGCATACTGATAATTATTGGCATTACATCCGCCGCTGCAATAGAACCGTGCCCAGCATGTCCGACAGTCCGGCTTGCTGTAAATATGGGTTTTTGCGAAATCCGACTTCATTTCCTGATTGAAGGTACCGTCTGCCAGGTTCCCCATTTTATATTCCGGCTCACCCACAAACTGATGGCAGGGGTAGATATCTCCATCGGGTGTGATCGCCACATACTCATTGCCGCAGCCGCAGCCCCGGAGCCGCTTGATGGCGCAGGGTCCCTGATCCAGATCCAGCATAAAATGGAAGAAGTTGAACTTCTTACCCGTTGCCTCATAGTCCAGGATCCGCTGCATGAGCCGTTCGTATTCCTCAAAAATACGAGGCAGATCTGCTTCTGTAATGGCATAGGGTTCAGACGGATCCGCCATTACCGGCTCCACGGAGATCTGGTCGAATCCGGCATCCAGCAGAGCGAACACATCGTCGGAGAAATCCAGGTTATACTTGGTATAGGTGCCACGGACATAGTATTCCTTATCCCCACGCTGCTGTACCAGCTTCTGATACAACGGAACAATACGGTCAAAGGAGCCCTTGCCATCTGCACGGGGACGCATATTGTCATTGACTTCCTTTCTGCCGTCAATGGAGAGTACCACGTTGGACATTTCCTTGTTGATGAAGTCGATCTTGTCATCTGTCAGGAGCATTCCATTGGTGGTAATGGTAAAGCGGAACTTCTTCTTGTAAATCGGTTCCTGACTCCGGGCATATTCCACGATCTGCTTTACCACATCGAAATTCATCAGCGGTTCGCCGCCGAAGAAATCCAGTTCCAGATTCACACGGTCGCCGGAATTTTTCAGCAGGAAGTCAATCGCCTGCTTTCCTGTCTCATAGGTCATGAGCTTTCTGCCTTCGCCGAAATCACCGGTAGAGGCAAAGCAATACTTGCAGCGCAGATTGCAGTCATGGGAAATATGCAGGCACATCGCCTTGATGGGAGATGCCACAGCAAAGTTAGCATACTTCTCATAGTCATCCGGCGAGAAGAGAATGCCCTCCTCATACGCCTCCAGCACTTCTGCATAGCAGGAGCGGATCTCCTCAGGATCGTAAAAGCGAGACAGCTTTTCCACCACTTCTGCCGGGCATTCCGGCGCAAGGGGCGGTGCCACATTGTCCAGCATATCATAGGTCAGCTCGTCCACCACGTGAACACCGCCGCTGTTGACATCCAGCACAACATTATAATCGCCCAGTTTATATTTATGAATCATATACAATTTCCTCTTTTCACACTGTCCCTCTTTCCGGACAGCAAAATATTCCCAGGATGCGAAAAAAGGGACAAAAGCTGTCCCTTTTCCCTATTTGTTTGCAGGCATACAACGAAAACCTGCTGTGGCGCAGATGCACTTAGTGCTCGCACTTCTGGTTAGCTACTGTGCAGGAAGTCTTGCAAGCAGACTGACAGGAAGCCTGGCACTTGCCACAGCCGCCCTTTGCAGCAGAAGCCTTCAGGTTAGCCGCATTGATGGTCTTGATGTGCTTCATTCAGAACCCTCCCCAAAAAAGTTTACTCTCATTATAACACAAATTTGTCCGATTTTCAAGCTTTCTATTCAAAAACGGAAAAAAGTTTACATATATCGTTTTTGATTGTATTATCTACCTGGGCGGCTTTTTATGCTGTGCATTGACGCCGGAAACGCCGCCCCATCCGCTGCCTGCCAGCAGACAAACCGGACGCAGCAATCCTCCGCCTGTGTCCTGCCATACCAATCCTAGTAAAAGCAGCAGCAGATACAGCATCAGACCGCATACCAATCCGGTTTTCAGTCCATGATGCCGCCGGTGAAATCCGGCGAAACGTCCCATGGCATATCCCGACAGCAACAGTGCAATTGCCGCCATAAGGGAGAGCATCCACTCTGCTGCATCTGCCAGCATCATCATTCCCGCAAGTACAAGCAGACATGCCAGCAGCATCCCTGCACCTACCGGCAGTGAAAACAGCAGATACCACAATCCAGATTCCCATAAACTGCACCTTGCCGGCGGCCGTCTTGTCTGCATGGCGCATTCCTCCTGTCCTTTTTCTTCTGTTGATTCATATGCAGGCACGCAGACGATTAGAACAAATGCAAAAACGGGCTGCATCTCTGCAACCCGTTTTCTGGTATATGATTTCTGCAAACTTAATCCTTCAGCATGCCCTGATCTCCGTCAGAGTCATCCTTTTTCTTCTTGTTTGCCTTTTCTTCTTTCTTTGCCTTTGCAGCAGCAAGCTTAGCTTCCTGTTCCCGCTTGGTGTTTTCGGTCATGGTCAGATTCTCCTGGATGGCCCAGTTTTTCAGACGGATCTTATTCCGGTTGCCGGTGGTTTCAATCACAACGGTATCTTCACCAACCTGTACAACGAGACCAACAATGCCGCCGATGGTAACGATCTCATCGCCCACCTGGAGACTGCTCTGCATTGCCTTTGCTTCCTTGTCCTTTTTCTTCTGGGGACGAATCAGAATAAAATACATGACAGCAAACAGCAGTACCATAAAGATCAGATAGCCTACTGTACCAAAGCTACTTCCAGTGGTGCTGCCAGATGATGCCGAACCACCCTCCGCAAATGCTGTTACGGCGCAGAGCGAACCTGTCAGTGCTGCTGTACTTGCAGCGAGTCCCAGTTTTGCAAATTTCTTCATCATGATCAAAAACCCTTTCCTCACGTTTTACCAAGCGTTGTTATGCCTTTGCAGCGTTTCCGCCTTTCAGCACTTCATCAATGGATGCAGCAGCTGTTTTTCCAGCACCCATGGCAAGAATAACCGTTGCTGCGCCAGTAACTGCATCGCCGCCAGCATAGACTTTTTCCTTTGTTGTTGCCATCTCTTCGTTGACCACGAGACAGCCCCAACGATTTGTGTCAAGTCCTTCTGTTGTCGCAGAGATCAGCGGATTCGGCGAAGTACCGATTGCCATAATGACTGTATCCACATCCAGGACAAACTCGCTGTCAGGAACGGCAACGGGACGGCGTCTGCCGCTTTCATCCGGCTCACCCAGTTCCATCCGAATGCACTTCAGACCGTTAACACGGCCATTTTCATCACCCAGGATCTCCACCGGGTTACACAGATTCTTGAATTCCACGCCCTCTTCCTTGGCATGGTGTACTTCTTCCAGACGTGCCGGCATTTCTGCCTCCGAACGGCGATAGACAATGTAGACATGCTCCGCACCCATACGCAGTGCACTTCTCGCAGCGTCCATTGCCACATTGCCGCCGCCCACAACAGCAACTGCCTTGGATTTGATGACAGGCGTTGCATAGTTTGGATCATATCCGTGCATGAGATTGATACGTGTCAGATACTCATTTGCAGAGCAAACGCCCACCAATGCTTCACCGGGGATATTCATGAACCGGGGCAGACCGGCACCGGAACCGATAAAGACAGCATCATAGCCGGATTCCATCAGTTCATCCACAGAGAGGATCTTGCCGATAACCATATCCGGCTGGATCTCCACGCCCATTTCTTCCAGTGCATGGATCTCCTTCTGGACGATTTCCTTGGGCAGACGGAATTCCGGGATACCGTACATAAGCACGCCGCCGGCAACCTGGAATGCCTCGAAAATGGTCACCTGATAGCCCATCCGTGCCAGATCGCCGGCACAGGTCAGACCTGCAGGGCCACCGCCCACAATGGCAACACGCATACCATTTGGCTTTACCTCTTCGCTCTTTCCGGTATAGCCATGTTCTCTTGCGTAATCTGCCACAAAGCGTTCCAGCCGGCCGATAGCAACCGGCTCGCCTTTCTTACCACGAACACACTTGCCCTCGCACTGATTTTCCTGAGGACAAACACGACCGCAGATTGCCGGCAGACTGTTCGTAGTGCGGACGATATCATATGCCTGCAGGAAATCACCGGCAGCCACTGCTGCAATGAACTCCGGAATAGGCACGCCTACCGGACAGCCGCTGACGCAGGGCTTTGCCTTACAATGCAGACAGCGAGTGGCTTCTTCTTGTGCCTGTTCCGGGGTATAGCCCATGGCAACCTCCTGGAAACAGCGTGCACGCTCCTTGGGATCCCGTTCCGGCATGGGCACTTTCTGCGGTGCCATATTGAAGTTTCCAGCCATGATTACTGATCCCCCTTTCCATAGAGTCTGCACTCATGCTCTTCCTGTTCCCGATAAGTGCCGTTCCGGCGCATGAGTTCGTCAAAATCCACCTGATGTCCATCAAAATCGGGGCCATCCACACAGGCATAGCGGATCTTTCCGCCAACAGTAACACGGCATCCACCGCACATGCCCGTACCATCTACCATAATAGGATTGAGAGATACGATAGTCTTGATATGATACGGCTCTGTGGTCTTGCAAACGAACTTCATCATAGGAACCGGTCCGATGGCAATGACAGCGTCGTACTTCTTCCCCTTGTCCAGCTGTTCCTGGAGCACATTGGTCACGAAACCCTTTGTACCGTAGGAGCCGTCATCAGTACACAGGTAGAGATTATCACTGCACGCCCGGAATTCATCCTCCAGAATCACAATATCCTTATTGCGGAAGCCCACGATGGTATCTACCTCCAGACCCATGGCATGGAGATGCTTTGCCTGGGGATATGCAATAGCGCATCCCACGCCGCCGCCGATCACGCAGACAGATTTCGCACCCTCCGGCAGTTCCGTAGGAACACCCAGAGGTCCCACCAGATTCAGGATGGAATCTCCAGCCTCCAGCTCCGCAAACCGACGTGTGCTCTTACCAGCAGCCTGGAAAATCAGGGTAATGGTACCCTCTGTGCGGTCATAGTCCGCAACTGTCAGGGGCACACGCTCGCCGAATTCGTCCAGCCGGAAGATAATGAACTGACCCGGCAGAACCTTCTTTGCAATGAGCGGTGCAGCAATACGCACCATGGTCACTGCATCGTTCAGTTTTTTCTTTTCTACAATTTGAAACAATTCTGTCACCTCATAAATTGAGTGGTTAACGAAACAAGCCGACGGACCCGCCGGCTTGTTTTCTATCAGAGATGCACCAAAATACCCCTGATACAAGCTCTGTTTTGTGCAAAATCATGCCCGATTATTCGTCTGCGTCCGGCTCCTCAATGGGCACTTCAAATGCGTCCAAGGTCAGATCGCTGTAGTCGAATTCCAGCATTTCGCCGCAGCACGGGCACGGCATCTCGCCTTCTTCCAGAACAGATTCATCCAGGACAACAACATTGTTGCAGGAAGGACAGACTGTCTCATACAGTTCCTCCTCGTCGTCATCCATATAATCGTCCTCATCGCAGCAGAAATCATAGGCATCCTCGTCGTCATCGTCCTCTTCATAGACGATATCCTCCAGGTCACCCAGATCCTGATCCAGCAGATCGCAAACCTCTGTCAGCTCGTCCACCTGAGTCTGCAGATCCACAACATAGGCGGTCATTTCCTGCATGACATCCAGAAGCTTACCCAATACCTTGCCTTCTTTTGAGCCGGTCAGATCAAGCTCCATGCCGTCGACCATACCACGCAAATACGCCATCTTATCTGTCAGATTCATACAGTATACCTCCTGTTCTGTGCAGCAGCCTGCCGCCTTTGCGGACAGTTCTGCTTTGTGCAAAAAATGATTTTGGCTTATGCACGCTCCATATACTCACCAGTTCTGGTGTCGATGCGGATCATATCGCCCTGATTGATGAACAGCGGCACCTTGATCTCTGCACCGGTCTCCAGAGTTGCCGGCTTTGTTGCGTTTGTAGCAGTATCGCCCTTGAAACCCGGGTCTGTCTCGGTAACTTCCAGCTCTACGAAGTTAGGCGGCTCAACGCCGAAAACATTGCCCTTGTAGGACAGAACCTTAACTTCCATATTTTCCTTTACGAACTGGAATGCAGAACCCAGCTTGGACTTGTCAATGGGCTGCTGCTCATAAGTTTCCATATCCATAAAGTAGTACAGATCGCCGTCGCTGTACAGATACTGCATGTCCTTGCGCTCAATATAAGCAGTCGGATACTTATCTGTCGGGTTGAAGGAACGCTCAACCACGGCACCGGTGATCACGTTCTTATACTTGGTACGCACGAATGCAGCGCCCTTACCCGGCTTTACGTGCTGGAATTCGATTACCTGTACCACGTTGCCGTCCAGTTCGAATGTGATACCGTTTCTGAAATCGCCTGCTGAAATCATAAATTGAAACCTCCGTTTTTATCCTTTGTTGCAACGATGTGGGGCAGTTCATCTTGTCAGTCCAACATGTTACAGTCTCTTCCCCACCCAAAAGCATTGCTTACTACTATTATACAACATTATTGCAAACTTTGCAAGCCTTTCCTGAAAAAAATTTACTTTGGGACGATTTATGGGATTTGAAGGAACATGTAGGGGCGGATATTATCCGCCCGGATGCTTCGTTGCGCCTGTCTGACACATATATCGGAGTGCCTGACGTACAACATCCTGAATCGATGCAGTATTGACAAATGGGATATTTGAGCGATAAAACATTTCCTTGGCATGGACATTGCCGGAAGTAATATCAACCCAGTATATCTGATTGGATTCGTATAGTCCGATCTCACAAACGCCAGCATCTTCTCCTGTACTGAGTGTGAGTATCATATGGTGACACTGTGCTTTATCGCAATAATTTACATGTTCCAGACAAATCGCATAACGATTCCACACAGGAATTTGAGAATGATACCATTGTTCAAATAAGCAAAATTTGTCATCCATTGCACATCGACTTTCGGCAACACCGCCATTCCTCACTCCTAACTCCTCATTCCTCATTGAAAAAAACCGCCTCAGTCCAACACCATCAGATGCTTCGATGCCTTTGTCAGATTTTCGCAGCCATCCTCCCGGATCGCCACAAAATCCTCAATGCGCACGCCAAATTCACCCGGCAAATAGATACCCGGTTCCACAGTTACCACATTTCCCGGCGCCAGCACTGCCTGCGAACCCGGCGAAGCATTGGGATATTCATGGATTTCCAGACCGACACCGTGTCCCAGAGAATGCCCAAAGTTCACGCCATAGCCTGCTTCTTCGATAATATCACGGGCGCACTTGTCCAGTTCCCTGCCGGTCATGCTTGCCTTTGCTGCACGAAGCGCCGCCGCCTGTGCCAGATAAACCGTTTCATACACCATCTGCATCTTTTCGCTGGGCTGACCTACACAGACAGTCCGTGTCATATCGCTGTGATAGCCGTCCACAGTTGCGCCGTAATCCATGAGCACAAAGTCACCTTCCTGCACCAACCGTTCTGCCGACGGCACACCATGGGGCATGGAAGTCGCTGTACCTGTCAGGGCAATGGTAGGAAAAGATTCCCCGTCTGAACCATGTTCCATCATGGTCTGGTTTAGACGCAGCATGATATCCCGTTCCGATACACCCGGACGTAGAAATGTCAGGATATCCTCAAAGGCAATTTCCGCAATACGCTGTGCCGCCCGGATTTTCTCTATTTCCGAATCAGATTTCACGGTGCGGCAATCGTAAATGAGACGGCTCAGGGTATCGCTATGATCCAGCTGCACCTGACTTCCCAGATGTTTTTTCAGCTTGGAAAACTGGCTGAGCGTCATGGTCATGGATTCCACAGAAAGGGTATGCGCATGGTGCTTCTGGAGCAGTTCCCGGATCTGTTCCTGCAAATCATGCTGTTCGATCACAGTACAGTCTTTCACACACTGCTTCGCCTTTTCAATATACCGGAAATCAATGAGCAGATATGCTGCATCCCGGAAGCAGAGCACTGTTCCCGCAGAGGACTGCATCCCCGTGAAATACCGTCGGTTCACATCCGACTGAATCAATGCAGCGTCTGTTTCGGGAGGCAGTTTCTGCATCAGCGCTGCAATTCGACTGGTCATGCCCACTCACCTCACATTTCAGAAAGTGCCTGGAGTGCCAGAAAATAGCCGTTGATACCGAATCCGGCAATGGTTCCGGCGCAGACCGGACTGAGCACCGAATGAGAACGGAACGCATCTCTGGCATAGATATTGCTGATATGTACCTCCACACAGGGAATGCGGATATCATGAATGGCATCGTGAATGGCATAGCTGTAATGGGTATATGCTCCGGCATTGATCACAACGCCGTCAAAGGTATGCCGTGCCGCATGGAGCTTGTCAATGATTGCGCCCTCGTGGTTGGATTGAAAAATCTCGCACTCCAGTCCCAATCCCTCTGCCCTGTCCAGAATCTGACGGTTCAGATCGGCAAAGGTAGTGTTGCCGTATACACCCGGCTCCCGTTCGCCCAGCAGATTCAGATTCGGTCCGTGGATCACCAATACTTTTTTGATCATATCAATCGACTCCTTCTTCTTTTTCTTCATAAATTTTACGCGGTAAAAACGGCATTTCCAGCTTCCGCTTCACCTTGAAAAACGTTGTCTTTTCCATCTCCATGGGAAACACAAATATGCACGGAATCCGGAACAGATTTGCCCCCAGCACATCCGTGAAGATCTGATCTCCTACTGCAGCAACTTCCTTCCGGGACAGCCCCATTTTCTGCACTGCCTCCCGGTAGCCTTTGGATAAGGGCTTTTTTCCCTCGCACACAAAATCCAGCCCCAGCCGTCTGGCAAAAGGCTCCACTCTCGGGGGATGGTTATTGGACACCAGACACAGAGAAATCCCTGCCGCCTGCATCCCTGCCACCCACGCTTCCACGCCGGGTGCCGGCGTAGGATTGTCGTGGGTGGTGAGGGTGTTGTCAATATCCAGCAAAAGCCCCTTTACGCCCAGGGTATCCAGCAGCCGGGGCGTAATATCGCATACGCTGCGCAGTGCGATCTTTGTCCGAAACAGCATGGCTGTCCCTCCTTATATCCGAATAGAGGGACAGCAAGTCCCCTAATAGTATTTATTATACTCTCATTTCCCTGCCGGAAATGTCGAAAATGCGCATACTGCAAAAAACGGGCGCACTCTTCTCAAGTGCGCCCGCATGCTGTGTATCGCAATGATTTTATTAATACTTGCGCTTACGAGCAGCTTCAGACTTCTTCTTACGCTTTACCGAAGGCTTTTCGTAATGCTCTCTCTTACGAACTTCAGCGATAACGCCGTCCTTCGCACAAGATCTCTTAAAGCGCTTCAGAGCGGTGTCCAAAGACTCGTTCTTACCAACGCGAACTTCTGCCACTTACATTTCCCTCCCTTTGCCACTACGGCAGAGGCTAATTTTCCATCCGACCCAAGGTCAGACTTCCAATCTATATCACCAGAATCCTGCATAAAACAGGATATCGGGGACTAGCTCCATCTGTCACCAGCAAACATTTTTTGCAATGTAATCTATTATAGCACGTCTCACAGAATTTGTCAAGCAGTTTTTTCAAAAAACTTATCTTTTTGTTATTTTACCACAAAATTGACCAGTTTCTTTGGTACATAAATTTGCTTCACAATCGTTTTGCCCTCAACAGCTTCTGCAATCTTCGGTTCTGCGGCTGCCTGTGCCAGAACAGCATCCTTCTCTGCATCAGCTGCAATTTCCAGCTTTGCACGAACCTTGCCGTTGATCTGAACAACGATCTCAATGGTATCATCCACGCACAGCGCCTCGTCATAGGTCACCCATTCCTGCTCGCTGAGTACGCCCTCGCAGCCGATTACCTGATACAGTTCCTCCGAAATATGAGGGGCAAAGGGATACAGCAGCACCAGGAAGTCCCGGAATTCCTTCTTTGTGATGGAACCAACTGTATAGATATCGTTAAGCAGCGTCATCATTGCGGCAATGGCAGTGTTGAACTTCATAGCTTCGATATCCTCGGAGACCTTCTTGATGGTCTTGTGCATATTGGATCTCAGCGCATCGCTGTAGCTGTCACTGTCCACCAGCTTGTCCTGCAATGCCCAGATACGGTCAACGAAACGCTTGCAGCCCTTCACGCTGTTATCGCTCCAGGGTGCAGCCTTTTCATAGTCACCCATGAAGAGGACATACAGCCGGAGCACATCGGCACCATAGACATCCACAACATCATTGGGGTCAACAACATTGCCTCTGGACTTGGACATCTTTTCCCCATCGGGACCCAGGATCAGACCCTGTGCCGTTCTCTTGGCATAAGGCTCGGATGTGGGAACCAATCCCAGATCATACAGGAACTTGTGCCAGAAACGGGAATAGATCATGTGACGTGTCACGTGTTCCATACCGCCGTTGTACCAATCCACAGGCATCCAGTATTGCAGTGCTTCCTGGCTGGCGAATTCCTTGTCGTTGTTGGGATCACAATAGCGCAGGAAGTACCAGGACGAACCTGCCCACTGGGGCATTGTGTCAGTCTCCCGCTTTGCAGCACCGCCGCACTTGGGGCACTTGCAATTCACAAAGGAATCAATCTTTGCCAGCGGACTTTCACCGTCCGTACCCGGCTCAAAATTCTCCACCGGCGGCAGACGCAGAGGCAATTCCTCATAGGGCACAGCCACCATGCCGCAGGTCGGACAGTGTACAATGGGAATCGGCTCACCCCAGTATCTCTGACGGTTGAATGCCCAGTCCTTCATCTTGTACTGCACACCCTTTTCACCGCAGCCCTTTTCCTCCAGGATCTCCAGCATCTTGGCAATAGCATCCTTCTTGTTGGTGATACCGTTCAGCTCACCGGAGTTGACCATTTCACCATCGCCGGTATAGGCTTCCTTGGAGATATCGCCGCCCTTGATGACCTCGATAATATCAATGCCAAACTTCTTGGCAAATTCATAGTCACGGGTATCATGTGCCGGTACTGCCATAATCGCACCAGTACCATAACCCATCATAACATAGTCCGAGATATAAATGGGAATTTCCTTGCCGGTAATGGGATTGATACCGGTCAGTCCCTCGATTTTCACACCAGTCTTGTCCTTGACCAGCTGTGTCCGCTCGAATTCGCTCTTCTTGGCGCACTCTGCCTTATAAGCGTCCAGTGCGTCGATATTTGCAATGCTGTCCCGATACTTCTGGATGATGGGGTGCTCCGGTGCAATAACCATGAATGTCACGCCGTAAAGGGTATCCGGACGGGTGGTATAAATGCGCAGTGTCTCGTCATGCTCCTTGATGGAGAAATTCACAAAAGCACCGGTAGATTTGCCGATCCAGTTTTCCTGCTGGAGCTTTACATTGGGCAGATAGTCAACCTCACTCAGTCCCTCCAGGAGCTTGTCTGCATATTCAGTAATACGCAGATACCAGACTTCCTTTGTTTTCTGGACAATGTCGCTGTGGCAAATATCGCACTTGCCGCCCTGAGAGTCCTCGTTGGAGAGAACGACCTTACAGCTGGGGCAGTAGTTTACCATGGTCTTGTCCCGGAACACCAGTCCCTTTTCGAACATTTTCAGGAAAATCCACTGAGTCCACTTGTAATAGTCCTCATCTGTGGTATCAATCACACGTGACCAGTCGAAGGAGAAGCCCACACGTTTCAGCTGACCGGTGAATTTCTTGATGTTGTTATCCGTTACGATTCTCGGGTGTACACCAGTTTTGATGGCAGTATTTTCCGTAGGCAGACCGTAAGCATCGAAGCCGATGGGGAACAGGACATTATATCCCTGCATCCGACGTTTCCGGCTGACAACCTCCAGACCGGAGTATGCCTTGATATGTCCCACGTGCATGCCGTGTCCCGACGGATAGGGGAACTCTACCAGCGCATAGAATTTCGGCTTAGTATGGTCCTCACTGGCACGGAATGTACCGTGTTCTTCCCAGTATTTCTGCCACTTGGGTTCCACAGCGGCAAAATCGTATTTGTTGCTCATGTATATCATTCCTCTTTATTAATTGATCTCTTTAGGCGACACCGCACAAAGAGAGCCTGACGGCTTTGCACATCATATGCTTGCATATTTTCCGTCATATTTCACAAAAATGCTCGTGAATACACAAAGTATTCACTGCGCTTTTTGTTTCATCTGACGAAAAATCTGACGGCGCATCTGACGCACAATCTTTGTGCGGTATTGCCTTTATTTTCCAAAGAATGCTTTCACATTCTTCTCAAATACCAGCACAGCTGCAGCACCCACATCCAGCAGACCTTCCAGCAGATACAGCCACAGGCTGCCCAAATTGCTGATATTGCTTCCCACATGCATCAAAAACATGATTGCAAGCCATACTGCTACAATATAGTTGATATATGGCACGTGACTCAGCATCAGCACCAGCGCCACAACGGACACGATCAGCATGATCAGATTTGACACACTGAATCCCAGAATCAGGTTCAGTACCGATTTGATGATCAGATACAGACCGATTCCAAAGACCCATTTTTTCCCGGTTTCTGCCATAGTTCTCTTCCTTTCTCAAAAAGACGCAGGGCTGTATTCAGCAGCCCTCCTGCTTTGTCCACGCCGAAATATCCACCGGCTCACCGTCTGCCCAGAGACGTTCCAGCTGATAGAAATCGCGGGTTTCCTTATAGAAAATATGCACGATGATATCGGAATAATCCAGCACTACCCAGTTGGAACCGTTTCCACGACCCTCCCGGTGTGTTGGTTCCTTGCCCTTCTGGGAAAGCTGATATTCCACTTCATCTGCCAGCGTCCGGGTATGAGTCGTGCTGGTACCATTGGCAATGATAAAATAATCGCCCAGAATGGTCAGATCATTGACACGAAGTACCTTGATATCCTCCGCACGCTTGCTGTCCAGTGCTTTCACGATGGTTTCTAACATTTCCTGCTGCGTCATAATAAGTTCCTTTCTGTATAAAACGCAATATATGTTATTGCGCACCGTCCTCTGTGTCACCTTCATTGATATCCAGCAGGTTCTCCTGGGTATCATCATAGGCAGTTGCCAGATACTCTCCCTCGGGAACAAGCTCTACAATGGCACTCTCCTCCGGGTAGATTTCGTTCTGATACGGGCGGAAATAGCCGTTCAGGAGATCAATGGTAGCAGACTTATGAATGGAATAGACCGACTGGCTGCTTCCATCTCCCGGATAATACGTCGCACCCTCACCCGGCACCATAAAGACATTGACAGAATCCATGGTCAGCCGTGTGGAAGCGAAGTCTGCAACCATACTGATCTGCTCCAGGGACAGATCTGTTGCGATCCACTGATTTTTATAGATCTTCTGCATGGCACTCATCAGCTCTGTCTGGCTCATATTCAGCATTTTTTCCATGGCTGCCGCCAGGAAGATACGCTGTGCCTTCACACGACCGATATCCCCTTCGGTATAGCCATGGCGGAACCGGACGAACCACTCAGACTGCTGACCATCCAGCACCTGTTCTCCTGCCGGCAGAATCTTATCCGCCTCATAGACGATCTTTTCCGGCAATGTAATGGGAATACCGCCGATGGAATCCACAATATTGGCAATGTCATCGCAGTTGAGCTTCACGTAGCAGTCTACGTAAATGCAGAAATTTTCTTCAATGGCATTGACCACACGCTGGATAGGTGTCACGCCGGTCTCCTGACCGCTGTGATAGATGCTGTTGAATTTCCCGGTGGAATAGGACGCATAGTCCGGCATGTAAGAGTCCCGGGGTACCTGCAGGATATTCATGGTACCAGCGATCAGGTCAAACTGGAAAATCCAGTTTACATCAGAAAGCTCACCGCTTTCGTCCATGCCCAGGAAGAGGATGGTATACTGTCCCTCAATGGTCTGCTCCAGATCCAGTCCGTCATTCATATCCGAATCCAGGTCGCTCTTGAGATTCAGAACGGAAACATCTGCCGAATCCACCTTGGAAAGAGTACCCTCATGTTCCACCAGAGGCTGCCATAGCTTCCAGTATTTCACAATGGAGACCTGCTGAGTCGTCACAGTATTGCCGTCAATTTTCTCATAATTGATGATGGGCACATTGCATACCATCAACAGGATCAGCACAAGGCTGATGGCAATGCTGACAACAATGACCACAATGTCCCGCACGCTGTTTTTCTTCTGCTTCGACGCATAATATCCATATTCATTCTGGGATTGTTTCTGCTTTCTCATACTGGTAAATTCATCCTTCCTGCTGCTGGAGCTTTGTAACATATTCATTATACGCTTCCACAGTGTGATGGGGGATCAGTGCCTCCCGCCGGAGCAGCTTCTGCAAGGAAACCTCCAGTCCGTAGCACATGCCTTTCGCAAGGCTCTCCCGGGTTTTCTGCCGCATGACATCCACATCGGGATAATCCCGTTCCTCCGAGATCATATCCGCCAGGTAGACGATCTGTTCCAGAACCGACATACCGGCTCTTCCAATGGTATGATACCGCACCGCATAGAGAATATCCGGATCGGTTACACCGAAAGTATCCCGGAGCATTTCCGCCCCGGCAATGCCGTGCCACACCTTGAACGCCTTTCGTTCCTCTTCGCACACATCCATGGACGAGCGCATCATCAGGGTATACTGTACATCCCGGGGTTCTTCCTTGCAAATATCGTGAACCAGACCCGCAAAGCGTGCCTTTTCGGGATCCACACCCCCGAAGCGTTCTGCCAGCGCAGCGCTTGCCGCAGAGACATTGACCGAATGTGCAAAGCGTTTCGGTGAAAGATGCTGTTTCAGATACTGCCGATATTCCTCGATATTTTCCATGCGAACGCAGTCTCCCTTCTACTCCTGTTGATACAGCTCATGAGATACTATATATTGTACTACTTTTTCCGGCAAATAGCAAGAAAAATCTGTTTGATTTTTGCAACTTTCCCGAATTTTTGTAGAAGATATGGTGTATACATCCGCACTGCACAAAAAAATTTTGCCATATTGCAATAAAAACTGCTGCTGCGTCTCCAGTGCGTCCCTGTCATCTGCCTCACGGGAAACCACGCCCAGTCCGGCATACTGCAAAATTTCCTGCCACCGGTGCCAGCGGCAGAAGGACAGGAACATATCGCTGCCCACAAGGAGCACCAGTTCCGCATCGGGATACTGCTGTCGGAAATACCGCACTGTATCCACGGTATAGCTCACGCCCTCCCGTTCCAGCTCACAGCTGTCCACAGTACAGCCGGGCACAGTTTCTGCCGCCAGCCGGCACATGGCGAGACGATCTTCCGCCGATGCCATTTCTGTATGATGCTGCTTAAATGGCGACACCCGTGCCGGCACAAGGATCACCTGATCCAGCCCCAGACATTCCTTTGCCGTCCGGATCAGATGCAGATGTCCGTTGTGGATGGGATTGAAACTGCCGCCAAAGATTCCGATCCGACCCATCAGAATTTGATGACTGGTTCCTTGGGATTACGCTTGAACAGCACAAACCGGTTCCCGATGACCTGTACCACATCGGCTCCTGTTTTCTCCGCCAGTTCGTCTGCCGCTTCACGGGCATCCAACGGGCAGTTATCCAGCACGTGCAGCTTGATCAGCTCACGCTTATGAAGTGCATCCTTTACCTGCTGTACCAGTGTATCGCTGATACCGCCTTTTCCCACCTGAAAAATTGTCTCATATGTGCTGGCAATACCACGCAGTGCCGCACGCTGTTTACTTGTTAGCATATCCACTCTCACTTTCAAAATACTGTTTCAGCTGTTCCAGAGCATTGCCCCGATGGCTGATCTCATTCTTTTCTGCATCTGTCATCTGCGCCATGGTCTTTTCACCGCAGCAGAATACCGGGTCATAGCCAAAGCCGTTTTCGCCCAGAGGTTCCGTCCCGATATAACCCTTGCAGGTACCTGTGAAGAACTGTTCCTTTCCGTCACTGTCCACATAGCACAATACACAAACAAACCGTGCCGTCCGTTGTTCCCGGGATTTATTGCCCAGCAGCTCCAGCAGCTTTTCATACCGCTGGACATCCGTGGCATTTTCTCCGGCAAAGCGATGGGAATACACACCCGGCGCACCGTCCAGTGCATCTACCATAAGACCACTGTCGTCTGCGATCACGGGGCAGTGCAGCGCTTCATAGACAGCATGTGCTTTCAGCGCTGCATTTTCCTGAAAT
Organism: Ruminococcus sp.; assembly: GCA_051893675.1. Lineage (GTDB taxonomy): Bacteria > Bacillota > Clostridia > Oscillospirales > Ruminococcaceae > Ruminococcus_C. Next base: position 5,679 of record JBJFHO010000245.1, on the reverse strand, counting down.
GTCGTACCTGTTTCCTCTACCTCGGCAGTAAATCCGGCTTCTTTCTGAGAGACCGCCTCCAGCCCAAAGGGTGCCAGAATAGCACGGAACTCCCGGAGCTTTCCGGCATTGTTGGTCGCAATAACAATTTTCTGCATCCTTATGCCTCCTCTGTAGGTTCAAAAAGTGCCTGTACGAAATCTGCACCACGGAACGGCTGGAGATCGTCGATTTTTTCGCCGACGCCCACCAGCTTCACCGGAATACCCAGTTCATTACGGATGGATACGATAATGCCGCCCTTTGCAGTGCCATCCAGCTTGGTCAGGACAATGCCTGTGATATCGGCGACTTCCTGGAACAGCCGTGCCTGATTGACCGCATTCTGTCCCGTCGTGGCATCCAGCACCAGCAGAATCTCCCGGTGGCATCCCTCCGCTCTTGTCTCAATGATACGGTTGATCTTCGCCAGTTCCTGCATGAGGTTTTTCTTATTGTGCAGACGGCCGGCGGTATCGCAGATGAGCACATCGCAGTCCCGTGCCTTTGCCGCATCAATGGCGTCATATACCACCGATGCCGGGTCAGAGCCTTCGGCGTGTTTGACGATATCTACGCCGGCACGCTGTGTCCAGACCTCCAGCTGATCAATTGCCGCCGCACGGAATGTATCCGCCGCTGCAACAATAACCTTTTTACCTTCGGATTTCAGCTGATGGCACAGCTTGCCGATGGTAGTTGTCTTACCAGCACCGTTGACGCCGATAACCATGACGATAGTAGGCTTTGTGGGATATTCCAGTTCCTGATCCTCGCCCAGCATTTCAGTAATGATCTCCTGGATCATCCCCATGATCTCCTGGGGATCTGTAACACCACGCTCCTTGACACGCTGACGCAGCGTATCGCAGATCTCCACAGAAGTTTCCGGCCCCAGATCGCTCATGATCATAGTCTCTTCCAGTTCATCAAACAGATCATCGTCAATTTTCGTGAAATTCCCCAGCACCTGCTGCATCCGGGACATCATGGCATCCTTTGTCTTGCGCAGACCATCCCGAATCTTCGCAAAAAAGCCCTTTTTCTCCGGCTGTACCGGTTCTGCCGTCTCCGGAATTTCCTCTGGTTCTTCCGGTGTCTCTTCGGAGATTTCTTCCGCCAGTATCTCTTCCTCCGGTTCAGCCACAGGCACTTCTGTGATCTCCGGCGCTTCTGTTTCCTGCGGTTCCGTTTCCGGTACTTCGGGAGCCGTTTCCGTTTCTTCCGGCGTTTTCTCTGCTGTATTCTCCGATGTATCGGATTCCGGCGCATGGTCAATTTCTTCCTTTGTCACGATTCCGGCAGCCTCCAGCGCTGCCTGACGTGCCAATGCAATTGCCTCTTTTCGCTGTTCAGATTCCTGGACAGCTTCTTCCGCAGCCTGACGTGCCCTTTCCACCTCGTCCTGTTCCTGGGCAGCAAGTGCTTCCAGTGCAGCTGCTGCAATTTCTTCCGCATCATCCTGTTCCGTAGGATCCGGCTGTACCAGCGGCTCCTCTGCCGGCTTTTCCTTGCCACGTTTCCAGAACGGTACGTTTTTCTCTTTGTTTTTCTTTCCAAATAAGCCCATAAATATACCTGTCCTTTCGCCTGAAATCCGGGATTGTCTCCCTTTATTCAGTTTCGATGCAAGTGTCCCACCGGGACATTTGCAAGGTTTATTTCACTGATTGAATATGAAACCTTTTCAATCACCTTATCCAGACACATTTCATTTTGTCTTATGAATGCTGCATTCAATTCAACGCAAATTCCTCCTGCTCCATTCGCAGCAGACGGGAGATACCATCCTCCTGCATGGTAACGCCGTAGAGTACATTTGCCTCTTCCATAGCGCTCCGGCGGTGGGTCACCAGAATAAACTGGGTAGTATCCGTAAAGTTTTGCAGATACTGGGCATACCGCCGCACATTGCCCTCATCCAGCGCCGCGTCAATTTCATCGAGAATACAGAACGGTGACGGACGCAGCCGCAGAATAGCGAAATAAATGGCAATCGCCACAAAGGACTGCTCTCCGCCAGACAGAGAGATCAGATTCTTGATGACCTTTCCCGGCGGTGCAACCTTGATCTCAATACCCGATTCCAGCACATTTTCCGGATCCGTCAGTTCCAGCCGTGCCTCGCCGCCGCCGAAGAGATCCCGGAAGATCTCCTGGAAATTCCGGTTGATCAGGGTAAAACTCTCCGAAAAAATACGTTGCATCTCCCCTGTCAGGGATGCGATCAGATCTTCCAGTTCCTCCTTGGCAGTCTGCGCATCCTTCATCTGCGCCGACAGGAATTTATATCGCTGGGACACCTCATCATATTCTGCAATTGCCGCAACATTGACTGTTCCCAGCGCACGGATCTTACTCTTCAGGCTTTGCAGCTCCCGCTGTGCTGCCTGCAGATCTTCCAATGGCTGCGCCAATGCCTGTGCTTCGGAGAGGGACAATTCATACTGTTCGAATAGCTGCCGGATAACGCCATCATAGTCGCTCTGTACAGAAAGCTTTCGTTCTTCCAGACGGCTCATTTCTCCGGAATATTTCTCCCGAGTGGCATTGGTTTCCCGCAGACCATTCTGTATCTGCCGTATCTGCTGATCCTGTGCATCGTGTACCTGCTGCCAGTGCTGTATCTGTGCCTGACTGTCGGTACGGTCATTTTTCATCTGTTCGATTTTCGCATTGCCCTGGGTGATCTCCTCCTGTTTCTGGGAGATGAGCTGCCGCTGGACTTCCATATCCGACCGGATCTCCTCCAGCCGCTGCGCCATGGACTGCTGCTGTTCGCTCTGCTGCTGCATTTCCCGGGACAGAGTCTCCATATCCTTTTCCAGTTCCATCATGCCGATTTTCAACTGGGCACGCCGGTCTGCAAGCTTTTCCTGCTGCTCCTGCAGGGCACTGCGTTTGTCTGTCTCCTGTTCCAGTGCTGCCTGCGCCTGGACAATATCCTGTTCCATCTGTGCTGCCTGGGCTTTTGCGGCAGTGTATTTCTCCACGGCTTCGTCCAGACGGCTTTGCAAGGATACCTGCTGCGCCTGTGCCTCAGCAAGCCGTTCTGCCGCCTGCTGCTGCATATAGCTGTATTTTTCCAGCTGTGCATTCGCTGTCAGGCTCTCCGACTCTGCCTTGCGGCATTCTGCCTGGAGTGCTTCCATCTGCTGCTGCAACCGCTCCGACTGCGCCTGGGCTTTTTGAAAAGCATCTGCTGCCTCTTGTTCCTGCTGTTCCAAGTTCTGTACCTCCGCAGACAGTGCCGTCAGTTCCGCACGGCGTGTCAGCATTCCGCCGGAACGCTGTGCCGAACCGCCGGTGAATGAACCACCAGCATTGATGACCTGACCATCCAGAGTGACAATGCGGAACCGATACTGATGTGCCTTTGCAATTTCCGTTGCCGCATCCAGATCCTCTGCCACAGCAATACGCCCCAGCAGGAACCGGACAATATCCGTATATTTCGGATCATAGCGCACCAGATTGCAAGCCAGATCCACGAATCCATCGTGACGTTCCAGACCGGTCTCTGTCAGTTGCTTTCCACGGACAGAGGTCAGGGGCAGGAATGTAGCACGTCCGGCACGATTTTGTGCCAGATAGCGAATCCACTGCTTTGCAGCATTTTCATCCGCCACGATGAGATTCTGCATCGCACCACCCAAAGCGGTCTCAATTGCCACGCCATATTTCTGATCAGTCGTAATCAGCTGTGCCACGGTGCCGAACACACCGTGAGGCTTGCCACCGTCTGCACGGAGCACGGCCTTGACACTTCCGGCAAAGCCCTCCATGTTGCGTTCCATATCCTGCAACAGCTTTTGCCGCTGGCGTTTTTCCCGGAGTGCAAAGACCGCCTGTTCCCGGCGTTTCCGTCCTTCTTCCAGTGCCTGCACTGCATTGGCATAGCGTTTCTGAAAGCCGCTGCGCTGGTTCTGTACACGCTGCAGTTCTGCCTCTGCCTGCTGCGCCTGAGACTTTGCCGTCTGATATGTCCCGGTCTGGACTTCGCACGCCTGTTTCAGGGCATTCTGCCGCATAACATGCTCTGCCAGCTGAGCACGGAGTTCCTCCTGCTGTCCTGCTGTAGTCTGCTGCATGACACGCAGTTCACTTTGCTGCACATAGAGCTGCTGTAATCTGGCGTTAGCCTGTTCGTACTCCTGCCCTCGCATTGCGGCATGTTCTTCCAGTTCGTTCCACTGCTGCTGAACCTGTTCCGTCTCCAGAGACAGCGCCTCCCGTTTCTGCCGCAGCTGAACTGTCTGTTCCGTCAGAGAGGACATACGATTTTTCATACCCTCAGATTGCGACTGTGTCTCCTGCATCTGCCGTTCCAGACTTTCCAGCGTCTGTTTTCCATGGGCGATCTCATTTTCACACACGGCAACTGCCGCACGGAGCTGTGCAGCTTCTTCCTCTGCCTGCTGGATCTTCTGCCGGATGGCTTCGATCTGGAGGGTACTCTCCTGCATCCGGCGATAGCCCTCCTGCACCTGTTCATCTGCACGCTGGATTTCCAGTTCGGCGTTCTGATATTCCGCCTGTGCCTGTAAAAAGCCGTCAGAAAGTGCCGTCAGCTTTTCCCGCAGAGCCGAAAGTCTGCGCACCCACAGGGAGATTTCCAGCTGCTTCTGCTGTCCGGCAAGTTCCACATATTGTTTCGCCTTTTCTGCCTGCTGGCGCAGAGGTTCCACACGGGATTCCAGTTCCGCCACGATATCCTGGAGACGCACCAGATTATCCTGGGCTGCATCCAGCTTACGCTGCGCCTCCTGCTTTTTATAGCGGAACTTGGAGATACCAGCAGCCTCCTCAAATATATCCCGGCGGTCGGTACTTTTGGCACTGACGATCTCCGCAATACGTCCCTGTCCGATAATGGCATAGCCGTCCCTGCCCATGCCGGTATCCATGAACAGCTCAGTCACATCTTTCAGGCGGACATTTTTGCCGTTGATGCGGTACTCACTATCACCGCTGCGGTACAGCTTTCGGGTAACACTGACTACCTCACCATAAGTATCGCCCAGCTCGCCGGTCTCATTGTTGATCTCCAGGGTGACTGCGGCAAATCCCATGGGCTTCCGGGTTTTGGTACCGGAGAAAATGACATCCTCCATTTTGTTGCCCCGGAGAGTTTTGGTGGACTGCTCTCCCAGTACCCAGCGCACGGCATCGCCGATATTGCTTTTGCCGCTGCCGTTCGGACCGACAACAGCAGTCAGCCCCTTGTCAAAGGTCAGTTTGATCTTATCGGGAAAGGACTTAAAACCCTGCAGTTCCAGCGACTGTAAATACATATGCACATCTCCTTTCGTTGTTAAATTCGCATTCGAACGAAGCGAGCCATCTTTTTTCTTTTTCGCTTCCTTTTTCTTTTTTCAGCAAAAAGAAAAAGGAAGAAAGCAACTCAAAGCAAAGTGAAAGCATCACGCAAAGAGCACAAACGCTGCTAAACTACTTCCCCCATCCCAGCAAAGAAAAACTCAGGATTCCAAGGTAAACCATGCAGAGGAACCCCAAACAGCGTTTGTGCGAACCCAGGCGAACAGCGAGCAAAGCGAGCGAATTTCGCCGCCCCTTTTCGTCAAGTCTCATCCAGAATACGACTTTCCCACTGCAAAAACCGCACGGCATAAATCTTTCCGCCAAAGTCCGACAGCGGCA
>JBJFHO010000244.1:0-6018 GCA_051893675.1 Ruminococcus sp. | reverse complement strand
ATGAGAAAACCATGCATGCCTATGAGGCAGCTGTAAAGGAACGGTATCGGTTCTTCAGCTTCGGGGATGCTATGTGTATTCTGCCGGAGGAAAAATAAATGAAAGCACGTACTCCAGAAGAGTTACAGCAAATCATTGCACAGATTGATGCGATTGACTGGTCACACTATGATACTGCATATGGGAACGCTTCTGGGATCGAAACCCGTCCGAGAAAACGGGGGAGAAAAATTCTTCCAATGTCCATTACAATGCGCCGTCACAGATATCTTGACGAGGATTGCAGAAATCTGGCAGATACTGCGAAGTGGCTGAAAAGGCTTTTCTCAGAGCAGGAAAAAGAGGCAAGGGAAGCGGCATTAAACCTGGATGCTTCACTCTGCCATCAGCATATTATGGTTGCAGATGCATCGCTTCCAGCATATGACATTCTGGTATACTGTCTAAGAACAACAGATAGTGCTATGCTGATTGAAGATCTCCTTGATTTATTCTATGGATTTGCCATTTGTACTTCAAAAATTCAAGAAGGAGCAGAATGGACTTTCTCTCTGCGGGAAAAAATGCTACAAGACAAAGCGTTGTATGCATCTTATCTGTCTGAAAAAGATGATTACACAGCAATATACGCCAAGGAAATTTGTGCATTGCTGCAAACTCCTCCGATTATGACACAATGATAAAACAGAAAGGAATTTACACGAATGTTTACACTCTTAAAAACCGAAGGACACGCTCGAAGAGGTATCTTTGAAACCGTACATGGCACCATTCAGACGCCGTTCTTTATGAACGTAGGTACCTCAGCGGCGATCAAAGGCGGTATTTCTTCCATTGATCTGGTAGACTTGAAGTGCCAGGTAGAGCTTTGCAATACCTATCATCTGCATCTGCGTCCGGGCGATAAGATCGTACGTCAAATGGGCGGTTTACACAAGTTCATGAACTGGCATCGTCCCATTCTGACAGACAGCGGCGGATTCCAGGTGTTTTCGCTGGCAAAGCTGCGGCGTATCAAGGAAGAGGGCGTTTATTTTCAGTCCCACATTGACGGCAGACGTATCTTCATGGGCCCGGAAGAGAGTATGCAGATTCAGTCCAATCTTGGCTCTACCATTGCTATGGCATTTGATGAGTGCGTGGAAAATCCGGCACCATTGGACTATGTGAAAAATTCCTGCGCACGGACTACACGCTGGCTGATACGTTGTCAGAACGAGATGAAACGCCTGAACGCAATGGAAGGAACCATTAACCCTCAGCAGATGCTGTTCGGCATCAACCAGGGCGGTACCTTTGACGAGATTCGTGTCTCCCATATGCAGGAAATTGCACAGCTGGATCTGGACGGCTACGCCATTGGCGGCCTTGCAGTGGGAGAACCTACGGAGGTCATGTATCATATCATTGAGCAGGTCGAACCGCATATGCCGGTGCACAAGCCACGTTATCTCATGGGCGTTGGTACACCGTCCAATCTCATTGAGGGTGTGTATCGTGGTATTGACATGTTCGATTGCGTTATGCCCAGCCGCAATGCACGTCACGGTACAGTTTTCACATGGGATGGCATTCTGCATATCACCAATGCAGCCTATGAGACAGATTCTCAGCCTCTTGATCCGAAGTGTGACTGTCCTGTTTGCCGGAACCATTCCCGTGCCTATGTGCGCCATCTGTTCAAGGCAAATGAACAGCTCGGGGGACGCCTTGCAGTGGCACATAACCTTTACTTCTATAATACGCTCATGGAGAAAATTCGTGATGCACTGGATGCAGGGGAGTTCACACAGTTCCGCAAGGACTACAGCGAACGGCTGGCGCAGCGGATTTGATGGAGAAATATTCCGGAAATATGCAGCAAAAAGCGGATGCCGCAAAACAGCATCCGCAATATATCTTATGAACAAGTGAAAATATGACGTGAATTATTCGTAGATCGGCTCCAGAACAGCATACTTGCCGTCAGAACGCTTGTAGACCACGTTTACCTCGCCGGTATTGGCATTGGTGAACATGAAGAATGCATGTCCCAGCAGATCCATCTGGAGAATTGCTTCATCCAGATCCATGGCATGCATCACAAACTTCTTGTGACGAACGACTTCGTGTTCTGCTTCGGCAATGGGCTCTTCCAGCATATCCACAAAAGCAGCTTCTTTCAGCTTCTTTTCCACACGTGTCTTGTTCTTGCGGATCTGGCGAATGATCTTATCTACGGAAGCATCCAGAGCGTCTTCCTTATCAACAGCAGATTGCTCTGCACGATAAATCATGTTGTTATAAGTAACAGTCAGCTCGATCACGATCAAGTTCTTGTGATTTGCCATGGTGATCTTAGCTTCTGCCTCTTCACCGAAAAACTTGTCAAGTTTGGAATTCAGACGGTTTTCCGCATATTCTGTGAAATTCTGTGGGATCTGCATTTTTTTTGCTGTAATTGTGATTTTCATGATAATTCCTCCTTCTACAGCGTTTCCCATGAGACATTGCATTGCCGGATAGAAAAGCTGTTCGTTTCTCCTATTATAACATACTTCTATTTTTTTGGCAAGCACATTCTGATTTTTTGTATAATTCCAACAAAAAACGAACTGCATTTTAGTGATATTGTCTTGGCTCCACATGTATTCTTTGGCGATTTCTACAAAATGCAGAAAAGCATCTTGCATATTTCACAAAAATCGATTATGATACATATGGGCAACACCGCACAAAGAATGCTCGTGAATACGCAAAGTATTCAATGCGCTTCTTGTTTCATCTGACGAAAAATCCGGCTGCGTTTCTGACGTACAATCTTTGTGCGGTATTGCCCATGGACTTATTTTTATCACCGGGAGGTGTTTTCGCTATGCTTGAAAAAATCATGGCTTCTATGCAGGAAATTCCTGCATATTCGATTCTGATCAGCGCCGTAGTCGTTGTGTTTATCGCACTCAGTATTCTCACCATGTTCGGAAAGGCAAGGGAAGAAAAAGAGGTCGAACAGCTACGCTGGAACAAAGTGAGTGCCCATATGGCGCTGTACGATACTGCAAGAAGGGTTGTCATCCCTCTGGAGGCAGACGAAATTCTGGTGGGACGTCACGGTGCCGCTGATATCCGCTTTTCTGATATGAGCGTTTCACGATATCATGCGGTGCTTTACGTATCCAATGGCATCTGGAGCGTGATGGATCTGGATTCCAAATCCGGTACATTTGTCAATGGGCGGAAGATACGCTCACAGGTGAAGCTGAAAGACATGGACGAGATCCGTTTCGGCAACAAAACCGTTATTATCCGACAGCGAAGGGGGAAACAGCAGCATGTATAAAAATGGCATATCTTATGCAAAATGTACCGCAATGGTGTTGCTGACGCATGTGATCATGCTTCTGGCGATTCTGCTGCGGGGAAAATATGATACTCCCCAGGACATCCTGCCTCTGGCAGCGGCGGTTATCGGACTGGATATTGTGTATAGCGCAGTGCTACGTTTGTGTTACCGGCAAATGACATATACATTGGACTTTGTGCTGTTGCTGCTGATCAATATCAGCGTTATCTTTCAATCCTGTTTCGGCGGCGTAGGGTTTGCGTTCAAGCATTATGTGACCTGTATTATTGCCCTTGTTTTCTGTCAGCTGGGATTTCTGCTGACCCGGAACCATGTATGGATTCAATCGAAAAAAATCGTTTTGTATGTCATTCTGGGTGTATTGATTCTGAGTATCCTGCTCCTGACGGGAAGCCGCAGCATGTGGATCAACCTGGGTCCCATCAGTATCCAACCGTCAGAATTTATGAAGCCGGTCTTTGTTTTGATCTGTGCCACATCCATCCGGGAACAGCATGAGAAAAAGAAGATCCTGTTCTTCTATGTTTCCAAAGAGATGATGATCCTGACAGGTGCATTTATCATTATCGTTGGCTTGCAGTGGTGGTGCCGTGATCTGGGTTCTCTGCCGACTTTTGCAGCAGCATATGGCTGTGCACTGGTCTGCCGGCTTTGTTATCCGAAGGCAAAGTTTTCGAAAAAAACGGTTATCGGTCTGAGTGCAGTCGGCATCGTATTGATTCTGCTGGCATTGAAGTTTGCACCGGGATATGTACAGGATCGTCTTTCTGTAGATATCTGGAATCAGATGGAAGGCAACGGATATCAGCAGTGTAAGGCCCTCATTGCCATTGCAGAAGGCGGTCTGTTTGGCAAGGGTCCCGGCTGTGGTTCACTGTACAAGGTCTTTGCAGCAGATACAGATATTGTCTTTTCCACCATTTGTGAAGAATGGGGCTTTCTGGTAGCACTTCTGGCAATCCTCATTATTATGAGTATGCTGCTGCTGCCCATGATCAACAAGCCTCGCAGCTATTTCCACACGACAATGATTCTGGGTGTTGTTGCGGTAATGATCGTTCAGATGGGGTTGAATATCTTTGGTTCCTGCAATCTGATCCCGTTTACCGGCGTTACCATTCCCTTCATTTCGCAGGGAGGCAGCTCCATGATTACCAGCGGTTTTCTTGCCGGTATGCTGAAAGCGGGGCAGTCACCGGTATTCCGTAAACCGGAACAGAAGAAAAAGAGATCTGTAAAGAGAAAGGCGGCTGTCGCATGAAAAGTATCCAAAGCATCCGGCGAGGCGAACGCCTGACCATTCTGATTCTCGTTGCGTTTTTCATTGGAATGGGTATTCTGGTATTCAAGGTCGTTCGGGAATCCTCGTTTTATATGTCACATTCAGATGATGTCACACTGGGGAAAGTGTATGACAGAAACGACCAGGTGTTATTTGATCCGGACGCCAGCAAGGAAACCTACGAAGCAGATTATTTTGTAGATGTGGGTAATGTCATCGGCGATGACAGCGGGCAGATGACCAATACACTGGTTTCGGAGAATCTGGAAAGCTTGCAGAATTACAGTCTGATATTCGGTGCAACACAGCACGGACAGACGGCGATCTACTCCACCCTGGATCATGAGGCTAATCGTGTAGTTTACAATGCATTCGGGAATAAGGATGGCACTGCTATAGCCTATAATTATCAGACAGGGGAGATTCTGGTCTGTGTCAGCAAGCCTAGTGTAAATATCCTGGACAATTATGCAAACATTGCGGAGCTGCCCGAAGGCAGTCTGATCTGCAAGGCATTCTATGAAACCACCCCTGGTTCTACCCAGAAAATCGCAACGACTGCTGCTGCACTGGAGACATTCGGCTATGATGGATTGATGTCGAGATCCTACAATTGCAGTGGAATCTATACCACAAAGTATAACCAGCAGATCAAGTGCCACGACCTCAGCGGACATGGAACGCAGAATATTGTACAGGCATTTGAAAACAGCTGCAATCCTTTTTTTGCGCAGCTGGTACAGGATATGCCTCTGGATCGCATCATTACGACCTATTCCCGGATGGGAATCGCAGTCAATGAGGAAAAGCCGAAAAAAATTGAGTTTGATGGTATTTCCTCTTTCAGTGCGTCTACCAAACTGACAGATACCAGCGATTTTGACACCATGTGGAGCTGCATGGGACAGAGTGAAGCGCTGGCAAGCCCATGTCAGATGATGCTCTGGGAGAGTGCCATTGCCAATGGCACAGGAACTGTGACCAATCCGTATCTGATCGACCATACAACAGGCGTAACCGGCAGCACAACATATTCAGCCGAGACCAGCTATGGCGATGCGATTTTCTCCGCCGAGGTTGCCAGTCAGATCAAGCAGATCATGCGGCAGAATGGTCAGGAAAAATATGCGTCCATCGGATATCCGGTAGGCGTAAAAAGCGGTACGGCACAGGTGAAAAACGGTGCTTCGGAAAATTCGCTCCTCGTTGGATTTAACGATGATCCCAATTTACCGATCGCATTTTGTGTCGTCATTGAGAATCGTGTTTCCGGGGAGCTTTCCACTTCGGAACTGGTTTCCACAATGCTGCATGCACTGGATAAATCATAAAAATACGATAAAAAGGGCTGTTGCAGACAGTAATCCAACAGGAAAACGGTGCGATGTGGGCA
>JBJFHO010000243.1:0-6110 GCA_051893675.1 Ruminococcus sp. | reverse complement strand
AAGCGGTCTTGTCCGCTTCCCCCTCGAAAAGCTGTCGCTTTTCTCACCCCTTTTCTCCGCGGCGCAAAAGTATGCGCCGGGGTGTTTCGCTGTCTGCGGACAGCGACAAGGGGCTTTGCCCCTTGACCCCACCAGGGCTTCCGCAGCCCTGGACCTGCGCCAGCTGTGCTCAGCTGGACCAGCTTGCCTGGGCTACGTTTTTACCGATGGGAAGGTGACTTTCTGATTGCTACCGAATACGGCGTGCCATATTCTCTTCCGCCATGCGCACACGGATATTGAAAAATACCGTCACCGCTACCCCTGCCCTGGGCAGAACCCATGGAATCGTCACAACAGGCAGCATCTGCACCGTATACCATGCCAGTATCCCCAGCAATTCCCGTCTGCCTCCACGCATAACATCCATGGCACACAGCGGAATACGCCAAAGGGGCAGCTCCGGCTTTGAAAACCACACAAACGGCACGCAGCAAAACCCCAGACTCACATAGATCCACACAAAAAAACACACCACGCCCAACACTGCCAGCTGCACAGCGCCGAATAACCAAGGCGCACTCTCCCTGTGCTGCGCCGCAATTTCCCACATCTGGTACGCTCCGAAAAAACACAGCGTTACACTCTGGAGCAATGCCGTCCGAATCAGTGCATTCTGTAATGCCAGAAGCAGCATTTTTCCTCTGGAATAGCGTCGTTTTTCCGGCAATATCCCCGCAGCACGGGTACAGCGCAGCCATACCGCCCAGCTGCACCAGATCCAAGCCAGACCGCAGGGGATTCCCAGAAATATCTGCACCAGCCGCCATAGTATGCCGTCCTCTGCCAGCAGCGCCGCCGGCGTTTCGCCACGGATATGCAGCAACAGTATCGCCGCCGACCATTCCAGCAGCTGCATGAGACCCAGCAGTAACAATAGCCCCGGAATTTCCCACCAAAGCCGCCGGTTCTCCCGGAGTACCGTTCCGGCAAACCGCTGTCCCTCCAATATCTGCATTCCATTCCCTCCCGTGCGTTTTGTCAGGAATAGTATGGCAGGATTGGGGCAGTTCATGCAATGGCGTTTCAGTTGTGTTCTTCTGAAACACTGTAGGGGCGAACTTTGTTCGCCCGATTATTGCCCGGTATCTCCAGCGGGCGAACGCAGTTCGCCCCTACAATTTCATTCCTTGCCGCCTGCGGCGTGATTATGCATTATATGGCGTCATTCCCAATATCTCAAACGCCTGGGAGCGCTGCCACAAATCTGCGGTAATATGGATATCAAAGCCCTCGCCCGGCTGGCACTGCAATTCCTGTGCCGGAATCTTCGGCAGTCCGAATCCGGCAAGCATATTGGCAATAATGCCACCGTGGGTGATCATGGCACAGTGAAGCAGATCCTCCTGCATCATGTCCGAAATGACCTCCCGCAGCGCCCGGAAGATACGCAGCTGTATCTCCTTTACGCTTTCGCCCTGAGGCGGACGGCAGTCCACACCGCCTTTGAGCCACTCCTTGAAATCCTCCCGATTTACCAGTTCATCCGCAGATTTTCCCTCAAATTCACCAAAATCCATCTCAATGAGATTGTCCACCGTCTGCACCTGTACATCCGGAAATAAAATCTCCGCCGTTTCCATACAGCGCCGCAGGGGACTGCTGTAAACACGTGCCACATTGGGGTACACAAATTCATCCATTTTTCCGGCAAGCTCTGCCGCACCTTTGTCCGACAGGGGATAGTCCGTCCTGCCGATGTAAATGCCCTTGTCATTTGCGGCTGTTCTGCCGTGGCGAATGACGCTGATGCGATATCCTTTCATGAAAAAGACCTCCTTATGTTTGCAATGAGGAATGAGGAGTCCAGGAATGGCGGATTGCCTGCGGCGATGGATAAAACATACGGGATTCAGAGAAATATTTCTTCATTCGTACGTGCCCAAGGCGCATAAGCTTTGCGAACAAGTCATTCTTAACTCCCAACTTCATATCTCCTATTTCAGTGGAAATTATTGATTTTCATCTTATTATTTTCAGGAAAATCCAAAAAATAATTTGGTTTCAAAAAAGACAATGTTTTTCGGTTTACAATGCTGTCGATTTGTATTATAATGAGAGATGGGTTTTTTGAAAAAATCGGACAATTGCCCGAAGGGTATCCGATAAAGGCATACTATAGGCAATACCGCACAAATATTGTACGTCAGATGCGCCGTCAGATTTTTCGTCAGATGAAACAAAAAGCGCAGTGAATACTTTGTGTATTCACGAGCATTTTTGTGAAATATGACGGAAAATATGCAAGCATATGACGTGCAAAGCCGTCAGGTGCTCTTTGTGCGGTGTTGCCTATATAGTATACCATGTTCCGACCATAAAGGAAAGCATTATTTTATGATTTGGAAAAAACTTTTTTCATCTGTTCTGCCTCTGGTATTTCTGACATCCTGTGCCGCACCGGCAGAGCAGACCCGGACAAAAACGGTGTGGGTGATGGATACGGCGTGTACCATGACCCTCCAGGGCGGCGATACGGAAGAGATTGCCCGGCTGCTTCAGTCTCTGGACAAAGCGCTGGACAGCTATGCCGCAGACAGTGCTGTCTCCCGGCTGAACCGGGACGGTACACTGTCGGGGAATGCCTATGTATACGATCTGGTTTCCCGGACGCTGGAGTACAACGAACGCTACGGTGACCTGGTGGATATTACCATAGGCGCTTTGACAAAGCTCTGGGGCATCACCTCAGAAACACCCCATGTACCCTCCCAGGCGGAGCTGGATGCAGTTCTGCCTACCATTTCGCCTGCCCATGTGACGGCGGAAAATGACACAGTCACTCTGACAGACGGTGCGCAGCTGGATGCCGGAGCAGTGGCAAAGGGCTATGGGCTGGACTGCGTGAAGCAGCTGCTGGATGAATCCGGCGAGACAACCTATGGCACGATCTCCATGACCTCGTCCATTTTGTTTTACGGCGAAAAGCCCGGCGGAAAGCCTTTTACAGTAGAGATCCGTGACCCGGACGGGGACGGTATTCTGGGCAAAGTCACCACAGAAGCCTGTTTTCTGTCCACATCCGGTGGCTATGAACGCTATTTCACCGCCGATGACGGCAAGGAATATTGCCATATTCTCGACCCGGTCACCGGAATGCCGGCGGAGTCGGATCTGACTACCGTCACCGTATTCTGCGGCAGCGGCTTACAGTCGGATTTCCTCTCCACCCTTATCTGGCTGGAGGGCACGGAACATATTGACCGCCATTTGCAGGCAGAGGACTACAAAATTGTCGCCCAGGACACAAGCGGAACGCTGTATATCAGCGATGGGCTGCAATTTGTATTAAAATGAGGAGTTAGGAGTTAGGAATCAGGAATGTTGGTATCGCCTTCGGCGATGGAATTTATATTTTTTGAGCGAAGCGAACACCGCCATTCCTCATTCCTCATTCCTAATTTCTCATTGTAAGAAGAAAGGAGTAACCCTATGAAGAAACTGCATGGTGTCCATCTGGCACACCATAAAAACACAGAGAATTGTGCATCTGTTTCCCTGCCGCTGCCGAAGCTGGTACGGATTCCCATGAGTATGCACATTGGCGCACCCTGTACGCCTGTGGTAAAGCCACGGGATACGGTGCTGGTGGGGCAGAAAATCGGCGATACAGACGCCTTTATGGCAGTACCCATTCACTCCGGTGTGTCGGGAACTGTCAAGGCGATCTCTACCTACCGCATGTCCAATGGCAGAACATGTCCCATGGTGGAAATTGAGACGGACGGACAGCAGACCGTCTGTCCCGATGTGAAGCCTCCGGAAATTACCGACAAGGCAAGCTTTCTGGCTGCCATCCGGGAAAGCGGTCTGGTGGGCATGGGCGGTGCAAGCTTTCCTACCCATGTAAAGCTTGCACCCAAGCAGAAAGTGGATACGCTGTGTATCAATGCGGCGGAATGTGAGCCGTATATTACTTCCGACTACCGTCAGATGGTAGAAGCCCCTGACGAAGTACTGGATGGTGTATTGCAGGTGCTCCGCTGGCTGGAGATTCCGAAAGCTATTATCGGTATTGAGGCAAACAAGCCCGAAGCCATCCGTGTCCTGACGGAAAAGGCAAAGGCGCATCCGGAGATCCAGGTGGTGACACTGCCTACCACATACCCCCAGGGTGCGGAAAAGGTGCTTATTTATAATACGTTGGGACGTGTGGTCATGGAGGGACAGCTTCCGGCAGATCAGGGCGTTATCGTCATGAATGTATCCTCTGTTGCCTTTGTGAGCCGTTATCTCAAAACAGGTATGCCCATGGTACAGCGTATGGTGACTGTGGACGGCGATGCAGTAGGGAAGCCCTGCAATGTCATGGTACCCATGGGAACACCGGTGCAGGATGTACTGGACTTTGCCCAGTGCGATATGGAACGGGCGAAAAAGCTTCTCTACGGCGGTCCCATGATGGGCATTGCCATTCCCGACCCGGCAGACCCGGTACTGAAAGCCAACAACGCCATTCTGGCGTTGGAGAAGTTCGTCTCCCCGAAACCGTCCGCCTGCATCCACTGCGGCAGATGCGTCCAGGCATGCCCTCTGCGGCTCATGCCCACGGAGATCGCAAAGGCATTCCGGAATGAGGACGCTGACGCACTGGGCAAGCTGAAAGTTACCCTGTGCATGAACTGCGGCTGTTGTACCTACGCCTGCCCGGCAAAACGTCCCGTGGCGGAAAATAATCAGCTGGCAAAGGCGTTTTACATGTCAAGCATTAAGAAATGAGGAATGGATGTTTCGCTTTTGTTTACTGGTATAATACCCCTCCACCATTGCTGCGCAATGGTCCCCCTCCCCTTTCAGGGGAGGCTGAATATAGGCTCCCCTGAAAGGGGAGCTGGCACGGCGCAGCCGTGACTGAGGGGTTCAATCGTAAACAATTAGTATATCACATTTACAATAAGGAGGAAGAAAAAACATGGCATCATTATTCACCGTATCACCGTCACCTCATGTGCGGAGCGGTATGACCACCCAGAAAATTATGCTGCTGGTGGTACTGGCGCTGGTTCCGGCAATTGTGGCGGCGACTGTGTTCTTCGGCCCTCGTGCCCTGCTGCTGGTGGTATTCTGTGCCGCTGTCAGCGTATTCACGGAGCTGGTCTGTCAGAAGCTTATGCAAAAGGAAGTCACCATTTCCGACGGCAGCGCACTGCTCACCGGTGTGCTCCTGGCACTGAATCTCCCGGCAACGCTGCCCCTGTGGCAGGCTGCCATTGGCTGTATTTTCGCCGTGGCTGTGGTAAAACAGCTATTCGGCGGATTGGGCTGTAACTTCGCAAACCCTGCCATTACGGGACGTGTATTCCTGCTGCTGTCCTGCGGCGAAAGCATGACCACCTGGGTAAAACCGTTCTATTATCAGGATGGCAGTATGTTCGCCTCGTCCGGCAATCTGGCAGACGGCGTGACCGGCGCAACACCTCTGGCATCGGGAGATGCAAACCTGCTGGATCTGTTCCTCGGAAACGTAGGCGGCTCTCTGGGTGAGACTTCCGCCCTGGCACTGCTCATCGGCGGTATTTTCCTGCTGGTCATCGGCGTGATCTCCTGGCATACCCCGGTATCCTATCTGGGCGGTCTGGCTGTGCTGGAACTCTGCTATGTCCTGGCAACCGGCGGCGAAATGACCGATGTGCTCTATGCACTCCTCAGCGGCGGCGTGATCCTGGGGGCATTCTTCATGGCAACAGATTATGTCACCACACCTATGACAGGCACAGGCAAGTTGATCTTCGGTCTGGGCTGTGCCATACTTACCTTTGTCATCCGGGAATTCGCCAATATGCCTGAGGGCTGCTCGTTCTCCATCTTGCTCATGAACCTGCTGACCCCGTATATCGACCGTTTCACCATGACGAAACCCCTGGGTGCAAAGCCTGTGGAAAAGGAGGCGAAGCGCAATGGCTGATGCAGCAAAATCCTCTGTAAAACATATGATCATACCGCCTCTGGTACTGGCACTCATCTGCGCCGTGTGCTGCGGTATGCTGGCAGTTGCCAACAGCGTGACAAAGGACAAGATCGCCGCTGCGGAAGCAGATGCCATCCAGTCCAGCTTACAGGAACTGCCGGAT
>JBJFHO010000242.1:0-6138 GCA_051893675.1 Ruminococcus sp. | reverse complement strand
CGCCAGCTGTGCTCAGCTGGACCAGCAGCCTGTGCAACCTTTTTGAAAACGGGTAGGATACATTTTTCGATGTGACAGGATACTAGTAGGGGCGAACATTGTTCGCCCGCAAGATTTAGACCGTATCTGATAGAAAAATGCGCATGCGCACAGAAAAACGGCGCCCCGTTTCCGAAGCGCCGTTTTTCCCTCTTACTATTCTACTCAATCTTTGAAAGATGTGCGATCAATGTGTTACTTGACAATATACTTGTCGATAGCCTTTACCAGAGCATCTGCATCCTCAGTATGTGCCTGCAGCTTGATGGGCTTGGACAGATCCAGGCTGAAGATACCCATAATGGACTTTGCATCAATGGCATAGCGGCCGGAAACCAGGTCGATGTCATAGTCAAACAGCATTACAGTGTTGACAAATTCCTTTACGTCGTTAATTGCATTCAATTGAATTGTTGTTTCATACATAACAATTACCTCCTCTGAAAGATCCTGCATGTTCTTTCCATGGTGTCTGCAAAATACACAGAACTCAAAGTCATTGTCACAAATCGGTAACGTGCACACCGCTTCTGACTTTCACTTGTTCTGTGTCTATAGCATACCACGAAAAAATTTTCTTGTCAAGACGATTGCATCATTTTCGTCGATATAGTATAATAGGAGTGGAAATACAACACCTATTTTTGACGGCAACGATAAAATTTATGTAATCTGCGTGAAAATTCCACGAAATTCCTGTCGAAAAAATACCGGCAATACCGTACCAGCAAAGGAGATCTACCAGTGAAATGCTATTTTCTGACGTTTGGCTGCAAAGTCAACACCTGTGAGACTGCCGGAATGCAGTCCATCCTGCAAAAAGCAGGCCATACCATTGTCCAGGAACCGTCCCAGGCGGATGTGATCCTGTTCAATTCCTGCACCGTCACCGCATCCGGAGACAGCCGTCTGCGCACCGCCATGCGGAAAATGCGGCAGACCTGTCCCCATGCCCTGCTTGTCCTCACGGGTTGCTACGCCCAGGCATACCCGGAAGAGGCAGCGGCTGTCCCCGAAGCCGACCTTGTCATCGGTACCAAAAACCGCAGCCGGCTCCCGGCATTGCTGGACGAGCTGTGCCGCAGCCATACCCGGCAGAACGCCGTGGACAGTTATACTACTGATGATCCCTTCGAAATCCTGCCCTACGACACCATGCCGGACAACACCCGTGCCTTTCTGAAAATCCAGGACGGCTGCAACTGCTTTTGCAGCTACTGCATTATTCCCTATGCAAGAGGACGCTGCCGGAGCCTGCCGCTGGAGGAGATACGGCACAGTGCCGCCGCCTTTGCCGAAAACGGCTATCGGGAAATCGTGCTGTGCGGCATCAATCTTGGATTCTACGGTATGGAATGGGACGGCACACTGGTAGATGCAGTGGAAGCCTGTGCCGCTGTGCCCGGTATCGAACGTATCCGGCTGGGTTCCCTGGAGCCGGAACGCCTGACCGAACCGGAGTTAAAACGTCTTGCTGCACTGCCGAAATTCTGTCCCCAGTTCCACCTGTCCCTCCAGAGCGGCTGTGACAATACACTGAAACGCATGAACCGGCGGTATACAGCGGCGGAATATGAAGCAATATGCGCCAGTATCCGGGCACTGTTTCCCCATTGTGCCATTACTACAGATTTCATGGTGGGATTTCCCGGAGAGACAGACGAGGATTTTGCCGATTCCCTGGCATTTGCAGAGCGTATCGGCTTCGCTGCTATGCACGTGTTCCGCTATTCCCCCAGACCCGGCACACGTGCGGCGGAGTTCCCGGACAAGATCAGCAGCCAGACCAAGACCCGGCGCATGGAGCTTGCCCAATCTGCCGCAAAATCCATGAAATCCGCCTTTCTGCACACCCAGATCGGGCAGACTGTTCCGGTACTTTTTGAACGGGAACGGGGCGACGGTTTTCATGTGGGACATGCCCCGAACGGGACGGTTGTGCGAATTTCTGCAAAAAATCCAAAAAAAAGTTTGCGTAATCAGATTTTTTATGTTAGAATAGAAGAGAGTGATGCGGACTGCTGTTATGGCACCCCTGTAGCGGCAGACGCAAATTCATGATAGAAGGAGTATTACCATGTCTGTTTTTCGTATTTATGTGGAAAAAAAACCGGAATTCGCAGTAGAGGCACGCTCGGTTCTGAGTGACCTGCAAACTGCACTGCGTCTGAATGTGACCGATGTCCGGATCTTCCATCGCTATGATGCAGATCATCTCACAGAAGCCGCTTTTCAGCGTGCCGTACCCACGGTCTTTTCCGAACCTGCAGTAGACCACATCTACACCGAGGTACCGGCACTGGAGGACAACCAGCGGATGTTCGCAACGGAATATCTGCCGGGACAGTTTGACCAGCGTGCTGACAGCTGCGAGCAGTGTATCCAGATTCTGCTCCAAGGTGAACGCTGCCGTGTCCGCACAGCAGATGTCTATGTTGTCACCGGCAATCTCACCGATGCAGAGTTTGACCGTCTGAAATCCTATCTCATCAACCCCGTAGAGCGCCGTGAAGCTGCCATGGAGCTGCCGGAGACACTGGATGCCAATTATACCATCCCCACCACAGTGGAAACCCTGACAGGCTTTATCGGGCTGTCAGAGGACGAACTGAAGCAGTTCATTGCCGACTATGGTCTGGCGATGGATCTGGGAGATATCCAGTTCTGTCAGAGTTATTTCCGTGACACGGAGCACCGTGACCCCACCATTACGGAAGTGCGCATGATCGACACCTACTGGTCGGATCACTGCCGCCACACCACCTTCCTGACCCAGATCTCCGATGTAGACATTCCTACGGACTATATCAAGGAGACCTATGACACATACTGCGAGGTACGTCAGGAACTGGGACGGGGCGAAAAGCCCATGACCCTCATGGATCTGGCAACCATTGCCGCCCGGAAGCTGAAAGCAGACGGCAAACTTCAGGACTTGGACGAAAGCGAAGAGATCAACGCCTGCTCCGTGAAGGTCAAGGTAGATGTTGCCGGCAAGGAAGAGGACTGGATCCTCATGTTCAAGAACGAGACGCACAATCACCCCACCGAGATCGAGCCTTTCGGCGGTGCGGCAACCTGTCTCGGCGGTGCGATCCGTGACCCGCTGTCCGGACGCTCCTATGTTTATCAGGCAATGCGTGTCACCGGTGCAGCAAATCCCCTGGTACCGGTGGAGGATACCATTGCCGGAAAACTGCCCCAGAGAAAGATCACCCTGGGTGCGGCAAACGGCTACAGCTCCTACGGCAACCAGATCGGTCTTGCCACCGGACATGTTGCAGAAGTATACCATCCGGGCTATATGGCAAAGCGCATGGAGATCGGCGCCGTTCTGGGTGCTGCACCGGCATCCAACATCCGCCGGGAAGCACCGGTGCCGGGAGATATCGTCATTCTCCTTGGCGGCAAAACCGGACGTGACGGTTGCGGCGGTGCAACAGGTTCTTCCAAGTCCCACACCATCGAATCTCTGGGACACTGCGGTGCAGAGGTACAAAAAGGTAATGCACCGGAAGAACGTAAGCTCCAGCGCCTGTTCCGCAATCCTGTTGTCACACGTATGATCAAACGCTGCAACGACTTCGGCGCAGGCGGCGTATCCGTTGCCATCGGCGAGCTGACAGACGGTCTGGAGATCGACTTGAACGCTGTACCCAAGAAGTATGACGGTCTGGACGGCACAGAGATCGCCATCAGCGAATCTCAGGAGCGTATGGCAGTTGTGGTTGCCGCAGAGGATGCAGAGAAGTTCATCAAGGAAGCCAGCCGGGAAAATCTGGAGGCGACCATTGTGGCAACTGTACAGGCAGAGCCTCGTCTGCGGATGCACTGGAACGGTAACACCATCGTTGACCTGTCCCGGGAATTCCTCAACTCCAACGGTGCTGCAAAGCATACAGACATTGCCATTACAGAACCCCAGCCGGCAGCAGAATCCACCCTCACGGACAGCGCCGATGCCTGGACAGAACTGCTGTCCAGCCTGAACATCTGCTCTCAGAAGGGTCTCATTGAAAAGTTCGACTCCACCATCGGTGCAGGTACTGTGCTCATGCCCTTTGGCGGTGTATATCAGTTGTCTCCCTCTCAGGCAATGGCAGCAAAAATCCCGGTACTCAAGGGCGAGACAAATACCTGTTCCCTTATGGCATGGGGCTATAATCCCACTACCAGTGAACGCAACCCCTATCTGGGCGCCATGGATGCTGTCATCACCTCTATTGCAAAGGTCGTTGTAGCAGGCGGCAGCTGGCATCACTGCTGGCTGACGTTCCAGGAATATTTCGAGCGTACCCAGAACGACCCCAAGCGCTGGGGCAAGCCTATGGCGGCACTGCTGGGTGCATTCAAGGCACAGCTGGAACTGTCCTGCGGCTCCATCGGCGGCAAGGACTCCATGTCCGGTACATTCGAGAATATCGACGTACCGCCCACGCTGGTTTCCTTTGCTGTTTCCACAGCCAAGGCGGACAAGGTAGTATCCACAGAATTCAAGGCAGCCGGCGACAAGGTAGTAATGCTCCGTCCGGCAGTGGATGCAAACGGTATTCCGGACTTTGACAGCATCCGTGCCACATTCGACAAGGTAGAGGAAATGATCGCTGCCGGACGTGTCCGTGCAGGCTGGGTCATCGACTACGGCGGTGCAGCCGAGGGTACCGCAAAGATGTGCTTCGGCAACGGCATCGGCTTCACATTCTCCCGTCAGCTGACAGATGCAGAGCTGTTCCAGCCCTGCTGCGGCGGTTTCCTCCTGGAACTGAACGGCGAGGCACAGGAAGGCGAGGATGTTATCGGTACCACTGCTGAAAAGCCGGAGATCGTCTGCCCGAAATATACCCTCCAGCTGGACAAGCTGCTCTCCGTCTGGGAGCGCAAGCTGGAGCCGGTATTCCCCTGCCGTATCAAAACCACAACAGAAGTACCGGAAAAGCTGTCCTACCCCAGAAAGACGACCCTTTCCGCTTCTGTCAAGGCAGCGCAGCCACGTGTCCTGATTCCTGTATTCCCGGGCACAAACTGCGAATACGACACCGCACGTGTCTTTGAGCGTGCCGGCGCACGGCCTCAGACCTTTGTGGTACGCAACCTCTCCGCAGCGGCAATGGAGGATTCCATCACCACCTTTGCAGCAATGATCAAGCAGGCACAGATCATTATGATTCCCGGCGGCTTCAGCGGCGGCGACGAGCCGGAGGGCAGCGGTAAGTTCATCACGGCATTCTTCCGCAATCCACGTATCAAGGACGCTGTTCACGAACTGCTCAAGAATCGGGACGGTCTGATGCTGGGTATCTGCAACGGCTTCCAGGCGTTGGTAAAGCTTGGTCTGGTACCCTTTGGTGAGATTATGGATATGACGGATGTTTCGCCGACGCTGACCTTTAACACCATTGCACGCCATCAGTCCATGCTGGTAAATACACGCATTGCATCCAACAAGTCCCCGTGGCTGTACGGCACAGAGGTAGGCGATGTACACACCGTTGCCATTTCCCACGGTGAGGGACGTTTTGTGGCACCGCCGGAGCTGCTGGCAGATCTGGCGAAGAACGGACAGATTGCGACTCAGTATGTAGATCTGGACGGCAACCCGTCTATGGATATTCACTTCAACCCCAACACTTCCATGATGGCAATTGAGGGTATCACCTCGCCGGACGGCAGAGTTCTGGGCAAGATGGGACACAGCGAACGTATCGGGCAGAATCTGTACCGGAACGTACCGGGCGAAAAGGATCAGAAGATCTTCGAAAGCGGCGTAGCTTACTTCCAGTAAGACAGACATTTTTATGAAATAAACAAACGGACAGGCGCTCCATAGCGGAGAAGCCTGTCCGTTTTTCAATAAGAATAGGTTTAGGTATCGTCACAGAACAACAGATTCCCCACCCATTCTCAAAATGTTTCCCCATCAAGCTGGTTCAGCTGAGCCCAGCTGGCGCAGGTCCAGGGCTGCGCAAGCCCTGGCAGAGTCCAGGGACAGCGTCCCTGGTCGCCGCCCGCAGGCGGCGAAACACTCTGCGCCGTACTCCGGCGCACGGAGAGGGTGGTGAGAAAAAGCGACAGCTTTTTCGAGGAGGGGCGAACAAGACC
>JBJFHO010000241.1:0-6172 GCA_051893675.1 Ruminococcus sp. | reverse complement strand
CCCTCGACCCTACGCTTAAAAGGCGTATGCTCTGCCAACTGAGCTAATATCTCATTTTGATTTTATGCCACAAGCAACGAATATCATTATAGCACAACTTGTCCGGTTTGTCAAGTACTTTTTTTCGGGTTCTCCATTTTTGCTATAAAAATAATTTATCATTCTATAAGTTTACATGATATTATGAAAAAAATGAACCTATGGATTGACAGAATTCGCCAAATGTTGTATAATAGGGAGTATGAGTTGGCGCAATAATGTACCGACTCCCTACAAAAATACCGTTTGCTTTGCAAAAAGGCAGACAGAAAGGAAGAGCGCTCACATGAAAGATTCAGGAATTATGCGCCGTGTCGATAGTCTCGGACGATTTGTTCTGCCGAAAGAACTGCGTCGTCAGCTTCAGATTGAATGCAACGATTACCTGCAGATCTACACCGAAGGAGAAAAGATCATCATCCAGAAGGCACAGTGCAGCTGTGCACTTTGTTCCCGTACAGACGATCTCATCGACTTCAACGATAAGAAGGTCTGCAAGTCCTGCATCGGTCTGATCAAGGACTACTTATAATCTCACGAGAAGCTCTGTCGGGCGGCGTTTGTCCGGCAGGAAGAAATACTCCGGTTTTTTCTGATACCGGAGTATTTTTTTGCAAAGCCGTTCTTCTCGGCGGTGAAAAAGTACGCAGTTTCAATGCATTTCCCCGATTTTCAAAAAAATCGAAAAAATTTGAAAAAAGGGGTTGACAAGCCGGAGAGAATGTGCTATAATAAATAACGTTGTGAGAGACAACGACAAGATAATCTGATATGTGCCCATAGCTCAGCTGGATAGAGTGACTGGCTACGAACCAGTAGGTCGGGGGTTCGAATCCCTCTGGGCACGCCAAGTATTTCTTTCGGAATACGGAAATTTCACCCGTGTTACAATTTGTAGCATGGGCTTTTTTTCTATCTTCTGTTCTGGATGGGTTGTTTGGTGCATAGGATGGATGGGTGCACGGAAATCAATTTTATAGAAAACCCCTCAGTCACGGCTGCGCCGTGCCAGCTCCCCTTTCAGGGGAGCCTTAGCTGCCTCCCCTGAAAGGGGAGGGGGACCATTGCGCAGCAATGGTGGAGGGGTGATTAGATTGAAACATAAAATTGATTTCCGTGGGACAGGTATGCTGTGATAGACTATGCAGGCACTGTCCCTGAACCTCGCCAGCATTTTTGAAAAATTGCTGGATCAAAAAACTTCATTGCCAGGCTGCCTTTCTGAGGACGGGAGAAAATATCCGGAACAAAAAACCGCCAACGCAGCGATCTGCATTGACGGTTTCTGGTCAATATGGTGCCGACAGTGGGACTTGAACCCACACGCCATCGCTGGCAACGGATTTTGAGTCCGTCTCGTCTGCCAATTCCGACATGTCGGCGACAATGTTTATTTTATCACAACTTTTGTGCGTTGTCAAGCCTTTTTTCGCATTTTTTTCGCAAGGAGGAAATTTTTGTGGATCTGACTGTACATACAACCGGATTCGGGCAGATGTTCGGCGTGCCGAATGCCGTGGTGGATCAATATTTAAAGCTGGCTACGCCGTCACAGCTGAAAGTACTGCTGTATCTGCTCCGCCATAACCGCCAGACTGTAGATCAGCGTGAGATCTCAGAGGCGCTGTCCATCTCGGAGGAACTGGTGGAGGAAGCGCTCCTGTTCTGGACGCAGACCGATCTGTTTGCCGTATCCGAACCGGAAACACCCCGGCAGCAGGTCTCCCAACCCCAGCCTCAGACTCAGACTGTTCCGGCGCAGCCTGCCGTCCCGGCAGCAGAACCGGCACCAAAGCCGGCATCCCGTTCCGGTCACGCCGTAGCATTGTCCAGCGCCAAAAGCGGTGAACTCAGCCCGGCAGAAATTGCCGCAGCCCTGGAGGCATCCAAGGATCTCAAAACACTGTTCCAGCTGTCGGAGCAGCAGCTGGGCAGACCTTTGCGCCACATTGAACAGAAAGCACTCATCTGGATGCACGATTATAACAACATCGGCAGCGACATCATTCTGACTGTTCTCCTCTACTGCAAATCCATTGACAAATCCAGCGTATCCTATGCGGAATCCATTATCACAGCCTGGTGGAACGAGGGTATCCAGACTCTGCCCCAGGTCAACGCCGCCATCAACGACATGGAACACCGCCGGAGCTTCACCGGGCATATCCAGAAGGCATTTGAAATGAACCGCAAGCCTACCCCGAAGCAGCAGGAATTCATTGACCAGTGGCAAGACAAACAGGTACCCATGGAGCTGATCACCTACGCCTACGAAAAAACGCTGGAGGGCATTGACAAGCTGTCCTTCCCCTATATCAATAGTGTACTCATGCGCTGGATGGAAGCGGGCTACCGTACCCGGACAGATGTAGATACCAAGGATCACCCGGCACCTCAGGATAACCGGAAGCAAGCCCGTGGAAAACAGATCCCGGAGAGCGACAATGCCCAGGCATATAAGTCCTTTGTCTATAATCTGGATGAGTGAGGAGTGATATCATGAAAAAGGAATATCTGGAGCACGCTTTACAGACGGTTTCCGCCAGACGGAACATTGCCCTGACACAGAATCAGGAGCGTATTCAGGAAATCGAGCAGCGCATCCCTGAAATTGTAGAGATCAACAAACAGCTGTTCCGGACAAGTCAGGATCTTATGCGTATCATCCGGGACGGCGGCGATGTGAAAACAAAAGTCGAGGCACTGCGCCAGCAGAATCAACAGGCACAGCAGATGGTTCGCCGGCTTCTGGTACAGCATGGCTATCCGGAGGACTATCTGGACATGCATTACACCTGCGAAAAATGCCAGGACACCGGCTATGTCAACGGTACCTTCTGCAGCTGTCTTACGGAGCTTTCCGGAAAGCTGGCAGTGCAGCAGCTGAACCAGAGCGTATACTTTGAACAGTGCAGCTTCTCCACCTTTTCCCTGTCCTATTACAACGGACAGCACACCGAAAACGGCTTGAGCTGCTATACGGCAATGGAACGTGTCCTGTTTTTCTGCCGGGAATACGCCAGCCATTTCTCTCTGGATTCCCCCAGTATCCTCATGTTCGGCAAGACCGGACTGGGAAAGACACACCTCTCCCTCGCCATCGCCAACGAAGTACTGAAAAAAGGATTCAGCGTCCTGTATGACTCCGTCATCAATTTCCTGCGCCAGGTGGAAAAGGAACACTTCGGCAGAGAGGAACGGGATATGGATACTCTGGAATCGCTTCTCTCCTGCGATCTGCTGATCCTGGACGACCTGGGGACAGAATTTCACTCCCAGTTCTACCAGTCGGTCGTGTATAATATCATCAACACCCGGATGAACCGGAACAAGCCTACCATTATCAGCACCAATATGGACTATGACGGTATCTCCTATCACTATGACGAACGCATTACCTCCCGGATTTTCACCACGTACACCTGCCTGCAATTCGTGGGAACGGATGTGCGTGTACTGAAAAAACAGGCGCAGCAGAAGAACAACAGAATTTGACAAAAGTGTTGTCTTATGGTATACTGATGCTAAGGAATCATACAGATCGGAAAGGACGTGACTTACATGCAGTATTGTCCACGCTGTCATGCATTGGTATCCCAACAGAGCCGATTCTGCATGTACTGCGGTCAGCCATTTGAGGATAGCGCTGAGGGGCTGAGCATTGCAGCATTGGTCTGCGGCATTCTTTCTGCGGTAATGCTATGGTCAGGCACCGGAATATTCGTCGGCATTCCCGGAATCATCCTCGCACGTATGGCTGAAAAACGTGCCGTGAATCCAAAAAATGCACAGCGTGCCCACATGGCACTTGTCTGTTCCATCATCGGAATCATCGGTTCTGTCTTGGCTGTTCTGCTTTTCATCGGACTGCTGTGGCTCATATGCAAGGCAATGGTGGACGGTATGCCGAGGTAATTATCACTCTGTCAGAATTCCCGGAAATCTATGTAAAATCAACCGAAATGACAAATAAACAGAAATAATACAAACGGAGGAATGATTCATGATCACCTGTGAAACCTGCGGCGAACTGCTGCCCGATGGCACCCAGTTCTGTTCCAATTGCGGCGCACCACTGTCCAAGAAACTGCCGAAACCAGATCCCATTGACATGCCCATGCCGGATACCGCAGACAGTATCCCGGCAGAAACGGCTTCTGCAGCCGCACCGGAATCCCCTGTCCAGAGTCCCGTACAGCCGGCAGCGCCTGAGACGGCATCCCCCGGGACATACCAGCCGGCATCTCATGAGACATACAATCCCTATACCATGCCGGAAGCCTCTGCACAGAATCCCTATGCACAGACGGCTTATCCCAATCAGCCCCAGGCTGTTTCCCAGCAGAATTATAGCCAGCCCCAGTATGGGCAGGGTGCCTATGGGCAGCAGAATCCCCAGCAGCCCTATGGGCAGAATCCCTATGCCCAACCGAATACGCAGCAGCCCTATGGACAGCAGCAGGGCTACAGCCAGCCGAACTACGGGCAGAACGCCTATGGGCAGTCTGGTTATGGGCAGCCGAACTACGGGCAGCCGGGATACGGACAAAATCCCTATGCCCAGTATCCCCAGAACTACTATCAGAACACCCAGAAAACAGACGGCAAGAGCGTGGCAGGTCTGATTCTCGGTATCATCTCCATTCTCGCCACTTGTACTTACGGTGCCGGCATTCTCTTCGGCATTGCGGGGCTGGTCTTTTCTATCCTTGCCCGGAAAGATGCAAAGGTCAAGCCGGAATTCTCCAATGGCAGCAACAGCATGGCAAACGCCGGTCTGGTCTGCTCCATCATCGGCATTGTGTTCTCCGTGCTGATCATCCTGTTTCTCATTTTCGCCATGGTGGTGGGCGTTGCAACAGACGAGTATTATTCTTACTAAATAACGACGGCGCACGGGGAATCCATCCTGTGCGCTTTTTTCAATGAGGAATTAGGAATGAGGAGTTAGGAATGATGGTGTTCGCTTCGCTCACGGATTTTAAAATCCATCGCCGCAGGCGATACCGCCATTCCTCATTCCTAACTCCTAATTCCTAATTATAAAAAAGAGAGGTGTGAAATGGAATTATTGCAACTGGAATACTTTTATGCCGTCGCCAAAAACCAGCATGTGACACGTACTGCGGAACAGCTTCACATCGCCCAGCCATCTCTGACACAGAGTATCCGGCGGCTGGAGAAAGAACTGGGCGTGCCCCTGTTTTATCACAACGGCAGAAACATTGCCCTGACGGAATACGGCGTCAGTCTCCGGGATGCCCTGACGCCCATTCTGGACAGTCTGCATCAGATTCCGGAGACCATCCAAGAGCTGGCACAGATCCGCAAAAAGACCATCCGGCTCAATGTTCTGGCGGCTTCTACCCTGGTGACCCATGCGCTGATCTCCTATAAGAAGCAGCACAGCGGTCTGAACTTCCGGCTCATCCAGAATTCCCAGTGCGAGGATGCGGATATTACGATTTTCACCCGGGCATCCTTTCAGGAGCCGTCAGATTCCAAGGAACGCTATCAGATCTTTACGGAACGTATTTTTCTGGCAGTCCCACAGAATTCCCCTTATGCCAACTGCACCAGCGTCCTGTTGAAGGATTTCGCCCAGCAGGATTTCATCAGCCTGTCCGGCTCCCGGAGCATCCGCACCATCTGCGACCGCTATTGCCTCCTCGCCGGATTTGTCCCCAATATCATCTACGAGAGCGACAGCCCTGATACGGTGAAAAATCTCATTGCGGGCGGTCTCGGCGTAGGCTTCTGGCCCCATTATACCTGGGGACAGGCGGATATGGAACAAATCCAGCTGCTGCCCATTGCTGAGCCTGTCTGCCAGAGAGATATTATGATTCAGCTGCATCGCCACGCTATGGAACAGGAAGAGACTGTCAGCTTTTTTGAATTCCTGAGCCGATATTTGCAGGAATTGAAGCAGCGTCCGGTCTGAAATGGTATCCTATGTCTCTGGATACGGCGGGCTGTGTTCCCACAATCACCCATGGTTGGCGGGCGAACACAGTTCGCCCCTACATCTGCACCGAATTTGTACCATTGTCAAGAATACGGCGGGCGGATAATATCCGCCCCTACTACATTGTCACGCCTAAAACTTTACTTTTGATTTCAAGAAGCGTAG
>JBJFHO010000240.1:0-27415 GCA_051893675.1 Ruminococcus sp. | reverse complement strand
TGTGGTGCGGATAAGAGGACTTGAACCTCCACCCCCTTGCGAGGACTAGCACCTGAAGCTAGCGCGTCTGCCAATTCCGCCATATCCGCATATATAAAGTTTTCTGTTCTGTCAATATGTGACCATTCGGTTGAAACACCATTGTGGTGCGGATAAGAGGACTTGAACCTCCACCCCCTTGCGAGGACTAGCACCTGAAGCTAGCGCGTCTGCCAATTCCGCCATATCCGCATTTTTTTGCCGCAATCTCAGCGACAAGAGTTATTATATCACATCCAGAATCATTTGTCAAGTACTTTTTTTCATTTTTTTCGAATTTTTTTGCAGCCCTTGCACAATGCGTCTGACTGTGTTATAATAGTACTATTCTTATGGAGCGAAAAGAAGGGAAAATCGAAGATGGAACATTACCTGGACAATGCCGCTACCACGAAACCGTGTGCAGAAGCGGCAGCTGCAATGATGTGCTGCATTTCGGAATATTACGGCAATCCGTCCTCTCTGCACAGCAAGGGACTGGAGGCACAGCATGAAGTGGATGCCGCAAGGCAGAATATTGCCGATGCCCTGGGATGCAAACCCCAGGAGCTGCTGTTCACCTCCGGTGCAACGGAGAGTAATAACCTGGCACTGCGTGGCGCAGCAGCGGCATATGGACGGAAACGCAAAAAAATTATTGTCAGTGCCGTGGAGCACGCTTCGGTGAAACAGACTCTGGCATATTTGGAAACAGAGGGCTTTACCGTTGTGCCGGTGGCACCGGGTGCAGACGGATTATATCACCCGGCAGATTTTCTGGCACAAGTTGATAAGGACACCTGTCTGGTCAGCATGATGCTGGTCAACAACGAAAATGGCTATCGGATGCCTGTAGAAGAGGTGCTTCGTGCCGTAAAGCGCCGTGATCCGGATATCATCACCCACTGCGATGCTGTGCAGGGCTTTTTAAAAGTACCCTTCCGGACTAGAACTCTGGGTGCAGATCTGGTTTCCATCAGCGGTCACAAAGTACATGGTATCAAGGGTGTGGGTGCACTTTATGTGAAGCAGGGTATCCGGGTAAAGCCCATTCTTTTCGGCGGACATCAGGAAAAGGGGATTCGTCCGGGTACAGAAAGCGTGCCGCTGATTGCCGCATTTGGTGCGGCAGTGGGCGCGCTGGCACCTACGCTTGACGCACGCTATGAAAAAGTATCCCGACTTCGTAGCCACCTTCTGGAACTACTCCGGTCGCTGGATCATGTGGTGATCCGGGATATCCCCGGCGCATCGCCCTATGTGCTGAATCTTTCCTTGTTGGGATATCGTTCGGAAATCGTCCTGCACTATCTGGAAAAGCGGGAAATATATGTATCCAGCGGTTCGGCATGTTCCAAGGGCGCCAGCAGCGGTGTACTGGAAATTTTCGGCGCAAAGCCGGAGGAAGTGGACAGCGCCCTGCGGATCAGCCTTTGTGCAGAAAATACGGAGGAAGATCTGGCGGCATTGGCAGAGGGACTGCGGGATGCCCAGCGGGAATTGATGCATTAAAGGACATCTCGATTCAAATACATTATAATATAGTGAAATAAAGGAGTTAAATCATTCATGTCAAAAGAACTGATTCTTGCAAAATACGGTGAAATGGCATTAAAAGGTCTGAACCGTGGTACATTTGAAGATATTCTCATGAAAAACCTGCGCCGGCGGCTGAAAAAATTCGGCGCATTCCGCCTGACACGTGCACAGTCCACCATTTATATGGAACCTCAGTCGGAGGACATTGACCTGGACGAGGTGCTGGAGCATTTGCAGTGTGTATTCGGCATCGCTGCACTCTGCCGTGCCTGCGTCTGTGAAAAGTCCATGGAGGACATTACCGCAAAGGCAGTACCTTATCTGGAAGAAGTACTGCTTGGTGCACGTACTTTTAAAGTAGAGGCCAAGCGTGCAGATAAGGCGTTCCCCCTGAAATCTCCGGAGATCTGTGCCGAACTGGGCGGCATTCTGCTGGAGGCATACCCACATCTGGAAGTGGATGTACACCACCCGGATGTGACTGTCATGGTGGAGATTCGTGATACCCACGCCTTTGTCCACGGTGCCAATATTAAGGGTGCCGGCGGTCTGCCCGTGGGCAGCAGCGGAAAGGCATTACTGCTTCTGTCCGGCGGTATCGACAGCCCTGTTGCCGGATATCGCATGGCACGCCGTGGTATTCACATTTCGGCGATCCACTATGTGAGCCCGCCGTATACTTCCGATCGTGCCCAGGAAAAGGTGGAACAGCTCTGCCGGGAACTGACGCCATACTGCGGCAATATTGCCTTTTTCTGCGTACCCTTTACGGAAATACAGGAGGCGATCAAGAAATATTGCCCGGAGGAATATTTCACCGTCATCATGCGTCGCCTTATGATGGAGATTGCTCAGAAGATTGCAGAAAAGGATAACTGTCTTGCCCTGATTACCGGCGAAAGCGTGGGACAGGTGGCGAGCCAGACCATGCAGGCGATTGCCTGTACCGATGCTGTCAGCAAGATTCCGGTATTCCGTCCCCTTATCGGTCTGGACAAGACGGAAATCGTGGAAACTGCCCGTGTTATCGGTACTTTTGAAACTTCCACCTTGCCCTATGAGGACTGCTGCACTGTATTTACCCCAAAACATCCGAAAGTCCGTCCGTCTCTTGCAGATGTGGAAAAGGCACAGAACAAATTTGACTTTACGGAACTGGTGGAAAAGGCAGTGGCAGGTACTACCATGCGTGTTTTTGAATTAGAATAAAAGTTATGTGAATTTGTCGAAAGGCGGTGTCAGATCGTGGGGTATTTTCTACTGGAAGAGGAAAAAGTATGTCATATTTATAAAGACACGGAAAAAGCACTTGACAAAACCATAGCGCATGTTGTACAATTGTTAGATAGAAATCACCGGACCATTGCTACGGCAGAGAGCTGTACCGGCGGACTGCTGTCTCAGCTGATAACATCCATCCCTGGTGCATCCCACGTCTTTGAACTGGGAGTGTGTACTTATGCGGAACGAATGAAAACGCAGCTGCTGAGCGTGCCGGAACAGCTGATCGCAGACTGCGGTGTTGTCAGTGCGGAAGTCGCTTCTGCCATGGTACACGGTCTGCGGCAGCAGTCCGGGGCAGATTTGTGTCTGTCTGTAACAGGACTTGCCGGACCCGGCGGCGGTACGCCGGAACAGCCGGTAGGTACGGTGTATGTGGGGATACTGTGGGGTGAACAGGAGGCTGTTGCGCATTTGCAGCTTTGGCGGTACGGCTTGCAGACACGGGAAGAAATTCGCCGTGGAACGGCAGTGTGTGCATTTGGTATCGCAGAACGTACCCTGATGGAGGAAGCAGAATGCAGGATGAAGAAAAAACCGCTGTAGCATCGTCTGATGCGCCGGAAACTGCGGCAGAGCAGAGCGAACCGGAAAAAAATGCAGTGACAGCGGAAGAGACTACGCCGGCAGACGCTTCTGAAAGTGCAGAGACAGATCCCACTTCTGCTGTGACAGAGGAACTGCCGCCGGAGGATACAGATTCACCGGAGGAGACTGATCCGCCAGTGGAAGCTGACTCACTAGAGGAAGCGGATACGCCGGAGGAATCAGAGGATAAGATCGCAGCGATCCGTACCACTTTGTTTCATATTGCCCGGGAGGAGGAAGACGAGGCAGTCTCACTCCGTGTGGCATATCAGATCAAGCAGGTAAAGGAGCGCAAGGAACATCCCGAAAAGTTTCCGCCGCCGGCACCGCATCAGCCGCCGAAAAAACAAAAGCGGACATTCGGACAGAGAGTGTTGTCCCTGTTCCCGCAGCCCGGAGATCCCGGGGGAGAGATCGCAAGAAAGTCCATCTTTCTCCTGTCTGTTCTGGTATTCCTGGTGTGTGTGGTGCTGATTATTCTTTATTTTGTGGATGTTCTCCGGACAGATGCCCTGTACGAGGACATCGGCAACAGCTATCATGCCAAACTGCCGGCATATACCACAACAGTGCCTCAGGAGGAACCGGAGGACGCAGAGGAAGAACCAACGGAAAAGATCTACACCCTGCTGCCAGGCGCAGAGGATCTGCTTGCCATGAACGAGGAGATCACCGGCTGGATCTCTATTCCGGATACCAAAGTGGATTACCCGGTGCTCCACCATCTGAATGATGAGCCGGGCAATGAATACTATCTTTACCGGAACGTGCAGAAGGAGGACTCCAAACCTGGTTCCATCTTTCTGGATTACCGCTGTTCCTTTGATCGGGTAGGTCAAGACGGTACCCTGGAAGTGCCCAATTCCGATAATCTGATCATCTATGGACACAACATGCGGGATCTCTCCATGTTCGGTACGCTGAAATATTACCGTACCGATGAAAATTATTATGAGCAGCATCCGGTCATCCAGCTCAATTCCAATTATGAGACCTATCAGTATCTTATTTTTGGCTATTTTATTGCAGATGCCGAGGATACCACAGATACCCGGTTCGACTATTGGAATGCCATTAGTTTTGCGGATGAGACGGAATTTTATAACTATGTCAATGAAGTCAAGCGGCGGACGCTGCGCATCACCAATGTGGATGTGGAATATGGTGACAAGCTGCTGACTCTTTCCACTTGTAATAACGCCTTTGACACGGCACGGCTTGTCATTGTGGCACGCCTTGTCCGTGAGGGAGAGGATCCCTATGAACGGATCGCAGGCAGTACGCCCAATCCCAATATCAAGTGGCCAAATGTGTATTATTTGTGGAATGAAAAGACATATGACCCCGATGCGCCCTTTGCACCTTATGGATAATGCGGAAAGCGCAGGTTATATCCGGTACAATGGGTACAGAAAGGAAATGAGGAAAACATGATGAAGAAATGGCAAAACGGCGCAGTTGCAGCTGCATTGATGTTCTCGCTTCTTGCAACAGGCTGCGGCGAAAAAATCGACCAGACCGCAAGTGTGGAAGTGACAACGACCACTGCAACAGAAGCACCTACTGAGGCACCAACGGAAGCGCCGGAACTGACAGAGCGTGCGAAAAAGCTCCTGGCACAGAATCCGGATACCGTAGGATATATCACCATCGAGGGCACACAGGTGGACAACCCTGTGGTACAGACGGTGGATGACGATTATTATTTGAATCACGGCTTTGACGGACAGGAATTCCGTGCCGGCACCGTGTTTATGGACTGCACCGATGTCTTTGGCGCAGATCCGGCAACATGGTCAGAGAACACTATTCTCTATGGGCACAATATGGCAGATAATACCATGTTTGGCTCGCTTCGCCGGTATCGCCAGGATCCGTCTTATTATAAGGAGGCACCGTTCATCACATTCAGTTCCAACTATGCGGACTATACCTATGTGATCTTCGGTCTCATTATTACAGGCGGTGACGCTGACTCTGATTTCCTGTACTGGAATATGGAGGAGCTGGACGACAAGGCGACTTTTGATAGTTATGTCAATTCCGTAGAGTCCAAAAACATGATCGACAATCCTTTGGATGTGCAGTTCGGAGACCATATTCTGACGCTCTCCACCTGCTATTCCGATGAGGATAATTCCCGTTTTCTGGTAGTGGCACGCCGGCTTCGTGAAGGCGAAGATACTGAGACACTGCTGGCAACAATCCAGGGAGGAGGGACAGAAGATTCAGTGCCTGCACAGGAATAACAGAATGCATACGTCATTCTGTTTCGTGCACGACCGGAGAAAATTCCGGTACGCCTGTGCAGAATACTACCCGGCATCTGCCGGTCAAAATGGAGTTTTGATATGAAAATACGTTACCCACATGCAGGTATTGTCATTGCCATTGCAGCACTGCTTGCCGGAACTACCGCAGTCAGTGCCTATGCAGTACCCGAGACTGCTGCTCCTGTGACGGAGACAGCGGTGGAGGAAAGCAGCGATACCTTGTGGAAAGCTGAAATTTCAGATTACGATTCCAGCTTATCATTGGTACAATACGAAGAAGTGAATCCGTCGGAAGAAGAAATTGCCGCCATGGAAGATGCCACAACACCAAGGGTATCGGAAACGCTGGCATACTCCGACCTTTCCGGCAGCGCAAATGTCGGCGCAGCTGCCTCGCTGGGTGCTGCAAAAGCCGGACAATTTGCGTTTACCACATACGGATATGGACATTGCGTAGGCATGAGTCAGAATGGTGCGAACTATTATGCATCTTATGGCGGCTATGACTACCAGTCCATACTGTTCCATTATTATCCTGGTACCACTCTGGTACAGGAAAACGCCAGCGGCACCATTACTGCCAACGGCGTGACCGGAAGCATTCTGGATATTATTTCGCAAATCGTATATAACGAGATGAGTTCCACCATGCATCCGGAGGCAATGAAAGCCCAGGCGGTGGCTGCCTATACATATATCATGTACAACGGCGGCAGCGTCAACAACGTGATCTTAAAGCCCAATCCGCCCCAGAATGTCATTGATGCAGTATCCTCTGTGCTCGGACAGGCACTTTATTATAACGGAGGCTATGCATTGACAGTCTATGGTGCATCCAGCGGCGGTGCAACCGCAAGCTCGGGTGATGTCTGGGGAACACAGTATGACTATCTGGTCAGCGTTCCCTGCGACTATGATGCGGCATACGATCCCAATTATGGTGTGGTCACCTATATGTCAGTCGATGAAGTACGCTCCCGCATCCAAAACGCCTATGGTATTACACTTTCCTCGGAGCCGTCAAACTGGATCCAGTTGGAAGTGGGCGACAGCGGATATGTGCGGTCAGTGACGATTGATGGTCAGAAAACCGTGAACGGGAACTCCTTCCGGGGTGTTCTCGGACTGCGAAGCCCACGGTTTGCTTATACTTGTGGTTGATAATTGAAGCATTCGGGAATCAATTGACGGCGAACCGTCATATGATAGATTATGCAATCACAATCAAAGGATACCAGGAGGTATGACATATGGATTTTCGTGATCAGTTTCGGAAAATGAGCGACGATGTTGGAAAGATGGCAAAGGAAGTTGCAGATTCTTCCAAAAAAGCCACTGCACGTGCCAGAATCCGTCGAATGATCAATAGCTGCAATGAGTCTCTTGAGACCATCTACAAGGAAATCGGATCCAGATATTACGTGGAAAATCAGTGCGATCCGGGAGAGCAATATGCCGGTCTGTTTCAGCAGGCGGCGGATCTCATTGCACAGATGGACGTTTTGAAATCGGAACTGGCTGGACTGGACAATGCGACGATCTGTCCGTCCTGCGGTTCCACGGTCAATGACCTGCAAAAATTCTGCCCGGAATGCGGCTGCAAAAACACTTCTTACGGCAAGTGGAAGGCAGAAGCTGAAGCAGAAGAAGCTGCACGCCGTGCTGCAAAGGAAGCCGAACAGGCAGAACGTGCTGCACGCAAGGCAGAAAAGGCTGCACAGGCAGAAGTATACGAGACAACAGCGGAAGCAGTTCCCACGGATGATATTGTTTCTCCGGTGGATGCGACCGTCAGCATGGAAGAAGAATAAAAATCTTCCTAATCTCTTGATTTGAGGGGTTAGTATCAAATTCGGGAATCAATGCCGGTGCGCACGGACAGTGTGCGCCGGTTTTTTGCAGTACATTTTTCGTATGGATGGGAGGATGGCATAAGAAAAATGAGATGGAATAAACTGTTGACGCCGGGACGTATGATCGCCATGGGATTTGCTCTGCTGATACTGCTGGGAACGATATTGCTGGCATTGCCGGTGTCACACCAGGAAGGGGAATCTCTTTCTCTGATTGATTCGCTTTTTACGGCAACCAGCGCAGTCTGTATCACGGGACTTTCTGTGATACAGTGTAACGCTGTTTTGTCGGGATTCGGGCAGGCAGTCCTGCTGCTGCTGATCCAGATCGGCGGAATGGGAATCACCACGCTGGGCGTGGGAATTATTCTGCTGACGGGCAAAAAAATCGGTATCCGGGAGCGTTCGCTGATCAAAGAATCCCTGAATCAGTCCAGCTTTCAGGGAATTCTCCGGCTGCTGAAAATTCTGTTTTTTGTGACTTTCGGATTTGAACTGCTGGGTGCAGTTCTGGCGTTTCCCATATTTGTTCAGGATTATTCCGTGGGACATGCCATATGGCTCAGCGTGTTTCACTCTGTATCCGCATTCAACAATGCCGGCTTTGACCTGCTGGGTGCAGACAGCCTGATGCAGTATCAGGAGCATGTGCCTATGCTGCTGCTCACATCCGGTCTGACCATTTGCGGCGGTCTGGGATTTTTCGTCATGTGGAATATGGTGCAGAAACGCCGGTTCCGGAAGTTTTCCCTGCATACCAAAGTGGTTCTGACTATGACAGGGATTCTTTTGGTATGCGGAACGCTGCTGCTCCATGCAACACAGGATAACCTGAACTGGGTGCAGGCATTTTTCTACAGCACCGTGACACGTACCTCAGGCTTTTCGGCGTTTTCTCTGGGGGATTTCTCCAACGCTGCTCTGCTTGTGATGGTATTGCTCATGTTTGTGGGTGCAGCGCCTGGTTCTACCGGTGGTGGTATCAAGGTGACTACTTTGTTTGTCTGCATCTGGTCTGTCATTGGTTATACCAGAAACCGTCATCCCACTGTATTCCGGCGGCGGATCTCTCAGGAAGCACGGGACAAGGCATTTATGATCTTCGCCATGGGACTCACGGTTATTCTGACATCCACATTTTTGCTCTGCGTTCTGGAACCGGACGTGCCCTTTATCCATATTCTCATGGAGACCACATCGGCATTTGCAACTGTAGGTTTGTCCTGCGGGCTGACGCCGGAGTTGTGCGGTCTGAGCAAACTGGTCATTATTATTACCATGTACATCGGACGTCTGGGGCCGCTGACTGTGGCAACATTGTGGATCATGCAGGGCAGAAACAATAACGAGGTACTGCGTCCGGAAGGAACGATTTCAGTCGGATAAAAAAGGAGGGAGTGCGGCAGCAGATGCCGTGCAGAATGTCATGAATTTGAAAAAAAGTGTATCGAAAGATGAAACATATGCGGTAATCGGTCTGGGCAGATTCGGATTTGCTCTGGCGAAACGGCTGGCAGAGGCAGGAAAAGATCTGATCGTCATCGACAAAAGGGAATCGGTCATCAACGATGCCATTACTTTTACTGATAATGCCTATCTGGTCAGCGATCTGTCAAAGGAGAATCTGCGGAATATGGGGATTCAGGATTGCGATACAGTGATTGTGGGGATCGGCGGTCAGATTGATATGAGTATTCTCACGACGCTGACTGTTCTGCAATTGGGAGTGCCCCATGTCATTGCAAAGGCAACTAGCGAGGAACAGGGCTGCGTTCTGGAAAAGCTGGGTGCTGAGGTGATTTATCCGGAACGGGATATGGGAATCCGTCTGGCAAACCGGCTTCTGGCACCTCGTGTGCTGGAATATATTTCCCTGAGTGAGGATATCAGTATTACGGAGATCTGTATTCCCGAAATCATCACCACTGTAACAGTACAGGAACTGAATCTGCGCCAGAGATATCGGCTGAACATTATTGCCATCAAGCATGGGGAAGAGGTCACAACGGATATTACACCGAATACGGCACTCTATGCCAATGATATCATAGCAGTGGTGGGACGGCATGACCAGGTGAACCGACTGGAGAATGATCTGCAAAAAAAGAAACGCTGAGATTTTTTGACATACATTGCAAAAATAAAGGGCTGTTGCAAGACAGCAAAATACAGAAAAGCAAGTACAATACAGGCAGTATTGTGACACTTTTTTGAATTTTGCTGCTTACAACAGCCCTTGCCGTATCCGCATGTTTGCTCAGAAACCGGCGGCATCTATTTCAAAAGCAGGCCCTGCTGCTATTGTTATTGTATGCAGCAGGGCGAAAAATGCAACAAGGAAAGTTCTGGGGATTTACTCAAAATGCTTTGCATTGCGGAAATGCAGCGCACCGGAAAAGGGGTCATATCCAATATCCGCATTGCTGGAACGTGTGATGCAGTACTGATTCTTGTAGAAAATGGGGATGAACTGTCCCTCTGCCAGAATCGCCTGCTCCAGGTTATGGCATTTTTGCTGCAATTCCTCAGAAGAGGCGCAGGTTTTCAGCCCGATGAGCAGGGAATCCACCGTATGGCTGCTGTAATAGAACTGGTTCGCATCCGTTCCGAACTGTTCCAGTACAGAAGCAGGGCTGTCACTGGAGCCGGTAACGCCGTAAACTGCAATGGTGTAGTTTTTGTCGGCAATGCGTTTCCAGTAGTCGGACTCTGAGACTTCTTCGATACCGATATAAAACCCGAAGATCTCCTGCCAGGTCTGGATAATATCGTGAAGATTTTCGCAGTCCATGAGGCTGGAGCAGACCAGAATCTTTGTGGAATCCAGAGATTCTATGTGCAGTTCTTTCATGCCTTTCTGGAATGTTTCCACTGCGGCGGCAGCATCATAGGTGGATGTTGATTCCGGTACCAGTTCCCGATAGGATTTGCCGCTGCAGTGCACATCCGGTGGAATGATGCCATATGCCGGGAGCAGATCGCCGCTGGAATTTTCTCCGATGGCAGAGCGGTCGATGCCCATAGACAGACCTTTCCGGATATTGGCATTGGCAAAGGCTGTGTTATCTGGGTTGAAGATCAGCCCCAAAGTAGTGACTCGGCTGGATGTGACAGTGTAGCGGTCGCTTTCCATGTACTGCGGCTGATAGACCGATGTGGCAAGTACATCCGAAGAACCATCTGCAAAATCCTCAGCCGTATCCTGGCTGCTTTTCTTGATACGAAACGTCAGATTGGCAGGGTAGACGCTACGTGCTTCTGTATTAGCAGAATTGCGGCGCATGTAAATGAGATTGTCGCTGCCATACGGGTCATAAAACCACAGGCGCAGATAGAACGCACCGCAGGATGCCACACATTCCTGATCTAACCCGTAGCGGCCTTTTGTCTGGAGGAAAAAAGATTCATTGCAGGGCATGGCTGCTGTAGAAGCCAGATAGCTGAGGAACTGGGTGTCCGGCTGATCCAGTGAGAATTGCAGCTGCGTATCACTGACTGCATTGACGCCGATCTGTGTATAATCCATCTGTCCGTTCTGAATGGCAGAGGCGTTTTTCAGACAAGAAAACATGTCCGTATAAGGAGACTGTGTCTGAGGGTCAAAGATCCGCTGAAAGGCATAGACATAGTCCGCTGCCGTCACCTGCCAGGATTCGCCTTCGTCGATCACATCGTTCTGATTGGCATCGTAATACCAATAGCGGTCATTTTTCAGCTGGAATGTATAGATCAGCCCGTCCTCTGAGA
Source organism: Ruminococcus sp. (assembly GCA_051893675.1). Lineage (GTDB taxonomy): Bacteria > Bacillota > Clostridia > Oscillospirales > Ruminococcaceae > Ruminococcus_C. The sequence goes on along the minus strand of JBJFHO010000240.1, from coordinate 16,116 downwards.
CATTGACACTTTCCGCAGCAGCCAGCGTGGGCATACCAGATTCGTCCAGTTCCACCAGTCCTTCGTAGAGATTTGCAATGATGGTTTTGGATGAGGCATCCGTTGCAGACTGTGGGTCAAGGCTTTTGGGATTGGAGGGCAGACTGACTGTAAAAAGATAGCCGGAGCCATCGCTTTCCTGTTGATGAAAGGGCAGGGAACAGCCGGAACAGACGGAAAGCGTCAAGGAAGCAGTAACGAAGAGTGCAAAACAGCGCAGAGGGTTCAAAAGAGACATGATGATATCCTTTCTGATAATCGTAAAATATTAAAAAATCGTTCTGACAGCAGGAGAACAATTTGAGTTCACAGGAAGCTGTGCCTGCTGCATCTTCAGCGTATGCACAGCATATTATCATTATACCACGCTCCATGCCGCAGTGCAAGAAGAAAACGAAAAAATTGTCTGATTTTGCGCATCTACTACTCCATAAAAAATCGTTGATTTGATATTGACAAAATCTTGTTGAAATGGTATAATATTTCTATGCATTATGACGTTTCAAAGTCATACGATGCATGGAATTATTTTGATATGAAGGAAGCAAGAAAGGAGAAAAATATGATTTCGATCCGAAAAATTCTGGCGGCAGTGACATCCGGTGTACTTGCTGTCAGCGGTCTGTCACTTTCCGCAATGACAAGCTCTGCGGCAGTGGAAGAGTTGATGAACGATACCTTTGAAAGCGGCTATGGCGCATGGAAGGGTGTCGGCGCATCCCTGTCCCTGTCCACAGATCAGGCACATGGCGGCAGCACATCCCTCTATTGCTATGACCGTACAGCTACATGGGGTGCGCCCCGCTGTTCTCTGTCCGGAATTGTGGCAGAGGGACAGAACTATGAGATCTCTGCCAGCACCATGTATGAGGGCAGCGGTCAGCAAAATGTGGCAATCAAGATGCTCTACACCGATGCCAGCGGTACAGACCATTATGACCAGGTAGCTGCTGCCCAGGCAACTGCCGGAGAATGGGTCACCATGACGGGCAATTACACAATACCATCCGGTGCCACCGGCGTAACACTCTATGTGGAAATGGCGAATGCTGGAACTGACCAGAACTATTACATTGACGATATTGTCATCAAGGGCGAAAAAACAGAAATTCAGCTGGACGACAAGTTCACCTCGGATTTCGAGGATGGCACGACTCAGAGCTGGAAGAGCCGGGGCAGCGCCACTGTAGAACTTTCCACCAAGTATGCCCATAGCGGCAGCAATAGTCTGTATGTCTCCGGCAGAACGCAGCTGTGGAACGGTGCAACCAGAAGCGCTGCAGATATCATGGTGGCAGGCGGCTATTACAATGTGGGCTGCTATGTGCTCTATGATGGCGACCAGTATACTGACACACAAAAATTTTCCATTAACTTGCAGTACGACCTGAACGGCAAGGAGAACTACTATACCATTGCTACTGAAACAGCCAATAAGGGCGAGTGGAAATATGTGGGCAGCGAGTTCACTGTGCCGGCAGGTGCAACGAATTTCTATGTCTATGTGCAGACAGGCTACACCAGTGCACCTACGGAGCAGGATATGATGGATTTCTATATGGATGATGCCTTTGGCGAGCATCTGCCTGATCCGGCAATTCAGGATGATATCACTGCATTAAAGGATGCCTATTCCAATTATTTCAAGATCGGCTGTGCCTGCGCTGGCTCTGAGTTTGCACAGGGTGCAACCAAGGATCTGATCCTGAAGCACTATAATAGTCTGACGCTGGGTAATGAACTGAAGCCGGACAGCGTGCTGGATCAGGCATTGTCCCAGAAGTACGTACAGGAGACCGGCGATGACACCATGCCGCAGATCTCTCTGAATGAAGCAGACGAAATGCTGAAATTCGCAGGAGAAAATGGCATTCCAGTGCGTGGACACGTGTTGGTATGGCATAGCCAGACCCCGGACTGGTTTTTCAAGGAGAACTTTGATTCCAACGGCGCATGGGTATCCAAGGAAAAGATGACACAGCGTCTGGAAAACTACATCAAGATCGTTATGGAAACGCTGGCGGCTGATTATCCGGATGTGGAATTCTACGCATGGGACGTGGTCAATGAAGCTGCATCTGACGCAGGTACCATCCGGGATGCCGGCTCCAATAACGAAGTGAATGGACAGTCTGCATGGGTCAAGGTATTCGGCGATCAGTCCTATATTCCGCTGGCATTTGAATATGCCCGGAAGTATGCACCAGAGGGCTGCAAGCTGTTCTATAACGACTACAATGAGTATTCCCCGAATAAGCAGGCTTATATCATCAGCGACATTCTGACGCCGCTGATCGACAAGGGTCTCATCGATGGTATGGGTCTCCAGTCTCATATTTCCATGAGCTATCCCACCATTGAGTTGTACAAGGATGCCATTCAGCAGTATGCAGACCTGGGACTGGAAATCCAGATCACGGAGCTGGATATATCTGAAAAATCCAACGATTACGCAGATCAGCTGGCACTGGCACAGCGGTATCAGGATGTGTTCAAGCTGTACAAGGAACTGAAAGATTCCGGTACGAACATTTCTGCCGTGGTGATCTGGGGTATCACCGATTCCACCAGCTGGATCGGCGGCTATCCGCTGCTGTTTGATAAGGATTATCAGGCAAAGCCGGCATATTATGCGGTCATTGATACGGATTCCGCAGTGGAAACCATCCAGACTATGACAGCGTACTATTATGACGGTACAGATGCTGATCTGGAGCGTGCGCTGGAGATCAGTACAAAGCAATATCTGTCTGTTGAATCTGGTTCTTGTGATACTTATTTCAAGGCGGCTTGGTCTGACGAAGGAATGGTCATCCGGGTTTACAATCCGATTTATCGGGAACCAATTCCAATTCATTATGTTGATCTTGACATTGATGAAAGTTATTACTACAATTCGAACGTTCAAATCTTTGGTAATACAGAAAGTCAGCAAGGTTTCCCAATTGCCAATTCGATTGTAGAGGAAAATGCTCAATATGTAGATGTAATGTGGAACGAATTGACAGGTAAAGAGGGAGATTCGATTTATCTGGAAGTTGTAAATGATGATGCTGGTTGGAATTCTCCAGAGTTCGCTGCAACTTCATATCAAGGTGGTTTAAATGGAGCAGCTGGTGGTGCGCTTCCTACCTGCGGTATCGTTACCCTCGCCGCACAGCCGGGCTACGCCAAAGCTACCAAGGCAGCAAGCCCCATTGAAATTGACGGCGTGATCGACGATGCATGGGCAGATGCCAACACCATCCAGATCAACAACTACTCTATGGGCAGCGGTGCAACCGGCACTTCCAGAATGCTGTGGGATGAAAATTATGTCTACGTGCTGACGGAAGTCAAGGATGCCAAGCTGAGCGTGGCAAGTGCCAACGCCTATGAGCAGGACACCGTGGAAATATTCTTTGACGAAAATAACCACAAGACCTCTTCCTACGAGTCCGACGACATTCAGTGTCGTATCAACTATGAGAATGACAAGACTGTCACAGACGGACGCTCCACCGATGCATTTATTTCTGCTGCTGCAAAGACTGCAGACGGCTATCTGGTCGAGGTTGCGATTCCGTATACCATCGGTTCTTTCCAGGCTGGTCAGATCGTGGGCTTTGATGTCCAGATCAACGATGATGGCACTGGTGACGGCAAACGTACCAGCATTTCCAACTGGAACGACCTGAGTGGTCAGGGTTATATCAACACCAGCGGTTTCGGCGTGCTGAAACTGGTGGGCAATGGTACAGAGACTACAGGTACTACGACCACAACGACAACAGGTACGACAACTACCACAGAGACAACTGCAACTGCGGCAACAGATACAACAGGAGACAGCACAGGTATTTCCACATCCGGCACAGCCACGGAGACAACTGCTACAAGCAGTGTATCCCAGACAACAGTTTCTGTTGATGCAAGCGTGCTCTATGGTGACATCAACCTGGACGGCAGAGTGGATATCACTGATGCAGTTCTCCTGAACAAGGCGGCTGCCGGTGCAGTGAAGCTGTCCGATCAGGCACTTCTGAACGCAGACTGCAATGCAGACAAGGAACTTGGCAATAATGATGCCATTATTCTGCTGAAATTCCTGGTATCTCTGGTAAAATCCCTGCCCAGTGCAGAATAACCCGTATAATTAAACATGAAAAAAATCGGGCATTCCACGGCGGAATGTCCGATTTTGTTGTTTGTTGAGTCATTGGGAAATGATATCTTTTCTTTTGTTATAGAAAAACATCACCACAGCCATGGTGATTATAATCACATACCCCACCATACTCATCCAGTCGGGTATCTGTGCAAAGAACAGGAATCCCAGCCCGGCTGCAAAAAGTATCTGGGTGTAGTCATAGACAGATATTTCCTTTGCGGGCGCATAGCAGTATGCGGAAGTCACGCCGAACTGACCGCCTGCTGCTGCAAGCCCGGCGAGAATCAGGATCACCAGCTGTTTCCATGTCATGGGTTCATAGGCAAGCAGAAGATAGGGCAGCGTTACCACGCAGGAAAATGCTGAGAAGAAAAAGACGATATACGCCTTGTTTTCACCGATTTTCCCCAGCCGCCGTACCATTGTATATGCCACGCCTGCGCCCAGTCCGCCAAGGAGACCGATGAGGGATGGAAACAGGTCTGCGTTAGCGAAACTTGGCTTGATAACGAACAGACTGCCCACAAATGCCCCCAGAACAATCAGTCCCTGCTGCCAGGAGAGTTTTTCCCTGAGCAGCAGCCAGGAACAGAGAATGGCAAAAAACGGGGACATCTTGTTGAGAATAGACGCATCTGACAGTGCAAGATGGTCAATGGCATAGAAGTTACAGAGGATGCCCACGGTTCCGGCGATAGAACGCAGCAGCAAATAAGGCATTGCTCCTTTCACAGGCTTCAGACTGCCATGCTGCCGCAGCAGCATCACCAGAGCAAACAAAAGAGCGACCAGATTCCGGAAAAAGCTCTTCTGGATAAACGGCAGATCGCCAGCCATACGTACAAAGGCATTCATCCATGCAAAACAGAACGCCGACAAAATAATGCAGATCATGCCTTTTTGCCGGTTGGAAATGGTTATCATCTGACATTCCTCCCAATGATGTGGATTTTTGTTGATTTGAGTGGATTTGTAGGGGCGGATATTATCCGCCCGTGTTTCCTGTTGGCAAATGGTTTACCAGCGAACGAATATTGTCCGTCCCTGCAGCACAATGTTTAGGCAATACCGCACAAAGATTGTGCATCAGGTGCGCCGTCAGATTTTTCGTCAGATGAAACAAAAAGCGGAGTGAATACTTTGTGTATTCACGAGCATTTTTGTGAAATATGATGGAAAAGATGCAAGCATATGACGTGCAAAGCCGCAAGGCGTTCTTTGTGCGGTATTGCCTTTAGTATATCACGAATTCCTGGAATTGTCCAGCAGGATTGACCGATATATTTGTTGTGTAAAATGCCAAACACGCAAATCAATTTTTAAATTATATGCTGTAAAATGAATCATTTTATGTAGGGGCGACCATTGGTCGCCCGCCAAAAATCCAGGCAAACCGCAACGGGCGACCAATGGTCGCCCCTACAATAATCCATATTTCATAAAAATTGATTTGCGTGAATACCAAAGAATTTTACTTGACAAACCTCTGAAAATCTGTTACACTTAAATGGAAGAGATCACGTTGGATGGATGTACGTATTTTCAGCGGCTTGATGCCGCTTGCCGAGGAACTGCTTTGACAGTTCGGAAAGGACGGTGCACTGTATGCTGCGTGCAATTTGCTCGAAAAAGCAGCTTACCGCACTTGCATATTACGCTTTTGTAGAAGATATTCTGGAACATGCGAATATGCAGCAACTGAAACAATTCCGTCACCATGTGCATACGACACGATTTCAGCACAGTATCAATGTTTCCTATTATAGCTATCTGATCTGCCGCCGGTTTCATTGGGATGCAGTATCGGCAGCCCGTGCAGGATTGCTGCATGATTTCTATTTTTATGAGACATGCGAGTATGACCGCAGTGCTGCTCCGGAACAGGCGTCTCACTTTGCTACCCATCCGAAGCTTGCCTTGTCCAATGCGGCAATGGAGTTTTCGCTGAATGCAAAGGAAGCCGACATGATCGTCCACCACATGTGGCCGGTCGTGATGCAAAAGCCCCAGTGCAAGGAGGGCTTTGTGGTTGCCATTGTGGATAAGTATATTGCCATATTTGAATATCTGGCACCATTCTGGCAACGTATGCGGCAGACCCTTGTGGGACAGAATTGATACGAATAATGTGAAAAAACGGGAGCTTGCTGGGCGCAGGCTGAGAGGAGACGCAGACGTCTCGACCGTACCTGATTTGGGTAATGCCAACGGAGGTAATGATGAAAGTCATTGTGAGCGTACCGCTGTTGGTGCGCTCATTTTTCATACGAATCCCTTAAATGGAAATAGATAAAATTGCAAGGAAAAATTTTGACAGTCAAGGAAAATACCGCAAGATGGGCTTTTGCCCATGGAGAATATTCGACAATAAATGGCGAAATTTATGCCGCAAGTTTATCTATTGGAGTTTGAGGGATTCGTATCAAAACAGAAAGAGAGGAGATCACTTATGAAACTATCCCCATCCGCATTTCAGCTGTATGCCATTACCGCACCGGCTGCCAATCTGATCGATCAGGTTCGTGCTGCCATTGCCGGGGGTATTACTATGCTGCAGATCCGGGAGAAAAACTGTACGACACAGCGGCTGATCCAGCTGGCGTATCCCATTGTTTCTATCTGCCGGAATGCCGGGATTCCCTGTATTATCAATGATGATGTGGAAGCGGCACGTGTTCTCGGGGCAGACGGTGTCCATGTGGGACAGCGTGATATGAAGCTGAAAAAGGCACGGGAGATCCTGGGCGAGGATGCTATTCTGGGTACCAGTGCACATTCCGTGGAGGAGGCAGTCCGTGCGGAACAGGAAGGCGCAGATTATATCGGCTGCGGCGCAGTATTTCCTACAGGAACAAAGTCCGATGCGTCTCATTTGAATCTTGATGCACTTTGTGCCATCCGGAAAGCAGTTTCCATTCCGGTGGTAGCCATCGGCGGAATCAATACTCAGAATCTGTCCCAGCTCTATGGCTCTGGTATCGACGGCATTGCCGTAGTCTCTGCCGTTTTCGGTGAACCGGATGTGCAGCAAGCTGCCCGGACACTGCTGCAGATGACTGAAGCATTCCAGAAAAAGGAGTGTGCACAATGATGGTGCGCCATCCTGTATTGACCATTGCCGGAAGCGACAGCAGCGGCGGTGCCGGGATACAGGCGGATTTAAAGACTATTACCATGCTGGGCGGCTATGGCATGAGTGCAATTACAGCGCTGACGGCACAGAATACCATGAGTGTGCGTGGAATCCATGCAGTCCCGGCGGATTTTTTACAGCAGCAGATCGAAGCCGTGTGCGATGATATACTGCCCTTGGCGGTGAAGATCGGCATGGTCTATGATGTGCCGCAGATTCACGTGATCGCACAGGCGATCCGGAAATATCAGCTGCGCCATGTGGTGGTGGATCCGGTGATGGTCGCCACAAGCGGCGATGCTCTGCTGAAAGAACAGGCGCAGACTGCATTGCAGGAGGAACTCATGCCTTTGGCGGAGCTGATTACCCCCAATCTCCCCGAAGCACAGCGGCTCACGGGATTGAAGATCACTTCACCCGTTCAGATGGAACAGGCAGCAGCGGAATTGTCCGCACAGTATGGCACTGCCATTTTGCTGAAAGGCGGACACTGTGACGGGGTCTGCAATGATCTGCTCTATGTATCCGGGGAATGCATCTGGATTCCCGGACAGCATCTGGAAACGAAAAATACCCACGGTACAGGCTGTACCTTGTCCTCGGCGATTGCCGTATTTCTGGCACAGGGCTTTCCCATGACGGACAGCGTGCGCCGTGCCAAAAATTACATTACACATGCCATTCAGGCAGGTCTGTCTCTGGGACATGGGCACGGACCTATTGCACATAATTACGCTCTGCAGGAGCAGTAACTATATAGGAAGGAATCTGATCATATGTCAACTTATGCAACACAGATGGATGCGGCGAAACAAGGTATCATCACACCGGAAATGGAGACCGTTGCCAAAGACGAACATCTTTCTCCGGAACTGATCCGGGAGCGTGTGGCAAAGGGTACTGTCTGCATTCCGGCAAATATTTACCACAAGAGTTTGCATCCTGCCGGAGTAGGCGAGGGATTGCGGACAAAAATCAACGTAAATCTGGGTATTTCCGGAGATTGTCATGATTATTTCACAGAATTTGAAAAGGTGAAGCTGGCGCTGCAGTTCCACTGTGAAGCCATTATGGATCTGTCCAATTACGGAAAGACACACACCTTCCGGAAACAGCTGGTGGAAATGTCCTCTGCCATGATCGGTACGGTGCCCATGTATGACGCCATCGGCTATCTGGAAAAAGACCTGGCGGATATCAAAGCTACGGATTTCCTGAAAGTACTGGAGGCGCATGCCAAGGCAGGCGTGGATTTCCAGACCATTCACGCTGGTATCAACCGCCGTGCAGTAGAGGCACTGAAACGCCAGAAACGTACTACGAATATTGTATCCCGCGGCGGTTCGCTGCTCTTTGCCTGGATGGAAATGACAGGAAACGAAAATCCGTTTTATGAATATTACGACGATGTTCTGGATATCCTTAGAACATATGATGTGACGATCAGTCTCGGTGATGCCCTGCGTCCCGGTTCCATTGCGGACAGTACTGACGCCGGTCAGATCTCGGAACTGGTGGAACTGGGCGCACTGACAAAGCGAGCCTGGGAACGTGACGTGCAAGTCATGGTAGAGGGTCCCGGCCATATGGCAATGGATGAGATCGCAGCGAACATGAAGCTGCAAAAGCGCCTGTGCCACGGCGCACCTTTCTATGTGCTTGGTCCGTTGGTAACAGATGTAGCACCGGGGTATGACCATATTACCGCAGCCATCGGCGGTGCCATTGCTGCGATGAATGGTGCGGATTTCCTGTGCTACGTGACACCGGCAGAGCACCTGCGTCTCCCGGATTTGCAGGATGTCCGGGAGGGCATCGTGGCTTCGAAGATCGCCGCCCATGCTGCGGACGTGGCAAAGGGACTGCCGGGTGCACGGGACTGGGACAACGCCATGAGCCGGGCTCGCTGCGACGTGGACTGGGAGGGTATGTTCGCCCAGGCAATTGATCCTGAAAAAGCACGCAATTACTTTGAAAGCCGTCCGCCTCAGGATAAGCATACCTGTTCCATGTGCGGAAAAATGTGTGCTATGCGGACATCCAGCAAGATTCTGAACGGAGAGAATGTGACTCTCTGTCCTGAGAAATAAGGCAGACTCTGCAAAGGTGCCTGATAGTGTATGATCGCAGCGGATTTTTTTGAGAAATCTCTTGACAAATGGTCTCATAGAGGATATAATATTAATTAGGAACTGATACTATTTAGGTTCTTGTATTGGCATCTCTGTGTGATATGATTTTTTAAAGGATGATTGATATGAAAAACCGCAACACATTACAGCGTCGTCTGGTATTGGAAACGGTACAGCACATGCATAACCATCCAACGGCAGATGAGATCTTTCGTGAAATTGCAAAGGAAAATACACTGATCAGCAAGGCAACCGTCTACCGGAATTTAAAAATCCTATCCGAACAGGGGGAGATTTTGCATATTCCGATTCCCAATGGTGCAGATTGTTTTGATTATAACACAAAGCCTCATTATCATATGGAATGCCGGAAATGCAATCGGATCTTTGATGTCAATATGCCGTATCAGACGGATCTTTGCGATAAAATCATAAATCGCAACGGTTTTCTGATCGAATCACATCACATTGTATTCAGCGGTCTGTGTCCCGGATGCCAGTCGCAGCCCGGGGAGACAGCCGAGGAGAATATATCAAAACTTGTACAGGGAACCGCCTGATCAGAAGCAATATTATGCTTTTGTATGGGCAGTTTCAAAAAAGGAGGACATGATCATGGCAGAACTGAAGGGAACACAGACAGAAAAGAATCTGTTGGCGGCATTTGCCGGCGAATCCCAGGCGTATACCAAGTATACGTACTACGCATCCAAGGCAAAGAAGGACGGCTATGTGCAGATCGGCAAGATCTTTGAAGAGACTGCAAGCAATGAAAAGGAACACGCAAAAATCTGGTTCAAGCTGCTGAACGGCGGTCAGATGCCAGAGACAACGGAGAATCTGAAAGATGCTGCTGCCGGAGAGAACTACGAGTGGACAGATATGTACCGTGAATTTGCAGAACAGGCAAAGGCAGAGGGCTTTACAGAGATCGCAACCCTGTTTGAAGAAGTGGGTAAGATCGAAAAGATGCACGAAGAACGGTACCGCAAGCTTCTGGCAAATGTGGAGGGCGACTGTGTATTCTCCAAGGACGGCGACGTGATCTGGGAGTGCGCAAACTGTGGTCACATCGTGATCGGCAAGAAGGCGCCGGAGGTATGTCCGGTATGTCAGCACCCGCAGTCTTATTTCATGATCAAGGCTGAAAACTATTGATTGTTTGATGGAATCGGGGCATTTAGAGGTGCCCTGGTGAAAGATCCTCTGTGGAGTTTTTTCACAGAGGATTATTTCTGTTCTGGGAGGGGATTCTTTGCGCAGGCGTAATGCTTTTGTGTCACGCTGGAAAGGACGGCTGCTGCACAGTGCCATTCATGTGATCTCTCATTTGCGGCTGCTGCTGCGATGGGTCATTTTTTCTGTGATCACCGGAGGCATTGTGGGGCTGATCGGCGTTGCCTTTGTATATGCCATCCAGTGGGTCACATCTTTCCGCAGCGGTCATCCGTGGGTCTTGCTGGCACTTCCGCTGGGCGGTTTGCTCATTGTCTGGCTCTACCGTATCACCCGGGATCAGAATGACCGGGGTACCAATATGGTATTGGCATCTCTGCGTTCCGAGGCGGAGCTGCCGGTGCAGATGGCGCCGTTGATATTCGTCTCTACCATTGTGACGCACCTTTGCGGCGGCAGTGCCGGGCGAGAGGGTGCAGCATTGCAGCTGGGCGGCAGTATGGGCAGCGTTCTGAGCCGGCTGTTCCGGTTAAATGAACGGGACAAACGGGTGCTGATCCTCTGCGGTATGGCGGCAGCATTTTCCGCTATTTTCCGGACACCCATTGCAGCACCGGTTTTCGCCATGGAAGTGGTCTGCGTCGGCGCCATGCATTATGCCGCATTGGTACCTTGCACCATAGCATCCCTGACGGCTTCGTGGATTGCCGGAAAGCTGGGGATTCCGCTGGCGAAATTTGCAGTGGAAAATGTACCGTCATTTCAGGTTATTCCTGCACTGAAGATCCTGCTGCTGGGGGTACTTTGTGCGGCTATCAGTATTCTCTTCTGTATTCTGCTGCATCAAACGGAAAAACAGCTGCGCAAACAAATACCGAACCCCTATCTGCGTATCCTGGCGGCAAGCGGTATGCTCTGGCTGCTTATTCTGTTGGTGCGGAATCAGGATTACTTAGGCATCGGCACCGATGTCATTGGACGTGCCATGGGCGGCGAGGCGGTATGGTATGCCTTTCTTGCGAAAATGCTCTTCACCGCTGTCACCCTGGGCGGTGGATTCAAAGGCGGCGAGATCGTCCCGTCCTTCTTTATCGGTGCCACTTTCGGGTGCCTGTTCGGGCAGATACTGGATATTTCACCCTCGTTCTGTGCCGCTGTGGGCATGGTAGGACTGTTTTGCGGTGTGACAAATTGCCCGCTGGCATCCCTTATGATTGCTGTGGAATTGTTCGGCGCTGCCGGAGCACCCTATTATCTGCTGGCAATTGCAGTGAGCTACTTATTGTCCGGCTATTACGGATTGTATGGGGAACAGACATTTTTGTCCTCCAAATTTACTGGTGCACCGGTAAATCATAAAACAAGAAAACTATAAAAAGGCTGTTGCAAGAACAGTAAACATGGCTGACAGGGTGCGTGATATTGCACTGGCTTGCCATGGATGTTTCTTGCAACAGCCTTTTAGTATTAATTTTATTCAGATCTTTTCGCTGCCTGGACATGGTAGAGGATGCGGGACAACACCTGTTCCGGCACCAGATGAGAAGCAGCAATGCCCACACGCATCATAAGTCCCGGGATAATCAGCAGTCTCCCAGTAATTGCGCCGAAAACAGCTTCTTTCGCCACTGCCTCCGGCGTCAGTGCCTTGACACGGAATTGCACTCCGGCACGGTTGTTGAAGCCAGTATCCACAGGGCCGGGACAGAGAATACTGATTGTGACCCGACTCTTTTCCCGGCGCAGTTCTTCCGCAATGGCAAGAGACAGCCGCACTACGTAATTTTTAGAGGCGTAATAAGAGGAAAACAGCGGTCCCGTGAGGAAACCGGCACTGGATGCTACATTGAGAATACGTCCGCTGTTCCGTTTTTTGAAATCCCGTAGAAACAGCTTTGTAAGAATGTGCAGCGCACGGATGTTCACCTGGATCAATTCCAGTTCATCCTGCAATGCCGTATCTGTAAATGCACCGAATACGCCGAAACCGGCATTGTTCACCAACAGATCCACATGCTTTCCTTTGCAGAATTCATATAATGTAAAGGGAGCCTGATTTTCTGCCAGATCCAATGCAATGGTCTCCACCGGAACTGGCAGCGTCTCTTTTAACTCCTCCAGTGCAGCTTCACTGCGTCCTGTGAGAATCAGCGACCAGCCTTTGCGGCTCAGTTCCTGGGCGATAGCCTTGCCAATACCGGAGGTTGCTCCTGTAATCAATGCTTTCATGGAAAAGCTCCTTTCTTTGAAAAAACGCATTTGTGATCTGTTATATCCTCTACTATACCACAAAATTCCGATAAAATCAATTCTCGATCGGATTTTTTTGAGAATTTGAAAAAAATTTCGTGTAAGGTATGGACTTATTCGAAAAAATATAGTATAATAGATAAGTATCGGATTACGGCGGCGGTTTTTCAAAGCCAAAACCGTGGAAATTATCTCGGAGGTATTAAAAAATATGTTCAAATGGAAAAAGGCGGCAGCAGTTCTTGCCGCAGCAGTCGTAGCTGCTTCCTGCACTGCATGCAGCACATTCGGCAGCAGCACGGCTTATGCAGTAACCATCGACGGTGTACAGCTGAAAGCAGGCGTTTATATCTATTATTCCTATGCTTCGTACATGGAACTGACTCAGACACTTCAGTCAGAAAATTCTGAGCTGGATGTAGATGACGATGATGTTGTAAAGAAGCAGACCATGGACGGCGTTAGCGCAGAGACATGGATCCAGAATAAGACAATGGAATACTGTCAGCGTCATGTGGCGATCTCTAAGAAGTGCGAGGAACTGGGTCTGGAACTGGACGAGGATCAGGAATCAGAAATTTCCGACACCATTGAGGCGTTTTGGGCAAGTAACGGTGAAATCTATGAGAGAAACGGTATTTCCAAGGATTCCGTGACACAGGTTTTGAGAAATACTTACCTGACTGATGAAGTGTTCCTGTATTACTATGATGTAGACGGCGCAGAAGGCGTGACTGAGGACGAACTGAAAGAGTATTATGAGGAAAATAATGCTCGTGTACGGTATATCCAGTTTAACCTGACCGATGGAAACGGCGAGGAACTGGATGATGCCGGCAAAGAAGATATGAAGCACATGGTGGAGGACTATCTGGGCGAACTGGAAGCACTCGAGGGCGATGAAGCGGCAATGGATGAGGAAATGGATGCCATCCAGAGCGAATATAACGCCTATGTCACTTCTATTTCCGAAGAAGCTGCTGCGGAAACCGCTACTTCTGCAACTGACGAGGAGGGCAACGAGATTCCTGCAGAGACCACAACAACTACCACCACAACTGCTGAGACAACCACTACTACCGCAGCGGAGGAATCTGCGGATACCACAGAAACCGCAGGTGCAGATGATACAGCGGAGACAACCACTGCCGAAGCAACAGAGGAAACAGAAACCACTACAGCTGCTGACGAGAGCACTGACGAAGAGGAAACAACGGATACCACCACAACAACTGTACCATATGCAAGCGAGAAAATTATTGCCAAGGTGACAACAGACGAGGATACGGATCCGGAAGACGTGACATATTCGCCGTCAGAAAAGGCATATAATTTCATCTTTGATGAGGCAGAGTTGGGCGTTCCGGCAATGGTCGAGGATGAAAGTGCATATTATCTGATCGTCCGTCGGGATATTACTGCACGAATGACAGAGGATGACCTCTGGACAGAGGATCAGATCAATTCAGTGATTTCCGGCAAGTATGCGGATACCTTTGAGGATATGCTGGACGGCTGGTGCGAAGGACAGAACGTGGAGAAGAATGACCGTGCGATCAAGCGGTATGATGCGTTCAAAATCGATATGGACAGCAGCCAGGCATAATGGTGCTATAGCTATAATAGAATAACAGAAAAGACTCGGCAGGTGAATGTCGGGTCTTTTTGTATTTAGACCCCCCGGCTTTGCTGGGAGTTGGTTTTTGTGCTTATTTTTGCTTTAGATCATTGACAACGTTTTGGATGTGCAGGATCTGTTCATTGGTCAGCCCGGTCACATCCAGTGTGCGCTGATTTTCCAGCCCCAGCAGATAGTCGGAACTGACGGAAAAAGTCGTAGCAATGCGCATGAGCATGTCAATGGAAGGCATAATATTGTCGTTTTCCCAGTTGCTGATGCATTGCTTTGTGACGCAGAGCTTTCTGCCGAATTGAATTTGGTTCATCCCCAAAGATGTTCTGAGTTCTTTGATTCGTTCTGCAAACATAGAAACCACTCCTAAGTCAAACTTTACAATACTATTGTAAAAAAATGCTTGACAATTATAAAATACTATGGTATACTAATATTGGACAAGGGAACGGCTTGTATACAATGTAAAGGAGGACAAGCATATGGTGATTACAACTGCGACAAATTTATTAGATGATCTGGTGAACTGCTATGAACAAGAAGAAGAACTCAAACAGCATATTGCCGGAGTAGAACGAATCCGAAATTATATCAATTATAAAACACAAGGATATGTGAAAGATAACGAGATGATTCAAGAAAAGACAGAAAAGAAAAAAAAGAGGATTAGAATAGCAATAGGATTGCTTTTACTTTGGGTTGCTTCTTTTCCTTTAACTTACTTGATCAATGATGTACAGCAAATAAAAAACGATTTATTAATGGTTATAATATTTATTTTGCTTTGCATAGATAGTCTATTGGAATTCGTCGCTCCAATTATTGCGTGTGTTCTATTTGTGAAGGCGGGAAAGTTTGGAAACCAGGCAAGACAATCACGGAAAAATATAGATATTTATTTAGCACAGGAAGAACAATACATAAATGAAAACAATGGTTATTACAATGAGGCGATCAGTGGGTTTGACCTTCGACCATTAAAAACAAAATTGGAAGAAACAATAAATGAGCAATGGGTTTTGAAGAGGTCTCTAGAAAAAGAAACCCATATGGATATGGGCTATATACGTAATATTGGTAGCGCTAGAGCTGTGCAACACAATGTAAGTCGATTCAATGTGGATGTGGCAGAAGCATACTCAATATACAAAAGAGAACAAGATGAGATTGCAGAAATGGAAGAACGCATAAGACAAAGAGAGTTGGAAGAACAAAGGTATCGTGAAACGCAGCAGCAAATTCAATCGTTGCAAGATTCAGTGGAACAGAGCAACCGAGATGCTGAGAGAAGATATAGGGATGCACAACTTAGAGAGGACATACGCGATATATTTAGAAGATAAAGGGAGAAAGAGGGTGGTGATATGTTAGAATTCATGTACTTACTTGTTGTCGCAGAAGCAGGCATACCGGTTATGAGCAAAATTATTCAGTTCTTATATAATTTTATGTGAGTCAGTAATTTTATATAAGCCAACCAAGCCGGCCTGAGCAATCGGGCTGGCTTTTCTTTTACCTGTTTGTACAACTTGCCTAGAATACAGAGAAAAATCTGTAAAACATTCGTCTTGACAAGAACGAAAAGGTGTGATATAATAATAAA
>JBJFHO010000239.1:2600-6265 GCA_051893675.1 Ruminococcus sp. | reverse complement strand
AAGAATATATGGCGATCATTACCAGCCATATGATTGAAAACCCTGTGCTTATCGACAAGTATATGATGGGTACTGAGGTTGAGGTGGATGCCATCTGTGACGGCAAGGACTTCCTGATTCCGGGTATTATGGAACACGTGGAGCGTGCAGGCGTCCACTCCGGTGACTCCATCTCCATCTATCCGGCGCAGAATCTGAGCGAGTCCATTACCGACACCATCGTCCGCTATACCGGACTTCTGGCAAAGGAACTCCACGCAGTAGGTCTGATCAACATCCAGTACGTGGTATACAACAATCAGGTCTATGTCATTGAGGTGAACCCACGTTCGTCCCGTACAGTGCCCTATATCAGCAAGGTGACAGGTATCCCCATGGTGGATATTGCCACAAAGATCATGCTGGGCGAGACACTGGAGAGTCTGGGCTACAAGCCGGGACTGCACCCCAAGGGCAAGTATGTTGCCGTAAAGGTGCCTGTATTCAGCTTCGAGAAGCTCCAGGATGTGGATACCATGCTGGGACCGGAAATGAAGTCCACCGGCGAATGCCTTGGTATTGCCACCAATCTGGAGGATGCACTGCTCAAGGGACTGATCGCTGCCGGCTACGACCTGAAAAAGGAAGGCGGCGTGCTCCTGTCCGTCCGTGACAGCGACAAGCAGGAGATCATTGCCATTGCGGATAAGTTCGCACGCATGGGCTTCGAGCTGTACGGTACAAGCGGTACAGCGGCTGTGCTGAATCACAATATGATCGCCACCAATCTGGTGAAGAAGATCTCCGATGGGGAACCCAATACCATCTCCCTGCTGGAGAGCGGCAAGATTCACTATATGATCTCCACCTCGGCAAAGGGACGTCTCCCGGCACGTGACAGCGTAAAGATGCGCCGCAAGTCCGTGGAACGCTCCATCTGCTGTCTCACTGCCATTGATACGGCTTCGGCTCTGGCAAATGTGCTGGAATCCGGCAGAAGTATTGATGATGTGGAAATGGTGGATATTACGAAGATATAATCTACCATGGCGGCATACCTGTAACTTTTTCGTGCGTAAAAATGAGGAATTAGGAGTTAGGAATGAGGAATGAAGGTATCTCCTGCGGAGATATATCTAAGGAATCACTGATTCAATCACGCCTTACGGCTTGGCACGCAGTGCTTCCTTTATTCTGTGAGCGCAGCGAACACCATCATTCCTAACTCCTCATTCCTAATTCCTCATTTCAATCACAGCACGGAGAACGTTGCTTATGGAATGCTGAATCTAACAGAAAGGAGTTGTATGGTTATGGCATATACCCAGATGCTTGCGCCGGTTCTGGAAAAACAGGCGCTTGCTGGCAATATTTATCGCATGGTGCTCCTGTGTCCTGCCATTGCAGAAGCGGCAGTGCCGGGACAGTTTGTCCATCTGCTGCCTGTTGGATGCACCCTGCGCCGTCCCATTTCCATCTGTGAAATTGACCGGGAAAAGGGGACGCTGACCATTGTATTTGAAGTCAAGGGTGCCGGAACGGATGCCCTCGCCAATGTACGCACCGGGGAAAATCTGGACGTTTTGGGACCCCTCGGACACGGCTTCACCATTCTGCCTGAGGCAAAGCGTGTGATACTGGTAGGCGGCGGTATCGGCAATCCGCCTATGCTGTCCCTTGCCCAGGTCTATGGTGCACGTGCAGCGGCGATCTGCGGATTCCGCAGCGCATCGGTAGTGACGCTGCAACAGGAATTCCAGGGGACAGGGGCGCAGACCATTCTCTGTACAGACGACGGCACTGCCGGACGTCATGCCCTTGTGACGGAGCCCCTGAAGGAACTTCTCGCCCATGGCGGTGCAGATATGGTCTATGCCTGCGGCCCCAGACCCATGCTGAAATTCGTGGCAGCTGCGGCAAAGGATGCCGGCGTACCCTGTGAGGTATCCATGGAGGAACGCATGGGCTGCGGCATTGGTGCGTGTCTGGTATGCGCCTGCCAGCTGGAACGTGAGGGCAAGCCTGTCATGGGGCATGTCTGCAAGGACGGTCCGGTATTTCCTGCAGAGGAGGTTGTGTGGTAATGGCAAAATTATCGGTAGACGTGGCTGGGGTCACGCTGAAAAACCCCATTATTCCGGCATCCGGCGTGTTCGGCTACGGCAGGGAATACGAAGAGCTGTTTCCGCTGTCCAAACTGGGCGGCATTGCAACAAAGGGTACCACAGGTCAGCCCCGTCCGGGAAATCCTGCCCCTCGTATTGCAGAGACACCCAGCGGCATGCTCAATTCCGTGGGATTGCAGAATCCCGGTATTGATGCCTTTCTGGAGAAAGAGCTGCCCAATCTTCTGACAAAGGATACGGTCATTCTGGCGAATATCGCCGGCTCTACCATTGAGGAATGTGTGTCCATTGCCCAGAAGCTGGATGCAACGGATGTGCATATGATCGAGCTGAATATTTCCTGCCCCAATGTGAAGCAGGGCGGTGCGGCATTCGGTGTCCACTGCGACAGTGCAGAAGCCATTACGGCAGCGGTACGCAAGGCTACCACAAAGCCCCTTATTGTAAAGCTGTCCCCCAATGTGACCAGCATTACAGACATTGCAAAGGCTGTGGAATCCGCCGGAGCAGATGCCGTTTCCCTCATTAACACGGTGCTGGGCATGCGTATCAATATCGAGACAAAGCGTCCCATTCTCCGGAACAATGTGGGCGGTATGTCCGGCCCTGCTGTATTCCCTCTGGCAGTGCGTATGGTATGGCAGACAGCCCAGGCGGTCTCCATTCCCGTCATTGGTATGGGCGGCGTGGCAAGCGGTGCAGATGCCATTGAAATGATGATGGCTGGGGCAAGTGCTGTACAGGTCGGCGCTGCCATATTCACCGACCCCCTGGCACCGGTGCATATCATCGAGGAAATGGACGCCTGGCTGGATGCCCACGGCGTGGACGATGTGCGGCAGATCATCGGCACTGTCCAGCCCTGGTGATGAGGACGGCGCAATGATTATTTTAGGCGTGGATTTCGGCGATACGAGAACAGGTCTTGCGGTCTGTGACCGAGGAGAATTCCTGGCATCGCCGGCAGGAGTCATTACGGAACGGGATTTCGACCAGTGCATGAGAAAGGTCGCCGCCGCTGCAAAGGAACATCGTGCGGAGCTTGTGGTGGTGGGATATCCCAAGAATATGAACAATACCATCGGTATGCGTGGGGAACTGTGCCAGCAGTTCGCCCTGGGACTGGGGGAGATGACAGGCATTCCCGTACAGCTCTGGGACGAACGCTGTACCACAGTATCCGCCCATGCCTGCCTCAATGTGACCAATACCCGTGGAAAGAAACGCAAAGCCGTAGTGGATGCCGTGGCGGCGACGATTATTCTGGAGAGCTTTCTGGCGTATCGGAAGAATACACGGGGATGATTTTGACAATCCTGATGACGGTGCGATGCCCATATCAACCCGTCAATCAGGATTTTGTTTTTTCACACGTCCCAGTACACGGCGCAACCTGTTCCAACGGGTTTGCATATTGCCCATTATCCCGGATACCCTTCGTAGGGAACGACCCCCGTGTCGTTCCACCGGGGATATCGGATGATACGGCACAGGTGTCACACGGAACGGCACAGGTGTCACACGGAACGGCACAGGTGTCACACGGAACGGCACAGGTGT
>JBJFHO010000239.1:0-2500 GCA_051893675.1 Ruminococcus sp. | reverse complement strand
CATACGGAACGACACAGGTGTCACACGGAACGACATAGGGGTCACACGGAACGGCACAGGTGTCACACGGAACGACACAGGTGTCACACGGAACGACACGGGTGTCACACGGAACGGCACAGGTGTCATACGGAACGACACAGGGGTCGTTCCCTACGGGGGCGGTGGATGTGTTTATCGCATTACCGCATATCCTCAGGCATGGCGGTCAGGCGGTGATTTTTCTCGTTTTCCTTGTTGATCTGCACCACGAATCTGCCGTTCTCACACCGTTCCCGGATACGCCCGGCAATGGCGGCATCCATCCGGAATAATTCCTTCAGCAGGATCTCACTGGAGAGAATGGTACGCTTCCCGGAGAAATATCTGCCGTTGATGATCTCAAAGGCAATATCCAGCTCCTTCCGGGGATTGCTGGTTTTCAGGAAATCGTCAATATAAAGCGCTTCCCAGTCCATCAGCTTCCGGTAACAATCTTCCCGCTTCTGAAAGCTCTGCATTTCCCGGCAGATATCACGCCACATGGCATACTGCACCTGCACTCCACGTTTCAACAATGCGCCGCATACGGCTGTGCAAAGATGTGTCTTTCCTGAACCGGACTGCCCGGACAGATACAGCCAGGAATTGCCCGGTGTTCTGGCGTATTCCTGTGCGGTCTGCTTCGCCTGTTCCTGCCAGGACGACTCGCATTGATAGCTGTCAAAGGTCATGCGCTCCAGAACGTCCGACAAGCCGGAGCGTCTGATATTCCCCAGGCATTGCCGTATTTTCAGGCACTTGCACTCCCTGTGCATCTCGTAGCCATCCTCCAGCACGGAGATATACCCCTTGTTCCTGCATGTGCGGCAGTCATAGCCCTTGAGGTTTCCCTCCGTCTCGTTGTAACGCTGTACCCACTGGCGCAGGCTTTCCTCCGGGTCAATGGGCTTAGATGATACCGTCACAGCACCATCTGTCATCATCGGCATTTTGATTTGTTCCATAATTTGTTTCATAGTCAGTTTCCTCCTTTTCCGCTGTCCAGGATGCATCCAGATAGTCCTGATAACCGCTGTTGAAAAACGTGCTGCCGTTCTGCCAGTGCTGCCATTCCGGCTTGCTTGTCTTATAGCGTTCCAGTGCCCGGTGCATCTCTGCATAGCCAATCCTGTTTATGGCATCCAGAGACTTTTTGGTTACTCTGGCTTTGCCCTTCTTGTTGGGATACTCCGCCCATAGAGATTCGAAAAATGCACATGCGCAATATTCTTGTTTTATATCTTGTTTTATATTCTTGTTTTGTTGGGTGTCACTGGTGACACTAGGGATAGTGTCATGTACGACACTAGGGGTAGTGTCATGTACGACACTAGTGTCACTGGTGACACTAGGTAAAATCCACGAATCATAATCCTTATTGAAACGAATAATATTTCCGTCATGTTTTCCTCGATTTCCTGTTATGAATATCATATTTTTCGCAACAAGAGATGAGACATTGCGTATGGCGTTTCTTCGTTGTATTCCAATTGCTTTTGCAATGAATGAATACGATAATTCAGTTTCTTTTCTCCCATTGAAACCATATGTATAACGCAAAATCACAAGAATTGTTTTTAATTCAAGACACGTCAACCTAGCAGAATAGATATGTTCCAGCAACTCATTCGCAATCGCCGTATACCCGTTTTCCTTTTGTGGATTTGCCATAGATTTCTCCTTTCTGACCGGGGCAATTTTTCCTGAGAAGAAAAAGTCCTCTCATAAATAGCGCCTCAGAGGGCAAAAGTTGCACGCCGACGTGCAACTATGAACTCGAATTTACACAAAATCTGATGAAAGTTTCCAGTATTGGGGATATTTCTCAGCGTTACAGCAGAATTGGCAAAGTTGCCATGGCAAAACGGGCAAAAAAATAAAGCATTCCGGAATAGCCGAAATTGCCATTAAAAGTATGATTCTATTTCCTTGTTAAGTGGTATATGCTGTTCAATATCTTTTTTCAAGTGGAGTCCTTGACAAGCATATCCTCTTGTGCTATAATTAAAGAACAGGCGTGACAGAAAAGCGTCTGCAAAAACAGATCTGGGTGTGGCGCAGTTGGTAGCGCGCTACCTTGGGGTGGTAGAGGCCGCCCGTTCAAGTCGGGTCACTCAGACCAGTTTTTTTACGCAGTTCCGGGACAGCCCCGGGGCTGCGTTTTTTGTTGTGCGGTGGAAAGCAACGTTGACGTAACACAGACGAAAAAATTTATCATAAATGAAAAATGCACCCGTTTCCGGATGCATTTTTTCGTATAAAACAGCAAGAAACGGAAATAACCGTCCCAGCAGCCAACTTGGACGGTTATTTTCGTAATTTTCCATTTGGGAGCTGACCGCCGAAGCGATATTGCTCTCTTCTCTTATAGTATACACGATTTTCCCGAAAATGTCAAGCGCCTTTTTCACAAAAACACGGAAATTAATTTTATAGGAAAGAACCCCTCAGTCACGGCTGCGCCGTGCCAGCTCCCCTT
>JBJFHO010000238.1:0-6332 GCA_051893675.1 Ruminococcus sp. | reverse complement strand
ATAAAAAGGGCTGTTGCAGACAGTAATCCAACAGGAAAACGGTGCGATGTGGGCATCGCACCCTACAAATTACCACGAATTGCGTGACGTTTTGTAGGGGTCGATGCCCACATCGACTCGCTAACCTGGGTTTTACTGTCCTGCAACAGCCCCTTTTTTTGATAGATCAAAGCAGATTGATCTGTTTGAACATATCCTGCATTTTACGGTCAGTTGCCGCAATGGTTTCGGCACATTCTTTCAGCTCATCTGTCAGAGTCGCTGCAACCTTTGGATCCCCAGTGGATTTATAGTGCAGCTGATGCTCCAGACTTGCCCAGAAATCCATAGCAATGGTGCGGATCTGTATTTCAACGGGTGCGGTCTGTCTGCCGTTGGACATATAGACCGGCACATCCAGGATCATATGAAAGCTGCGGTAGCCGTTGGGCTTTGGATTTTTGATATAGTCCTTGATCTTGCGCAGCTGAAAGGCACTGTGCTTTGTGAGCAGATCTGCAATGGCATAGATATCGTCAATGTAAAAGCAGATGACACGCACACCGGCAATATCGGTCAAATTGTTCCGGGCGCTTTCCGGCGTGATGGGCATCCCTTTCCGCTGGAGTTTTCCCACAATACTCTGGGGTGTTTTGATGCGGCTTTCAATGTTATGGATGGGATTCCGCTGAAAGCGCATACTGAACTCATTATCAAAAATATTCAGCTGTGCCTTGACAAGCTCGATGGCAGAATCATAGAGGTGTTCCAGCTCCAGGAAGGAATAGAACACATCCTGGATCTGGTCTTCTTTTTGTGTCGGAACAACATCCCGGATCGCATCCAGGTAAAATTCTTTATCATCCATAGTTTGTCACCTTTCCTGAGAAGAAAACGCACACAAATAGACTCACTTGTGTGCGTTAAAAAGGTTGATACGTTTTTTTACGGGAGCAGACGGTTGATGTCACGGGGGAACATGCTTGCCTGACGAACATTGGACAGTCCCAGAAGCTTCATGACAAGCCGTTCCAGACCGATGCCCAGACCACCGTGTGGCGGCAGACCGTACTTGTGGGCTTCCAGATAATACTTGAAGTCCTCCGGATCCAGTCCCTGTGCGTGCATTTTGTCCAGCTGTTCCTGATAATCATGGATACGCTGACCGCCGCTTGTGATCTCCAGACCACGGAACAGCAGGTCAAACTTGTATGCCAGACGAGGATCTTCTCGTGAGTTCATCGCATAGAACGGCGGCTTTGAGGACGGGAAGTGGGTGACGAAAATAAAGTCACTGCCAAATGTCTCCTTGGCATATTCGCAGATTGCAACTTCATCTTCCGGCTCCAGATCCAGCTTGTTCTTCGAGCCCTTGTTGCCCAGGATCTCCTTTGCTTCCAGCAGGGTGACGCTGGGAATCTCATGGATGACCGGAATATCTGCATCCAGCAGTTCCAGCTCATAAGCATAATTCGCACGGAGATAATCCATGACATAGCGCAGCATGGCAGTTTCCATTGCCATGACGTCATACATGCTGTCGATATAGCCCATTTCGAAGTCCAGACCGATATACTCATTAATATGACGAGAAGTGGCGTGCTTTTCTGCACGATATACCGGAGCGATTTCAAAAACACGGTCGAAGAATGCCACAGCAGTCTGCTTGTAGAACTGAGGGGACTGGTTCAGGAATGCAGGCTTATCGAAATATTCCAGATGGAAGATATTTGCACCGCCTTCGGCACCCTGTGCAACGATCTTCGGGCTGTGGATCTCAGTAAATCCTTCTTTGAGCATAAACTCCCGGAAACCGCCTACTACGCCTTCCTGGATCTTGAAAATGGCACGTTCGTATACGTTGCGCAGTGCAACAGAACGATTATCCAGGTTGATATCCAGTGCACAGCCCAGCTTCTTGTTGGAAACTTTCAGCGGATATTCTGCATTGGAATTTGCGATGACCTGTAATTCAGACAGCTGTACTTCAACGCCGCCCACTGCTTTTTCGTTCTTTGTAACAGTACCACGAATCCAGACGAAGTTGCCTTCCCGCAGACCATCCATGGAATCCTTGCACTGCTGCGGCGTATACAGCGACTGGATCAGATACCGTCCGGTACGCAGAATGACAAAGGCAAAGCCGCTCATCTGGCGGATCTTATGCACGCAGGCACGGATGGTGATCTCTTCGCCTACGTGATCTGCTGCATCGGCAAAGTCAAATTCATGGAGCAGATGGTCTGTTCCGATCTGGAGAATCCCATCTTTCCGTTCCGGCTGATACTTTGCTTCGTTGGCAAAAGGTGTGCAGACATTTTCAGTTGTTGCTTTTGTTTCAGTATCCTGCTTCTGGGAATCCTCAGCTTCTGCCTGGGGAACAGCTTCTGTCAGCTTTTTCTCCAGCAGTTCCTTGATCACGCCGGGTGTGCATACGCCACGCAGTGCCTTTGTACACTGACCCATGAGGAATCCGAATACCTTCTTTTCGCCGCTCTGATACTGTGTCACTGCAGCTGCATTTTCAGACAGAATGGATGCGATCATCTCTTCCGCCTTAGCCGTATCGTTCACAATGAGCATACCGGACTGCTGTGCAATGGTCTTTGCATCCTTTCCGGTTTCGATCATCTGGCGGAGAATCTTCTTAGCATCGTTCTTGGATACCTTTTCGGTATCCGCCATCTGCACCAGTTCTGCAAATTCCTGGGCAGTGAAGGGGAGTGCTTCCATGGAGACTTCGCCCAGATTTACACGGCGCAGCAGCTCCACAATAATAAAGTTTGCGATACTCTTTGGCTGATTATATGCCGCAACCGCTTCATCATAGAAATCAGAAACACGCTTCTGATTGATCAGGATCTGCGCATCTGTTTTGGACAAGCCATACTGTTCCGTATAGCGTTTCATACGCTTGTGCGGCAGTTCCGGCAGCATTGCCTTGATGGAATCCAGCATCTCATCAGTGAAATTCACCTGGAGAATATCCGGCTCCGGGAAATAGCGGTAGTCGTGGGCATTTTCCTTGCTTCTCATGGAAGATGTCTCGCCCTTGTTTTCGTTGAAACGGCGTGTTTCCTGTACCACCTGTTTGCCTGCATCCAGCAGTCTGGACTGGCGCTTGATCTCATAGTTGATGGCACGGGTGATGGATTTCAGGGAGTTCATATTTTTGATCTCTGCACGGGTTCCCAGCTTGGTATCGCCCGGACGCATAATGGAAACGTTGACATCACAGCGCAGAGAGCCTTCTTCCATTTTACAGTCACTGACGCCGGCATATTGCAGCAGGAGGATGACCTTTTCAATAAATGCCTTTGCTTCCTCAGCAGAGGAGATATCCGGCTCAGTTACGATTTCTACCAGCGGAATACCGCAGCGATTGTAGTCCGCCAGGGATACCGCATTGAAATCATCGTGTACAAGCTTTCCGGCATCTTCTTCCAGATGGATATGGTTGATGCGGATGTCTTTCTTGCCGGCAGATGTCTCGATCTCCACCTTTCCCTCCAGACAGAGCGGACGGTAAAGCTGAGAGATCTGATATGCCTTGGGCAGGTCGGGGTAGAAGTAATTCTTTCGGTCGAATACGGAGAATTTATTGATATCGCAGCCCAATGCGAAGCCTGCCTTTACAGCGTACTCTACAGCAGTCTGGTTAATGACCGGAAGCGTACCCGGCATACCAGTGCAGACCGGACAGCAGCGGGAGTTCTGGCTTCCGCCGAATTCAGCGCTGCATGTGCAGAATACCTTGGATTTTGTCAGAAGTTCGGCATGGATCTCCAGACCGATTACAGGAATATAGGATGACATAATATAACACAGACCTCCTTAAAGTACCGGTGCAGCCGGTGTGAATTGCTGCTCAAAGGCATCAGCCACCTGCAGAATCGTGGATTCGTCAAACTGCTTTCCCACGATGGACATGCCGATGGGCATACCGGATGCATTGTAGCCGCAGGGTGTGGAAATTGCCGGCAGGGAAGCGATGTTGACAGTAACAGTGCAGATATCTGCCTGGTACATCTTTGCCGGATCCGAGATATTCTCATTTACGCCATAGGCTACAGTCGGAGATGTCGGTGTCAGGATCACATCGCAGCTCTCAAAGATATTGGCATACTCAGCGGTAATACGCTGCTTCAATGCCATTGCCTTGCCGTAATATGCATCATAGTAGCCGCTGGAAAGGGCATAGTTGCCCAGCAGGATCCGGCGCTTTACCTCATCACCGAAGCCCTCACTTCTGGAATTGCAGATCAGTTCCTGGAAGGTATCGCCGATCTTGCTGCGGTGACCATACTTAATGCCGTCATAGCGGGAGAGATTGGACGAAGCCTCTGCCGATGCGATCAGATAATACGCAGCAACGGCATACTTCAGGCTGGGCATACTGCACTCTATCAGCTGAGCACCCATAGCCTCATATGTCTTAGCTGCATTCAGAACGGCGTCACGCACTTCTGCATCAATGCCTTCTGCGTAAAATTCCTTAGGCAGTGCGATCTTCAGTCCCTTGATATCTTTTCCCAGTTTGGCAGTAAAGTCCTCTGTGCTGCGCTTGGAAACGGTACCGTCATGGGGATCATAGCCTGCAATGGCGTTCAGCAGCCATGCACAGTCCTTTGCATTCTTTGCAATCGGTCCGATCTGATCCAGAGAGGAGGCGAAAGCTACCAGACCGTAACGGGAAACTCTGCCGTAAGTGGGCTTTAAACCGGTAACGCCGCAGAATGCAGCCGGCTGACGGATGGAACCGCCGGTGTCAGAACCCAGTGCAGCTGCTGCCAGAGAAGCAGATACACAGGCAGCAGAACCGCCGGAGGAACCGCCCGGTACGCACTCCGTGTTAAACGGATTGCGTGTTTTTGCAAATGCAGATGTCTGTGTCGAACCGCCCATGGCGAACTCATCCATGCTGGTTTTGCCCAGCATGACCGCATCCTGTGCCATCAGCTTTTCCATAACGGTAGCGTTGTAAGGCGGCACGAAGTCCTCCAGCATCTTAGAAGCGCAGGTTGTCCGGATGCCGTCGGTGCAGATATTGTCCTTGATGGCAAGGGGAATGCCGCAGAGCATTCCGGCTTCACCGGCATCGATCTTCTTCTGTGCAGCTGCAGCGTCTGCCATGGCACGTTCAGATGTTACTGTGATATAGCTTTGGATCGTATCATCGTACTTCGCAATGCGATCCAGATAACCCTGCGTCAGCTCCGGAGCAGAAATTTCCTTGCTGTCCAGCATTTTGCGCAGGCGTTCTATTGTCAGTTGCGTAAAATCCATAGTTTTTCTGTCCGCCGTTTTCGGCGAACACCTCCTTTATTTCGATTTTGCAGATTATTCTACGACCTTCGGAACAACGAAGCAGTTCTCATCGTTGACCGCATTCTGCAGAATTTTTTCTGTGGGGAAGCTGTCAGCCTTGACATCTTCTCTCAGATCGTTCAGGTAGATATCCTTATTATCTGCCAGTGCATCATATTCCACATCGATTTCCTTTACGGTATCCATGATCTCAATGATGCTTGTCATTTCTTCTGCCATTTTTTCCATTTCTTCCGGCGTGAAGCTGAGCTTTCCCAGTTCTGCCAGATAGGCAATCATCTGTAAATCCAATGCAAACCCTCATTTCTTTTGGTTTTGAAAAACGCCGCAGGATGCAATCATGTTCGCAGAACTGCGGCATCTTACGATCTGTTTTATTATATCACAATCCTTCTGATATTGCAAGGATTTTCTTTGACAGAAGCATAAAATTCCCGAATTCGAAAAAAATTTCGGGATACAGCTTGATTTTTTCTTGTATTTTCAGTATAATAGAAAATGACAATGCATAGGGCAACACCGCACAAAGACCGCCTGACAGCTTTGTACGTCATATGCCTGCATCTTTTCCGCCATATTTCACAAAAATGCTCGTGAATGCATAAAGTATGCACTGCACTTTTTGATTCATCTGACGAAAAATCTGGATGCACATCTGACGCACAATCTTTGTACGGTATTGCCATAGAATGGGAGGATTCATATGCTGACTTTTTCAAAAATGCACGGCATTGGCAATGATTACATCTACATCAACTGCTTCCAGGAAACAGTGACCGATCCGGAAAAGCTCTCGATTTTCATGAGTGATGTCCGGTTCGGCGTTGGTTCTGACGGACTGGTTCTGATCCTGCCTTCGGAGGTCGCAGATTTCCGGATGCGCATTTTCAATGCAGACGGTTCTGAGGCAATGATGTGCGGCAATGCCACCAGATGTATCGGCAAGTATGTTTACGACATGGGTATGACAGACAAGACGGAGGTCTCTCTGGAGACCAATTCCGGGATAAAATATCTGACGCTGT
>JBJFHO010000237.1:0-6345 GCA_051893675.1 Ruminococcus sp. | reverse complement strand
CCGGGCAGATCGCCCAGATCTGTGAAACGTATCACATCCATCCGGAGAAGCGGGAGATACGGCTTTCCAATCTGGTCAACAACAGCCTTAGCGCATTTCTTGCCGGAGTATTTTTTGGCTGCGGCAGTGTTATGGATCCCAACAAGGAGTACCATCTGGAATTCAACACGCCGTCAGAATTGCTCTGCACAGATCTGCAAAAGCTTCTGGGCAGTATCGGTGTCAATGGCGGCAGGATTCTGCGGAAGCAGATGTATGTGCTGTACATCAAGGACAGCGAGCACATTGAGGATACGCTGACCTATATGGGCGCACAGCAGTGCACCATTGAACTGATGAACATCAAGATTCGCAAGGATATGCGCAACAAGGCGAATCGTGTCCGCAACTGCGACGAAGCCAATATCAATAAAGTGGTCAGTGCTGCCATGCGGCAGACGGAGGATATCCGTTGGATCGTGAAATCTGGTCAGATGGATGCCCTTTCGCCGGAGCTGCGGGAGCTGGCGGAGCTGCGCCTGGAAAACCCGGAGCTGAGCCTGAAAGAATTGGGAGAACTGCTGTCTGTTCCCATCGGCAGATCCGGCGTAAACCATCGTTTTCAGAAAATAGCCGCCATTGCAGAGGAGTTGAGAAGCCGTGCCGTCCATACCAAATGATGCGTTTGTGCATTTGCATGTGCATAGTGAATACAGTCTGCTGGACGGTGCCTGCCGTATCCAGCAGCTGGTGGAACATGTGAAGTCACTTGGACAGACAGCGGTGGCACTGACAGATCACGGCGTGATGTACGGCGTGATGCCATTTTACCATACGGCAAAAGCTGCCGGAATCCATCCGGTCATTGGCTGCGAGGTCTATGTGGCACAGCGAACACGACATGACCGGGAACATCGTCTGGACGGCAAAAGCTATCACCTGATTCTGCTCTGCGAAAATTTGCAGGGTTATCAGAATTTGGTAAAGCTGGTGTCGCTTGCCAGTCTGGAAGGATTTTATCACAGACCCCGTGTGGACTGGGAACTGTTGTCTCAGTACCATGAGGGTCTGATTTGTCTGTCCGGATGTCTTGCCGGGGAAATTCCACGGCTGCTGTCAGAGGGCAATTATGACGGTTCAAAGTCCGTGGCGCTGCGGTATCAGCAGCTGTTCGGGGCAGGGAATTACTATCTGGAGATACAGGATCACGGCATTGCCGAAGAACGCCGGAATCTACCCCTTTTACTACGGCTTTCCCGGGAAACGGGAATCCCTCTGGCGGCAACCAATGATGCCCACTATATCCGGAAAGAGGATGCGGAAATGCAGCATGTGCTGCTGTGCATCCAGACCGGCAGGACTGTGGACGATCCCGACGGTATGCATTTTGAGACAGATGAGTTTTATCTGAAATCCACAGAGGAAATGGCGGCACTGTTTTCTGCTGTGCCGCAGGCGGTGACCAATACGGCTGCCATTGCGGCACGCTGTCAGGTGGAATTTGAGACGGGGCATATTTATCTTCCCAAATTCACCATGGAGGGCGTGACGGATTGTCAGGCGTTTTTTGTACAGCTCTGCCGGGACGGACTGCGGCGGCATTACGGCGATCATCCGTCTCAGGAGGTACTCCAGCGGATGCGGATGGAAATATCTGTCATTACCCAGATGGGCTATGTGGATTATTTCCTTATTGTGTGGGATTATATCCACTATGCCAGAAATGCTGGAATTCCCGTAGGTCCTGGACGTGGTTCCGGTGCAGGAAGTCTCTGTGCCTACTGCATGGGCATTACCCAGGTTGATCCCATCCGCTATCATCTGCTGTTTGAACGCTTTCTCAATCCGGAACGTGTGAGTATGCCGGATTTTGACGTGGACTTTTGCGTTGAGGGCAGACAGAAGGTCAAGGAATACGTCATTTCCCGATATGGGGCAGACCATGTGTCGGAGATTATTACGTTCGACCTGATGAAAGCACGTGGTGCAGTCCGGGACACAGGCCGTGCCATGGGGATCTCCTATGGTCTGTGCGACAAGATCGCCAAGTCCATTGACTCCAGAAGCACCATTGCCCAGGCAATGCAGGGCGGCGATGGGGAAGAACTGCGCAAGCTGTATGACTCAGATGCCGCAGCAAAAAAACTGCTGGATATGGCAATGCGTCTGGAGGGAATGCCTCGTCATGCCTCAACCCATGCGGCAGGGGTGCTCATTTCCGCAGTGCCTATTACGGATCTTGTGCCTTTGCAGAAAAATGATGAGACTGTGGTGACCCAGTATCCCATGCAGGTGCTGGAATCCATGGGACTTCTGAAGTTCGACTTTCTCGGTCTGCGAAACCTGACGATTATCCGGGATTGCGTCCGGACAGTCCACCAGTATGAACCGGCATTTGATATTGACAAGATTCCGCTGGATGACCAGGATGTGTATGCCATGATGTCCCGTGGGGATACCACAGGTGTATTCCAGTTTGAAAGTACCGGAATGCGCCATGTGCTCATGCGGCTTCGTCCCACTTGTCTGGAAGATCTGACGGTTGCTCTGTCCCTGTATCGTCCGGGGCCTCGCATGTCCATTGACAAATACCTGGAAAATCGCCGCCATCCGGAGAATATCACTTACGCCCATCCGCTGCTGGAGCCGATCCTGAAGCCAACCTACGGTTGCATGATCTATCAGGAGCAGGTTATGGAGATCTGCCGGACGCTTTCAGGATATTCCTATGGACGGGCAGATATTGTACGGCGTGCCATGGCAAAGAAAAAACAGGCTGCCATGGAACAGGAACGGCAGGTATTCCTCTATGGCAGTGACGGCTCTGATGGCAGCACGCCCTGCTGCGGTGCCGTGGCGAATGGCATTCCGGCAGAAACGGCAAATGCCATTTTTGATGAGATCGCCGGGTTCGCATCCTATGCATTTAACAAGTCCCATGCGGTTGCCTATGCGCTGCTGGCATATCAGACGGCATATCTGAAATATCACTATTTTGCAGATGATATGGCGGCGCTTCTCACCAGTGTCATGGGCGAAACGGGAAAGCTCATGGAATATCTGACAGCATGTCAGAATGCCGGCGTGCGTGTGCTGCCGCCCCATGTCAATGAAAGCACAGCGGTGTTTACACGCTGCGGGGAGCATATTCGTTTCGGGCTGCTGGCGGTGAAAAATCTGGGACGAGGTCTCATTGATGCCATTGTGGTACAGCGGCAGAAAGAGGGTAATTTCACAGGTATTTCCGACTTCTGCCGCCGGGTGCTGCCTTTCGGACTGAACAAACAGGCACTGGAAAGTCTGATTCTTTGCGGTGCACTGGACGGACTTGGGCTGAACCGCAGGCAGATGTTTGAAAACCGGGAGCAAATTCTGGCGGAATGCAGGGAAGAACGGAATAGTATTGTTACTGGTCAGATGAATCTCTTTGGCGGTGCAGAACAAACGCCGGTGCAGGAGAGAGTGATCGCACCTGCACCGGAATATTCCCCGGAGGAACTGCTGCGGATGGAGCATGACAGCATGGGATTTTATCTGTCAGGACATCCTCTGGATCATGTGCAATGGCTCAGCCGGCTGTTTCATGCCCAGAATGCCTTTTCACTGTCGGAGCAAAAGGATGGGATGCGTGTGACCCTGTTTGTGACTTTGCAGAATGTCAAACGGCATGTGACAAAGCAAGGGGATACCATGTGCTTTCTCACCTGTGAGGATCACACCGGAGCAGCAGACTGCGTGGTATTTTCATCCTTGTATCCGGCTGTGCGTGCCAAGCTGGAACGGGATGCAGTGCTCTGTGTTCGGGGAAAAATTGCCCAGAAGGAAGATACTGTCAGCGTATTCTGTGACAGTATTCTCACGGAGGAGGAACTGTTGCGGACGCTGCCTCAGGGACGGTTGTGCATTAAGCTGGATTCCCGGCAGCCGGAACAGATGCAGTGTGCTCTGGCACTGGCGGCGGAATTTCCCGGGGAAACCCCGCTTTGTTTTTATCTGCTGGATCAGAAGCGCATGATTTCACCACGCAGCGGTCAGGCAGTCGCTGTTACGGAATCGTCATATGTACGATTCTGCGAGGCTTTTTCGGCGGAGCAGGTGGGGCTGATACAGGCAAAGTCGTAAATTTTCTGATGTAGGAGTATTTTCGGCTGTTATGGGATCCATCCGGATATGGGAGAAATCATGATTTTTTAGCGAAATGCAGGAGAATACTTGTTAAATTTTTCGAAAACCACTTGACAAAAGAAGAAATATCAGTATAATAGAATAGGAATGGAATGGTTTCGGGCTTGCTTGAGGAATCGCCGTTTTTGGTGAAATGCGGGTCAGCCGTTTCAATTTTTTGCCGTGCGGCGGAATGGAGTATACGTTATGATTAAAACGATTGGTGTATTAACAAGCGGCGGCGATGCGCCGGGTATGAATGCAGCAGTGCGTGCCGTTGTGCGTGCTGCATTGAAGAAGGGTATGACAGTTTACGGCGTAAAGCGCGGCTACTGCGGTCTGATTGACGATGATCTGGAGCAGATGGACGAGCTGAGCGTTGCAGGCATTATTAAACAGGGCGGTACAATGCTCTATACAGCAAGAAGCGCAGAATTCCGGACAGAAGAAGGCGTGCTGAAAGCAAAGGAAACTTGTGAAAAGCATGGTCTGGAGGGTCTGGTTGTCATCGGCGGTGACGGTTCGTTCCGTGGTGCAGCAGATCTGTCGGCACATGGTATTCCGTGCGTTGGTCTGCCGGGTACCATTGACAATGATATTGCCTGCACAGACTATACCATTGGTTATGACACCGCTATGAATACGGCAATGGAACTGATGGACAAGCTGTCTGATACAAGCCAGTCTCACTATCGCTGCAGCGTTGTAGAGGTTATGGGTCGTGGCGCAGGCTATATTGCAGTGAATACTGGTGTTGCTTCCGGCGCACTGGAGATCATTACAAAGGAAATGCCCTATGATCTGGACAAGATTGCAAAGAAGATGCTGGAATTCAAGGCAAGAGGCAAGCAGAACTTCATCATTGTTGTGGCTGAAAATGTAGGCCATGCAGATGAGATCGCAAAGCTGATCCAGGAAAAGACCGGCATTGAAGCACGTTCTACCATTCTGGGTCACGTACAGCGTGGCGGTTCTCCGACAGTCCGTGACCGTGTAGCTGCTACTGAAATGGGCTACTACGCTGTAGAACTGCTGGAGCAGGGAATTGGCAACCGTGTAGTTGGTATGCAGGCTGGCAAGGTCGTTGACTTTGATATTCAGGAGGCGCTTTCTATGTCCAAGCCTTATGATGAAAAGCTGCACCATATCGCAGAGGACGTTGCATTCTGATTGATACGATTTATGTATTCCAGGGGTGGACTCACAAAGGTGGGTCTGCCCTTTTTTGATGCTTGATTTTTTGCGGAATTTGTAGTATAATAGAGGTATTCTATATTTTTGGTGGAAAGAAGGATACATACCATGAAAACCATTGGTTTTTTGGGCGTTGGCAATATGGGCAGTGCCATATTAAAAGGCATTGCCGGGAGCAGTCTCCGGGACGAAACAACGCTTTTTGCATACAATCCTACAGAGGCAAAGGTGGATGCACTGGCATCCTATGGCGTAAAAAAGTGCACCAGCGAAGCCGAGGTCGCAGCAGCCAGTCAATATTTGTTTCTGGCAATCAAACCGCAGAAGTTTGAGGAAGTTCTGCCTCGCATTGCAGATGCCGTGACGGAAGAAACGGTGCTCATCTCCATTGCTGCCGGAATCGGGACGGAGTATATCCGGAAGCTGACGAAGCCTTTTGCAAAGGTGGTGCTGGCAATGCCTAACACACCGCTTTTGCTGGGTGCCGGAGCAACTGCGCTGGCGAAGGATGATTCCGTGACAGAGGAAGAGTTTGCTGTTGTACGTCAGATCTTTGACGCCTGCGGTATAACAGCTGTTGTTGCACCGGAACAAATGAAGGAAATCATTGCCATTAACGGCAGCAGTCCGGCGTTCATCTATTTGTTTGCCAAGGGATTTCTGGACTATGCTGCAAAAGCAGGTCTGCCGGAGGAATCTGCCAGGGAATTGTTCGTGCAGTCCCTGATCGGCTCGGCGAAAATGATCACGGAGTCCGGCAGCACAATTGACGAGCTGATCCGTCAGGTGTCCTCGCCGGGAGGTACAACACTGGCTGGACTGGATCGGTTTTATGCCGGAAAGCTGACGGAAGTGGTGGGGGATGCCTGCGAACACTGCACCAAGCGTGCATATGAGCTGGCAAAATAAGTTCTAATGCAATGGTAAACCGCATAGGCTTTAGCAGTGATATAAGGGCAACACCGCACAAAGAGCGCCTGACGGCTTTGCACGTCATATGCTTGCATA
>JBJFHO010000236.1:0-6394 GCA_051893675.1 Ruminococcus sp. | reverse complement strand
GGGACGCTGTCCCTGGACTCTGCCAGGGCTTGCGCAGCCCTGGACCTGCGCCAGCCCGATGCCCAGCGGAAATGGCATCGGCAGACTCGCCCTAAAGATGGCGAGCCAGCTGTGCTCAGCTGGACCAGCAGCCTGAGCGACCTTTTATTTCATCATTACGCTTTCGGCTTCTTCATAGTCAGGGAGATGCGTTTCCGCTTTGTATCTACATCCAGCACCCAGACTTGTACTACATCGCCGACTTTTACCACTTCCAGCGGATGCTTGATATATCGGTCGCAGATCTGGGAAATATGCACCAGTCCGTCCTCGTGGACACCGATATCCACAAAACAACCGAAATCAATAACGTTTCGTACTGTTCCCGTCAGTTCCATGCCCGGTTTCAGATCTTTCAGTTCCATAATATCACCGCTGCGCATCAGAGGCGGCGGCAGTTCATCTCTGGGGTCACGTCCCGGCTTTGCCAGTTCCTTGACAATATCCGTCACTGTGGGTACGCCAACACCTGCCTTTTCTGCAATAGCAGCAATGCCGTGCTTCTGGGCAATGGCTGTGATCTCACTGCGGCTCTGTCCGGATATGTCTGCCAGCTGGAATCCGCATTCTTTCAGAATTGTCTCAGCTGCACTGTAGCTTTCCGGATGCACTGCCGTATTGTCCAGGGGATTTTTTGCACCGGGGACACGCAGGAATCCGGCACACTGCTCAAATGCCTTCGGTCCCAGCTTTGCCACCTTTTTCAACTGCTTCCGATCAGTGAATGCACCGTTTTCTGTTCGGTATGCCACAATATTTTTAGCAATGGTCTGGTTAATACCCGCAATGTGGGACAGCAGGGAGAAGGAGGCGGTGTTCAGGTCAACGCCTACATGGTTTACGCAGTCCTCTACTACGCCATCCAGTGCCGCTGTCAGTTCTGCTTTGGGCATGTCGTGCTGATACTGCCCTACGCCGAT
Organism: Ruminococcus sp.; assembly: GCA_051893675.1. Taxonomy (GTDB): domain Bacteria; phylum Bacillota; class Clostridia; order Oscillospirales; family Ruminococcaceae; genus Ruminococcus_C. Next base: position 5,435 of record JBJFHO010000236.1, on the reverse strand, counting down.
TGCCTGGGGGTCAATTTTCACAAGCTCCGCCAGCGGATCCTGCAGCCGCCGTGCAATGGAAACAGCACTGCGCAGGGAAACGTCATATTCCGGGAATTCTTCCGCAGCCAGTTTAGATGCCGAATAGACAGACGCACCGGCTTCGGAGACTACCATGTATGCTGCCTTGTGGGGGAGTTCTTTCAACAAATCTGCCACGACTGCTTCTGCTTCACGGGATGCGGTGCCATTTCCGATGGCAACGGCAGTGACGTGATGCTGTATCATCATGCGCTGCATGGTCTTTTTGCCCTGTTCCATTTGTCTGCCTTCGCCGAGTGTAATATAGGCAACGCCGGTGTCCAGGACTTTTCCGGTTTCGTCCACTACGGCAAGCTTACAGCCGGTACGGTATCCCGGATCGACACCCAGAACAGTGCGGTTTTTCAGCGGTGCCGCCATGAGCAGCTGACGCAGATTGGAGGCAAATACCTGAATGGCAGAAGCTGCCGCCTGTTCTGTCAGCGCCTTGCGTACTTCACGCTCCACAGCCGGGAACAGCAGCCGCTGAAAGGCATCCTCTGCCGCTGTCTGCACCAGGATACCGCAGGGACTTTGATTCTTCACAAACTTGTGCACCACAATAGACGGCCCATGTCCTTCCGGCAACACCAGGGAAACCTTCAGTGCATTTTCCCGCTCGCCCCGATCCAGTGCCAGCACACGATGACCGGCAATACGCTTTACTGGCTCCTGATAGTCGTAATAATTCTGATAGGGCGTTTCCGCCTCCGGGTCTGCGGCACGGGAACAAATTGTGCCGGACAGCATGGTGAACCGGCGCATTTGCTTGCGCAGGTCGGCATCGTTTGCCATTTCCTCCGCCAGGATATCCATGGCACCCTGAAGTGCAGCGGCTGTGTCGGGGACTTCCTTTTCCAGGTCAACAAATGATGCCGCTTCGCTGTCCGGGTTTGTCCGGGGATCCTGCTGCATCAGGATACGTGCCAGCGGTTCCAGTCCACGGGCAATTGCCGCAGAGGCTCTTGTCTTTCGTTTGGGTCGATAGGGCAGGTAGAGATCCTCTGTTTCCACCAGCGTTTCCGCTGCACGGATCTTCTCGGACAGTTCCGGAGTCAGTTTTCCCTGGGCATCAATGGCGGCAAGGATCTCGTCCTTGCGCTGCTCCAGTTTCCGGAGATATTGCAGGCGCGTGTTAATGGCACGGAGCACCTGATCATCCAGTGAACCGGTAGCTTCTTTCCGGTACCGTGCAATAAAGGGTATGGTTTTTCCATCGTCCAGCAGGGCAATGGTTTTGTCGATCTGTTCCTGCCGCAGCTGAAATTCTGCGGCCAGTGTCTGGTTAATATTCAAATTCTGTTACGCTCCAATCTGTAGGGATATGTTCTATTCTACCAGAAATCAACGAAAATTGCAAGGAGGTTTTTGTTGTAATGAGGAATGAGGAGTTAGGAATGAGGAATGGCGGTATCGCCTGCGGCGATGAATTTGGAAATAAAAAAGGATAAGTTTTTAATATATTTTATAATCCGTGAGCACCCAAAGGGTGCGAACACCATTATTCCTCATTCCTAACTCCTAATTCCTAATTATCAGAATTGCTGCGCGCAGCATAAATATTTACATTTATGAATTGACAAAATGCGCCATATATAGTATAATAGTAACTGTATATCATTTGGGGGAAGTGAGAAGTGGAAAATCATGAGAACAAAGGCAGGTTTGACAGAGGAACAGGTTACGGAACTAACCCTATCCTCCATGAAAAACAATCCTGAGGGCGTCACGGAATATCCGATTCTGGAATTCGACCAGCGTGCACTGAGGCTGCTTTCCAGCGGCGTATCGGAAACGCTGCGGTATAGCGAAACAAAACCGGCAGGCGGCTTGTTTTACCGGGCAGTGAAACGTGGCTTTGATATTCTGGTATCGGCTCTGGCACTGCTGATCCTGTGCATTCCTATGGGAATCGTGGCGCTTGTGATCTATTTGCAGGACAAGGGCTCGCCGATTTTTTCTCAGGCGAGATTGACAGAAAATGGAAAGATATTCCGCATGTATAAGTTTCGCTCCATGTGCATGGATGCAGAGGAGAAATTTGCGGAGGTACAGAAAGAGAACGAAACAGACGGGCTGGCGTTCAAGAGCGAAAATGATCCTCGTATCACCAAGGTCGGGCATTTTATTCGCAAGACATCCATTGACGAGCTGCCTCAGCTGTGGAATGTTCTGAAAGGGGATATGTCCCTTATCGGACCACGTCCGCCGCTTCCACGTGAGGTGGTACTGTACACGCCCCATCAGATGGAACGGCTTATGGTGAAAGGCGGTTTGTCCTGTATCTGTCAGGTAGAGGGCAGAAGCGATATGGAATTTGACAAATGGGTGGAATCGGATATTGAATATGTGAAAACACGCAGCCTGGGACTGGATATCAAGCTGCTGTTCAAAACAGTGGGCGTGGTGATCCTGAAAAAAGGCGCACGGTAATTTTAACCCATGGGGCAGTCCTGTAAAAGGGGCTGCCTTTTTGTTTCATCTGACGAAAAATCTGACGGCGCATTTGACGCACAATCTTTGTGCGGTATTGCCCTTACTGTAGGGGCGGATATTATCCGCCCGCCGCATCCTCCACAATTGCATAAATTTGGTGCAAATGTAGGGGCGAACTGCGTTCGCCCATTGGATAATTTCCAGAAATTTGCGGGCGAACATAGTTCGCCCCTACTATTATGTCACGCTTAAAACTTTATTCCTTCCGTTGCAAACGTCCCACCGGGACGTTTGCAAAATTTCAGTTGTTGCAGATGGGGAACAGGGGAAAGCGGTCTTGTTCGCTTTCCCCTCGAAAAGCTGTCGCTTTTCTCACCCCTTTTCTCCGCGGCGCAAAAGGATGCGCCGGGGTGTTTCGCCGCTGCGGCGGCGACCAGGGACGCTGTCCCTGGACCCTGCCAGGGCTTGCGCAGCCCTGGACCTGCGCCAGCTGTGCTCAGCTGGACCAGCATGATGAGCAACCTTTTTGAAAACGGGTAAGATACATTTTTAGATGTGACAGGGTACTACAGTTCACAGGGCTTAGCATTTCATAAAATTGATTTCCGTGTCGAATTACAACTCCACCTTGACAAATCCGGGAAAATGTCGTATGATTAACAAAGAAACATGATGCAATCATTTGGCAAGGGAGGATCTATGTATACCGATCACACAGAACACAAGCCGGCGGAACTGCCGGAGCAGATGCCGCCGGAGTCGGTTCTGTCCGATGTGGCAGAATTATTTAAGATCTTCGGCGATCTCACACGGGTGCGGATTATTTTCGTGCTGTTCCGCCACGAAGAATGCGTCCGGGATATCGCCCAGAAGCTGGATATGACTCAGTCCGCCATCTCCCACCAGCTCCGGATCCTGAAACAGTCCCGGCTCGTCACCAGCCGCCGGGAAGGGAAAACCATTTTTTATTCCCTGGCGGATTCGCATATTTCCTCTATTTTCGGACAGGCGCTGGAACATATTCAGGAATAATTGCCTTTGTCAAAAACTTTTTGAGAAACCAGTGAAAACCACTTGCTTTTTTCTCGGGAATCTGTTATAATGAGGTGTAGCAGAACAGGAATGTCCTGCGGATTCAGACACGGAGGTGAATTCCAAATGGCATATAAAATTACAGACGCATGTATCAGCTGCGGTACCTGCCAGGGCGCATGTCCGGTAGACGCAATTTCTGAGGGCGCTGACAAGTATGAGATTGCAGAAGATACATGCATCTCCTGCGGTTCCTGTGCTTCGGAATGTCCGGTAAGTGCAATTGAAGCTGACTAAGATTCAAAGGCTGTCCCGCTCCGGCATTGGGTCGGACACGGGGCAGTTTTTTTTCTATATCCGGATCTGTATCCTAACGGATCCTGACATCAAGCCGGGCAAAACTGCCCGGACAGAGGAAAGGAATGTATCAATCACATGAAGAAAACATTGGGGAAAATGCTCAGCCTGCTTATGGGTGGGGTACTGCTGCTTACGGCAGCTGGCTGCGGTAATCAAGGAGAAGGCAGCATACGTGATGTCAGCGATGGAACTGCGGAAACGACAGTGACGACAAAAGAACCTCGCAAGGTTGAAGTACAGACCGGCGAAGTGGGAGAGGAAGTCAGCGTTCAGGATGTCTATGTCACAGTGGACAAGGCATATCTGCCGTCTTATACATTTACAGATGACGATCAGGAAATCGGCATCATTTTCTTCCTGATCACCATCCGGAATGAATCCGACCGCTCCATCTCTGCCAATATGCTGTCCCGTTCCTATGCCATTGAAACAGATGGGGAAGCTTATCCCGGCGTCACAGTACGAGGCACCCGGTTCATTTACAGACAGTTCGGCGAGGGCACAGAGGATTTTTCTGACCCCATCGCATCCGGCGAAACACGTCAGGGCTATATCTGTCTGGAAGTGCCTGCGGATTTCCAGGTGGCAACGCTTATGTACTTCCCTGGTGCAGGTGTGCTGGACTGGTCAGAGGCGTATACCTTTAAAATTCCCAGATCGGAAATGGAACCGGCTCCCGATCCGGTTATGCCGTTCTGATACGGCTTCTGCGTGATAAGGCTGCTGCAAGAATTCCCTGCTTCTTGCGGCAGCCATTTTATTGTAATGTTCTGTTTTTCAGAACAGATCATTGACTTCTACAGAACTATCTGGTACAATCCGGTTTGAAAAGAACCCGAAAAGGATATCCAGAAAGGAGAAGTCTATGAAAGCAATTCTGGACAGCTATCGTAACAGTCTGCGTCTTTTGGAGTGCAGGATCGAAGAACTGCGGCAGCAGGTGAAAGACACACGGCTTTCGCCGCTGGAAGCCCAGTCGCTGGAGGCAAGGCGGCGGATACTTTGCGAAGAAGTACACGAGATCGAACAGGCGATAGGGTGTATTCTGCCCTATGTGCGCACGGATGCGCCGGAACAGGCAGGTGACGGCTCGTGCGTATGACGAAAGATGTATGGGAAACGCTGCTGTTTCCTGTGGATTCGCAAGTGGAACGCCGGGAGAAGAAGCGGTTTGCCTGTCATATTGCAAAAAATATCATTGAAAATGAACTTTCTACGAGACAAAAGCAGATTCTTGTGTTATACTATAAGGAGAAGAAAACCATGCCGGAGATCGCACATGTTCTGGGCGTGAACGTTTCCACAGTTTCCCGGACACATCGCCGTGCCTGCGATTCCATTCGCAGCCGGCTTATGGCGTATGATCTGTTTTAAACGGCGTGGGAAGGAATGAGGAATGAGGAGTTAGGAATTAGGAATGGCGGTGTTCGCACCCACCGGGTGCGAACAGATATTAAGATATATTGCCGAAAGTTATGCTCTTATTCCGGTTATTCTAATACTAATTCTCTATCAAACTATTGAAATAGTTTGATAGAGAGCGTGTG
>JBJFHO010000235.1:0-28896 GCA_051893675.1 Ruminococcus sp. | reverse complement strand
CTGGCACGGCGCAGCCGTGACTGAGGGGTTCTTTCCTATAAAATTGATTTCCGTGAGTTGAATCGGGATCACTGATGAAATATGCAAGCAAGGTACGTACCAGAATAAGGGCATGATTTCACCAGAGAATCCTCATAGAGTCCTCATACGTTGGGTTCCACAATGATCTCACGATGGGGAACCGGGGTGGAAAAGACGATCTGCGTTGAGGTATTGCCAAAACGCTGAATCTTTCCGATAAAGGTATCCAGCTCCTGTGTGGACGGGAACGCAACCTTAATGAGCATGGAATACACGCCGGTGATACAGTTGCACTCCAGTACATTGGGACAGCTGCTGATAAACGGATAGAATTCCGACTTCTGATCCGCAGACAATTCCAGATTGATAAATGCGGTAATATGATATCCCAGCTTCTGCCGGTCAATGATCGTATTGTATCCCAGAATGATCCCCTGCTTCTCCAGCTTGTCGATCCGGGAAGAAACCGCCGGTGCCGACAGAAAAACCTTTGACGCCAGGAGCTTCAGCGGTGCTCTGGCATTTTCCTGCAGCAATGTAATCAGCATGGCATCGATTTTATCCATGTTTCTTTCGCATCCTTTCCTCGGTACAGTCGATTTGATACACGGATAGAAACGTTCATATTACCCAGTAATCAGAGACTGCTTTTCTTTCTCATAGTATAGCAAAAAATTATGTCCGGCTATTGTACATTCTATAAATTTTCAGAAAGAACTTAATTTTATTATTTTTTCAGTTCCTCGATCCTGCTTTTTGTTTGCTGAACTTCCTGCAAACTGTTCTGGAAATATGCCTGGGCATCGTTAAGTAAATTATTTACATATTTTTCAGCAGCTTCCTTGATATCCTTGGAGCCGTTCTGTGCCTTAGTGAGCATATCCAGTGCACGCTGCTTTGCCTCCTGGAGGATTGCCTCCTCTGAGAGCATCCGCTTTGCACGTGTTTCGGCGTCCTGGATGATCGCCTCTGCCTTTTCCCGTGCTTCGTTGATGATCCGGTCGCAGTCGGAGTCGATGAGCTTTGCCCGTTTGATCTCTGCCGGGATATTCAGGTGCGCCGAATTCAGCAGTTCACGCATACGGTCTGCATCAATGACAGCCTTATGTGCAGCAAAGGGAATAGGCCGGGAGCGTTCCAGCAGGTCGTCCATATCGTCCAATATCTCTTCAATATTCATGATAGTCTCTCCTTTACCAAACGTTTTACGATCACATCCAGAATTTCCGGCGGCACAAAATGGCTGATATCGCCGCCAAAGATGGCAATCTGTTTCACAACACTGGAGCTGAGGTACATATTCTCCGCAGTTGTGGTCAGGAATACCGTCTCCGCCCCCTCATAGAGCTTCCGGTTTGCAAGTGCCATCTGGAATTCGTATTCAAAGTCGCTGACGGCACGCAGTCCCTTTACAATGGCAGTTGCCCCTGCCTCCTTGACATAATCCGCCAGAAGTCCGTCAGAAACATCCACTGTCACATTGGGGAGATCCCGTGTCACGCACAGGATCATATCCTTTCGTTCCTGGAGTGTAAAGCAGGCATTGCTTTTCATAATATTCTTCGATATCAGCACGATCACACGGTCGAAAAGCTTCGACGCACGTGTAATAATATCCAGATGTCCCAGTGTCACAGGATCAAAGCTGCCCGGGCACACCGCAATTCGTTCCATTTTATGTCTCACCTCTTCTGCAAACATAGGTCGTCACAGTAATGGCGCCGTATTTCCGTTGTTTTTCCAGATGCAGGGCACCAGCCGTTTCTGGCAGTTCCAGCCCGGTCTCATGCTCGCAGATCACAATGCCGTCTGTCTGCATCCGGGGTTCCAGAAACGGAAGGAGTTTTGCATGCCAGCCCTGCCGATAGGGCGGGTCGAGAATCGCAATATCAAACAGGGAGTCCCCTGTCTGCAAAAAGGAAACTGCATCCATCTGATGAAGCTGTGCCTGTTCCAGCAGATGCACTGATGTGAGATTCTCCCGTGTCACACCGAGAGACCGGGCAGAGCGATCCACAAACACCGCCCGATCTGCACCACGGCTCAGGGCTTCGATGCCCATCTGACCGCTGCCAGCGAACAGATCCAGCACCGCAGCCCCCGGCAATTCAAATTGAATGGCGGAAAAGATGGCTTCCTTGACCTTATCAGTGGTGGGACGGACATCCAGTCCCTCCAGTGTTTTCAGTTTTCTTCCTTTTGCACTCCCGGCAATGACACGCATATGCTCCCATTCTCCTTTTTCTATGGCGTAGTACCATTATACAACGAATTCCGGCAAATGTCCAGAGGTATCCGGAAAAAATACGGAAATCTATTTTTATCAAGTTTCAACCCCTCAGTCACGGCTTCGCCGTGCCAGCTCCCCTTTCAGGGGAGCCTGATTTGCCTCCCCTGAAAGGGGAGGGGGACCATTGCGCAGCAATGGTGGAGGGGTCATTGAATAAATATGATCGGTTCACTCCCCTGCCGTCATCTCCTGAATCGCCTGATACAGCTGCGCTGCGATTTCCCCATTGACGCCGGCAATCTTCGCCAGTTCTTCCGGCGATGCCTTTTGCAGATTCCCCAGTGTCTTGAAGTGCAATAGCAGCTTCTGGGCTTTTTTCTCGCCGATACCACGCACTTTCGTCAGTTCCAGCTGATAGGACGACTTTGCATGGAGACTGTGCATATACGCAACAGAAAACCGATGCACCTCGTCCTGAATCTGTGTCAGCAGATGAAACGCCGCACGATTGGCAGACAGTGAGATCTCTCCCCCGGCACTGGAAATGGCACGTGTACGGTGCTTCTGATCCTTGACCATGCCGAACACCGGAATCGTCAGACCGAATTCCGCCACCACCGGGGAAATGGTATTCACATGCCCCTGACCGCCGTCCAGCAGAATCAGATCCGGCAGTCGGGAAAACCCTTCCTCATCCTGTGCAAGATAATGGTTCAACCTCCGGGTGATCGCCTCTTTCATGCAGGCATAGTCATCCTGTGTCACATGTTCCTTCATGCGAAAACGCTTGTAGGCACGCTTCAGAGGTCTGCCGTTTTCAAAGACCACCATGCCGCAGACCATGGAGGTGGAGGACAGGTTGGAGATATCATAGGCTTCGATATACTGAGGCGGCTGAGAGAGTCCCAATGCCTTGCCCAGTTCCTCCAGCGCCTGGACTTCCTTTCCCGTTCGTCCGAACCGCAGGGCAAGTTCCTCATTGGCGTTATTCCGGGAAAGCTGCACAAACTGGCACAGCGTCCCTCGCTGGGGCACGGTCAGGCGTACCCGGCAGCCGGCAAAGGTACTGAACAGCTGTTCGTACATCTCCTGATTGGGCAGGGCAAACTCCAGAATGATATTCTTCGGGATATCGGCACGGTGATGTTCATAATACTGAGTCAGGTAAGAATCCATCAATTCCTCCCGGGAAGCGGTTTCCTGAAAGAAAAAGGTCTCCTTGTCGAAGAGCCGCCGTCCCCGATAGCGGAGAATGGAAATACACTGGGTACCGCTGTGTTCCGCCATGGCGATCACATCCGCCTCTTCCAGTGCGGCATCCAGTATCTTCTGGGTTTCCCCTGCCTTGGAAACCGCTGCGATACGGTCACGGAGCATTGCTGCACGTTCGAAATCCAGTTCCTCAGCGGCACGTTCCATTTCCGCCTGCATCCGCTTTACGGAATCGGCACTGCCCATGCGGATATAATCCTTCGCCTGGGCAATGATCTCCCCATAGCTTTCCTGCGAAATATTCCCACGGCATACGCCCATGCACTGCTTGATATGGTAATTCAGGCAGGGACGTGTTTTTTTGAAATCCTGGGGAAATTTCTTGTGACAGGTAGGCAGCCGGAATACACGGTTTGTCTCCCGTGCAGTTTCCCGGGTAATAAATCCGCTCATATAGGGTCCCAGATACTCCCCCGGCTTTTTCTTGTTTTTCTCTGCGGTCAGCCGGGGGTAGGGTTCATCCGAAAAGCAAAGATAGCTGTATCCCTTGTCATCCTTCAGGAGAATGTTATACTTGGGCTGATGCTGTTTGATCAGGCTGCATTCCAGCACCAGAGCTTCATATTCCGAGTCGGTGACAATAAAATCGTAATCATACACATGCTCCACCATACTCGCAACCTTGGGGGTATGGTCGGCTGATTCCCGAAAATAACTTGTCACACGATTTTTCAGATTCTTGGCTTTTCCGATGTAAATGATCTCATTCTTCTGGTTTTTCATGAGATAAACACCCGGAGACGCTGTCAATTTTGCTGTTTTTGCCCGCAATTCAGGTAAACGACAATTCATACAACGCCTCCGGGTGTCAATGTTTTACATAATTCTTGTAATTTAAGGCAACACCGCACAAAGAGCGCCTGACGGCTTTGCCTTAAGATAATGCCTTTAATGCACGCTGACCGATATCGTTCCGGTAATGTGCATCCTGGAACGAAATGGTCTTTACGCCGGCATATGCCGTTTCCAGTGCCTGGGGCAATGTCTCCGCCGTAGCAGTCACGCCCAGCACACGGCCGCCGGATGTGAGGATCTGTTCCCCATCCAGCTTTGTGCCTGCATGATAAACAAAGCAGCTGTCAATCTGACCGTTTTCATCCAGTCCGGAAATGGGCAAACCAGTGGCGTACTTCTTGGGATAGCCGCCGCTTGCCATAACAACGCAGGCTGCGCAGCCCTGTTTCCACTGAATATCCAGCTGGTCAAGAGTACCATTCCAGATTGCCAGAATGATCTCCACCAGATCTGTCTCCAGCAGCGGCAGAACCACCTGTGTCTCCGGATCACCGAACCGGCAGTTATACTCAATGACCTTAGGTCCCTTGGGGGTCAGCATCAGTCCGAAGTAGAGACAGCCCTGGAACGGTCTGCCCTCTGCCTGCATCGCCTGAATGGTGGGCAGGAAGATGGTATCCATGCACTGCTGTGCCACTTCCGGCGTATAATAGGGATTCGGTGCAACTGTTCCCATACCGCCGGTATTGGGACCCATATCGCCATCCAGCGCACGCTTGTGATCCATGGAAGAAACCATGGGCTTTACAGTCTTTCCGTCAGTGAAGCTGAGAACGGATACCTCCGGTCCTGTCAGGAATTCCTCAATGACGATCTGGGAACCGCTTTCGCCGAAAATCTTGTCCTCCATAATGGAAGAGATGGCAGCGAATGCCTCTTCCTCATTCTGTGCAATGACAACGCCCTTGCCCAGTGCAAGACCGTCTGCCTTGATAACAGTAGGATATTCGTTCTTTTCCCGGAGATATGCCTGTGCCTCCTCCGGCTTGCTGAATACCCGGTATTCCGCAGTGGGAATGTGATATTTCTGCATGAGTTCCTTGGAGAACACCTTGCTGCCCTCCAGGATCGCTGCATTTTTCCTGGGGCCGAAGGTCATGAAGCCCTCTGCCTGCATAGCGTCTGCCATGCCCATCACCAGGGGATCATCCGGTGCCACAAACACAAGATCCACTGCCAGTTCCTTTGCCAGTGCCACCATGCCGTCAATATCCGTTGCCTTTACCGGAAAGCACTTGGCATACTTGGCAATGCCGCCGTTGCCCGGTGCGCAGTACAGTGCATCTACCTTTGCACTTTCTGCAAGCTTCATGACAATGGCGTGCTCACGGCCGCCGCCGCCCACAACTAATATTTTCATGGATACTGCCTCCTGTCATTAGTGGTGAAACAGACGAATGCCTGTAAATGCCATTGCCATATTGTACTTATTGCAGGTCGCAATGACATGGTCGTCACGGATGGAACCGCCCGGCTCTGCAATATAACGTACACCGCTTTTGTGGGCACGCTCGATGTTGTCGCCGAAGGGGAAGAATGCGTCAGAGCCAAGGCATACGTCCGTATTCTGTGCCAGCCATGCCTGCTGTTCTTCCTTGGTGAATACCTCCGGCTTTACCTTGAAGGTATTTTCCCATGCGCCGTCTGCCAGCACGTCCATATACTCATCAGAAATATACACGTCAATGGCATTGTCACGATCCGGGCGGCGGATACCGTCAACGAACTGGAGTCCCATTACCTTGGGATGCTGACGGAGCCACCAGATATCTGCCTTGTTGCCGGCAAGACGTGTGCAGTGGATACGGGACTGCTGACCAGCGCCGATACCGATTGCCTGACCGTCCTTGACGTAGCAGACAGAGTTGGACTGGGTATATTTCAGGGTGATCAGGGAGATCAGCAGGTCTCTCTGATACGCCTCAGGGATTTCCTTGTTGTCGGTGACAATATTGGACAGCATTTCCTTGTCGATGTTCAGGAAGTTGTGTCCCTGTTCAAAGGTCACGCCGAATACCTGCTTGCGCTCCAGCTCTGCCGGTACATATGCCGGGTCGATCTGGATGATATTATAGGTACCCTTGCGCTTGGACTTCAGGATCTCCAGTGCCTCCGGCTCATAGCCCGGTGCAATGATACCATCCGAAACCTCACGCTGGATCATCTTTGCTGTGGGTACATCGCAGACATCAGACAGGGCAATAAAATCCCCGTAAGAGGACATACGGTCAGCACCACGGGCACGTGCATAGGCACATGCCAGAGGAGACAGCTCACCCAGATCGTCTACAAAGTAGATCTTTTTCAGGGTATCCGACAGGGGTGTGCCTACTGCAGCACCAGCCGGGGAAACATGCTTGAAGGAAGTCGCAGCGCACATGCCGGTAGCCGCTTTCAGCTCCGAAACCAGCTGCCAGCCGTTGAATGCGTCCAGCAGGTTGATATAGCCGGGCTTGCCGTTCAGCACGGTAATGGGAAGATCACTTCCATCCTCCATATAGATACGGGACGGCTTCTGATTGGGATTACAGCCGTATTTTAACTGCATTTCATTGGACATAAGAGATCCTCCTTATTGGTTCTTGTTCACGATTCTTGTTTCCGTCTGCTTGGTTTTCAGGTCAATGTAGCGAACGAACAGGGAGACCTTGTTCTCCGGGTTCAGGCTGTTCCAGAGCATTTCGGTGAATGCGTCAATATCCCCGGAAATAGCAACCTTCTGGGGTTCGCCGGAAAAGCTGGGCAGCGGATTGCCGTCGCCCTCGTAGGTGTGGATGAAGTGTCCCACGCCTGCAAGGGGATTGCCATAGGCAAATGTATATCTCTGGCAGGAGGAAGGATCGCCGTCTGCACTTTTCAGAATGGAAAGGGCATAGGAAAATCCGTTGTTGGTCTGGTCAATGAGACCGGAGATGCGAGGGGTATAATTGGGAGCATCCGGCTCGAATTCCCGGGTACGCAGGGATTCCTCAAAGGTCTTGCCTGCCTGCATGAGATCATAGACCGTATCAGTCTGGTCGCCGTTTGTGACGATGGTATAATCCCCCAGAACACGCACCGGTGCATAGATGATCAGGCTGGGATCCACCATCTTGGACGGGTCAAACGCCTGGGTGCGGATGCCTGCGCCGTCCTCAACAAAGACACGATTCCGGCTGTTTTCGCTTCTTCCCATAATAAAGTATGCAGAAACTGCAAAATTCCCGTCCTCGGAACGTCCCAGGACAATACCTCTGCCCGGATAGGAATTCTGCTGCAATTCCTGCTGCAATGATGCCATTTTCATAGTTCTCCTCCTGCTTATAATTCCAGGATCAACCTTTGATCCATACTGTTTTTCCTTTGACTTCCAGTCTGCCATCGCAGAACAGGCTTACCGCCTGGGGCAGGATCACCCACTCTGCTTCCTGCATAACACGCTTTTGCAGCGTTTCCGGCGTATCGCCGGGCTGCACAGCAACGGGCTTTTGCAGAATAATGGGCCCGTCGTCGGCAACTTCGTTGACAAAATGTACCGTAGCACCTGTATATTTCACGCCCCGTTCCAGCGCTGCCTCATGTACCCGGAGTCCGTAATAGCCAGGGCCGCAGAACGACGGAATGAGGGACGGGTGCACGTTGATGATCTGATTCCGATAGGCGTGGATCACAGCCTCGTCCAGAATGGTCATGAATCCGGCGAGAACAATGAGATCTGCATATTCCTGAAAGAGTGCTTCCAGAAGTGCCTTGGTATAGATCTCCCTGGACGGGAACTCCTTCGGCACGATCACCCGGGTACCGATTCCGTTTTCCTTTGCCCGCACCAGTGCGTAGGCATCGGGATTAGAAGAAATGACACAGGTAATACGTCCGTTGGGAATCATGCCCTGCTTCTGGGCGTCAATCAGTGCCTGGAGATTGGTTCCGCCGCCGGAAACCAGCACAACTATATTTTTCATATCAGCTACGCCTCTCCCCTTATTTCAGGATCACACCTTCGTCGGATTCCACCAGTTCGCCCAGTACATACGCCTTCTCCCCTGCTTCGTTCAGGATGCGTACTGCACGGTCAGCATCCTCAGCAGCAACGCAGACCATCATGCCTACGCCCATATTGAAGGTGTTGAACATGTCGTGCTCCGGAATCTTTCCGGTCTTTGCGATGAGATCGAAGATCGGAAGTACCTGCACATTGCTGCGGCTGATCTTTGCAGACAGACCTTTTTTCAGGGCACGAGGAATATTCTCATAGAAGCCGCCGCCGGTAATGTGGGCAATGGACTTCACCGGCACTTCCTGCAGCAGTGCCTGAATGGCATTCACATAGATCTTTGTGGGAGTCAGCAGGCATTCGCCCAGAGTTGTTCCCAGATCCGGGAAATACCGTGCCAGATTCTGACTGTTTACTGTAAATACGTTGCGGATCAGGGAGTAGCCGTTGGAGTGTACGCCGCTGGACTGCAGTGCGATGAGCACATCCCCTGCCTTCTGGGTATCCGAATTCAGGATCTTGCTGCGGTCTACTACGCCAACTGCGAAGCCAGCAACGTCATATTCATCCTCAGGATAGAAGCCGGGCATTTCTGCGGTCTCGCCGCCTACCAGGGCACAGCCTGCCTGTACACAGCCCTCAGCCACGCCGGATACGATATCTGCAACCTTTTCCGGAACATTTTTGCCCAGGGCAATATAGTCCAGGAAGAACTGGGGCTTTGCGCCGCAGCAGATGATATCATTGACGCACATTGCCACGCAGTCGATACCGATGGTGTTGTGCTTGTCCATGAGAAAGGCGATTTTCAGCTTAGTCCCCACGCCGTCTGTACCGGAAACCAGTACCGGCTGCTGCATTCCTGCCACATCCAGTGCATACAGGCCGCCGAAGCCGCCGATATCTGTCAGAACATTTTCTGTCATGGTTCTGGCAATGTGAGACTTCATCAATGCGACTGCCTTGTAACCGGCAGTGACATCTACGCCTGCCTTTTTATAGCTTTCCGAATAGCTTTCCATTTATGTTATACCTCCGTGTTCCAGTTGGTCACCTCTGAAAGTCCCCTCGCCCGTCATCTGCCACGCATCTGACTGGTGATTCGGGGAGATTCAAACGTGTCCAGTTGTTATTCGCCGATCTTCTTTTCAAATTTATCCTTGGGCATTTCCTTGGGCACCTCAATGGGATATTCCCCGTTAAAGCATGCCGTACAAAAGCCCGGCTGGGGAGTCATATCCGGCGAGGTCAGGGACTGCACACCTGCAATGCTCAGATAGCCCAGGGTATCTGCGCCGATGTGCTCGCAAATTTCGGGGATGGTCATCTGACAGGCAATCAGGTTATCCTTGCTGTCAATATCCGTGCCGAAATAGCAGGGATTCGTAAAGGGCGGGCAGGAAATACGCATATGCACTTCCTTTGCGCCAGCCTCCCGCAGCAGATTCACGATACGTTTACAGGTCGTACCACGCACGATGCTGTCGTCCACCAGAATGACACGCTTTCCGGCGACTACGCTTTTCACCACGTTCAGCTTGATCCGGACAGAATTCGTCCGCATCTTCTGAGACGGCTGAATGAAAGTACGTCCCACATAGCGGTTCTTCACAAATCCCACTTCATATGGGATACCCGATGCCTGGGACAGACCCAGTGCAGCATCCAGACCGCTGTCCGGTACGCCGATCACCACATCTGCCTCTACGGGATGCTCTTTCCAGAGAATTTTTCCCGCACGAATCCGGGCGTCATGGACACAGCATCCCTCCACCACGGAATCCGGCCGTGCGAAATAGACATATTCAAATACGCAGAGAGAAGGCTTCTGACCGCAGTGGGTGCGGATGGAACGAATCTCCTCTCCATCTACAACAACGATTTCTCCCGGTTCCAGATCACGGTCAAATACCGCATCCACGCTGTCCAGCGCACAGCTTTCCGACGCAAACACAACGCTGCCGTCCTTGCAGTGTCCCATGCAGAGCGGACGGAAGCCATTGGGGTCACGTGCAGCGATCAGCTTCTGGGGCGACATGACCACCAGAGAATATGCGCCTTTCAGATCGTACATAGCATATTCCACAGCTTCTTCAATGGAAGACCGTTTCAGCCGCTGTTCTGTCACTGCATAAGAAATGACTTCTGTATCATTGGTGGTGTGAAAGATCGCACCCTGCAGCTCGTACTTTTTCCGCAGGTCGTGTGCATTGACCAGATTTCCATTATGTGCAATGGACATAGGTCCCTTCACATGGCGTACTACGATAGGCTGGGCATTGGAGCGGCTGGGCTTTCCGGTGGTGGAATAACGCACATGCCCGATGGAAATATTCCCTTGTCCGAGCTTATCCATCTGACTTTGGTTAAACACCTCCGGGACAAGTCCCAGATCCTTATGATGGGAGAATACACCCCGATCATTTACCACAATACCGCAGCTTTCCTGTCCACGGTGCTGAAGCGCATAAAGCGCAGCATATGTCATCGCAGCCACGTCCGTGATCTGCGGAGAATATATGCCGAAAACACCGCACTCCTCATGCAGTCCTGTCATCAATTCAATCATTCCCTTCCGTTCCAGCAATAAGAACACAGCTGACATTCGGGCTTTCCGACTGCCCGAATTGTCCCTTCCAGTGACTGGAATTCCAGGGAAGTCAGTTTTAAGCGCCGGCAGATCTCATCCCGGAGCAGTTTGCCTCTTTCTGTATTAGAATTGCTGTACTCATCAATATACTGCAAGCCGGCAACGCCCTCATTTTCGTCGATGATCTGCCTTGCGATCAATTCAAGTTCAGAAGTGCTTCTTGAAAAATTGAGATACTTACAGCCGTACATAATCGGCGGGCAGGCAGATCGCATATGAACTTCCTTTGCGCCGTTTTCATAGAGAAACTCTACGGTTTCCCGCATTTGTGTGCCTCTAACAATGCTGTCATCTACAAACAGAAGCTTCTTTCCCCGGATCAGTTCCGGGACTGGGATCAGCTTCATTTTTGCCACTTTATTCCGCATGGACTGATTGGCAGGCATAAAGCTTCTGGGCCATGTGGGGGTATACTTGATAAAGGGTCTCGCAAAGGGAATGCCGCTCTTGTTGGCATAGCCGATGGCATGAGGAATGCCGGAATCAGGAATGCCGCAGACATAGTCCACATCGGGCAGTTTTCCGTTCTGCATATCCGTTTCTGCCATAATTTCGCCGTTCCGGGTGCGCATAACTTCCACGTTCACGCCCTCATAGCAGGCAGTGGGATACCCATAGTATGTCCACAGGAAGGTACAGATTTTCATGTCGTCTGTGCCCTCGCTCATGATCTCATAGCCGTCCTTTGTCAGTCTGAGGATCTCCCCTGCCTTCAGCTCGTGACATGTCTCATAACCCAGCTTCTGATAGGCAAAGGATTCAAAAGAAAAGCAGTAGCCATCGGAACGCTTGCCGATGAGGATCGGAAGCCGTCCCATTTTATCCCGTGCACAGATGATGGTATCTTCTGTCATGATCACCAGAGACATTGTCCCCTGGATCTTTTCCTGTGCATAGCGGATGCCCTCTACGAAAGAGGACTTCTGGGCGATCAATGCGGCGATCAGACCGCCGGAATTGATACTGCCGCTGCTCATGGTCTCAAAGTTGGCACAGCCCTGTTTCAGAAGCTCCTCATACAGCTCCTGGGCGTTTTTGATGACGCCAATGGAGCAGATCGCATAAAGCCCCAGCTGAGAGCGTACCATAATGGGCTGGGGATCCGTATCGCTGATACAGCCGATACAGATGGTGCCCCGCATTCTCTCCACATCCTTTTCGAACTTTGTCCGGAAAGGGGAATTTTCAATACTGTGAATATTTCTCTGAAAGCCAAGCTCCGCAGAATAAGATGTCATACCGCCACGTCTTGTACCAAGATGCGAATGATAATCCGTCCCAAAAAATACGTCAGAAATGCAGTCATTTGCTGAAACTGCACCAAAAAAACCACCCATAGATTATGCTCCAAAAATACGCTTCATAACTTCCTGATATGCTTCCTCTGTACCGCCCAGGTCTCTGCGGAAACGATCCTTGTCCAGCTTTTCGTTGGTCTTGACATCCCACAGACGGCAGGTATCGGGCGAAATCTCGTCTGCCAGAATGATGGTTCCGTCAGCCAGGCGGCCGAACTCGATCTTGAAGTCGATGAGACGGATGCCGATGCCCAGGAAGAATGCCTTGAGCACTTCGTTCACCTTGCGGGTATAATTCTTGATGGTGTCGATCTCTTCCTGTGTTGCCAGACCCAGTGCCAGCGCGTAGTCATCGTTGATGAACGGATCGTTCAGCTCGTCGCACTTGTAGCTGAATTCCACGATGGGGCAGAGCAGCTGCTTGCCTTCCTCTACGCCCATACGCTTGGAAAAGCTGCCGGCAGCCACGTTGCGGACGATAACTTCCAGCGGCACGATGGAAACACGCTTCACAGCGGTTTCACGATCGCTCAGTTCCTCTACCAGATGGGTAGGAACGCCTTCCTTTTCCAGCTGCTTCATAATGTAGTTGGACATACGGTTGTTGATGACGCCCTTGCCAACGATAGTACCCTTCTTCTCGCCGTTGAATGCAGTTGCATCGTCCTTATAGTCTACGATAACAACTTCCGGGTTTTCCGTTGCATAGACCTTCTTTGCCTTGCCCTCATAGAGCTGCTCAGTTTTTTTCCAATCTGCCATTTTCTTTTCCTCCGTGAATCAATTTATTTATGCCTCAGCAGTTACTGTATTCCGCCGAGATCTTTGCATCCTTTTCCTTGACACCATTTTCCATGTCAATCTTCATCTGCTCCAGCTTTGCGTCAATTGCCGGGTCTGAAAGTGCAAGCATCTGTGCTGCCAGAATCGCAGCATTGGCAGCACCGTCAATGGCAACTGTTGCCACCGGAATGCCCTTCGGCATCTGTACGGTTGCAAGCAGTGCATCCAGACCGTCCAGTGTGGACGACTTCACCGGAATGCCGATTACCGGAAGGGTTGTGTGTGCCGCCAGCACGCCGCCCAGATGGGCTGCCTTTCCTGCGGCAGACAAAATGACGCCGAATCCGTTTTTCTTTGCATTTCCGGCAAATTCAGCTGCAAGCGCCGGCGTGCGATGGGCGGACATGACATGCACCTCATAGGGGATGCCGAACTTGTCCAGCTCATCCAGCGCACCTTTTACTACCGGCAGATCGCTGTCGCTGCCCATGATTACCGCTACTTTTTTTGACATACGTATTCCTCCTGATTCAGAGCACACGCTCACCTGATTCATTGTGGTCATCTCAGATTGTCCGAGATAACCTTATGTAAACAGAAACACAGTCTATGCGATCTGCATTTCTGTTATCACCCATACTTCCTGTTTATTTTGCTTCATGGTCACAGAAAGAAGCTGTTCCTTGAGACCTTCCTCCTGTCCCCAGATGTTGACACGGCACTGCCATGTCAGAACGAGCTTGCCGTCGTCACCGACACCTGCGCTGAGATAGACGGTATCCTCCATCCGTGTGACCTTATGTCCACCCAGTGAGATCACGGAAAGAACGTTATTTTCATGTTCCTGGTCTGTGACACGGCTGACATCTGCAAATTCCTGGGATTTCAGCATTTGCAGCAGAAGCAGCATCTGATCTGCCGTTTCCGACCACTGCGCCGGAGTCAGCAATGCGGCATCCACCGCATTCCAGCTGACTGTAAAGGAGACCTCCTCCGATGTCCGTGCCATATCTGCACGTGTCAGTGTCAGTGCATCATTCTCCAATGTAAAGAGGAATGTATCCTCACCCTTTTTCAAGGTCAGCAGCTGGCTCTCCCAGGAATAGCTGTCCCATACCGCAGCATCCACGGGACGGAATCCGCTGTCATACAGCACAACCTGTTCGGAGTTAGCAAAGGTCGCCAGATAATAAGACGGTGTCAGAGCGTGTGCATCTGCATAGACAAAGGGCGCTACCACATTGCCGTCCAGATCCAGTACGCCGATCCGTCTGCCCTCTGCTGTTTCCTTTGCAGCGGCAAGATATTCTGTACCGATAAAGTGCAGCTGTTCCCATTCCGGCTCAATGAGGGTATTCCCTGCGGCATCTGCAACGCCGTAGAGATGATTGTCATCCTGTATGATCTCGTTGCCGTTGGAATTGATGACCGTATCCCCGGTGCTGCTCTGGGATGTCCCGGAATTCTTCGAAATATCCACGGAAAAGCTGATCGTTGCGATCACCAGGACTACCAGCACAGCCACCAACAATCCCACTACCAGTTTGGCATGCTTATTCATGGATCAGTCTCCCATCCTGTCACTCGGATTCCTTTTCTTCTCTGACATCCTTTTCCGTCTCACGCACCAGATAAATGGGACGCCGTTTTGTCTCCAGATATGTTTTTGCCAGATACTGTCCAGAAATTCCTGTGCAGAACAATTGCAGTCCGCCCATGAGGAAGATCGCACAGATCAGTGTGGCAAAGCCCTGCACCGGATCGCCGAATGCCAGCTTCTTGATGACAATGACAATGATCATGACAAACGCCACCAGACAGCTGACTACGCCCAGAATGGACGAGACTGTCAGCGGTGCTGTGGAAAAGGCAAAAAAGCCCTCCAATGCATAGCGGAACAGCTTCCAGAATGACCAGGTACTGGTGCCGGCAGCACGTTCCACGTTCTCATATTCGATATATTTGGTACGGAATCCCACCCAGCTGAAAATGCCCTTGGAAAACCGGTTGTATTCCTTCATGGACAGAATGGAATCCACCATCTGCCGTGTCATAAAGCGGAAATCCTGTGCGCCGTCCACGATCTCGGTCTGGGAGATCTTGTTCATGATCTTGTAGAACTTCCGGGAAAACCAGGACAGAAGCTTCGGTTCGCCCTCCCGGCTGACACGCCGTGTGGTGGCACAGTCATATTCCCCGCTGAGGACGTAATTATACATTTTCGGCAGGAATGCCGGTGGATGCTGCAGATCGGCATCCATAATGACCACATAATCGCCGGTGGCATTTTCCAGTCCGGCGTACATGCCCGCCTCTTTCCCGAAGTTCCGGGAAAAGGAAATGTACCGCACACGTGCATCCTGCCGGGCAAGTTCCCGGAGCTTCACCAGAGTGCCGTCCCGGGAACCGTCGTTGATGAACAGCAGTTCAAACGTGGTATCCGGGTGCTCCTCCTGCATCTGTGCCATTACCTTCTGGATCTCTATATAAAAGAGCGGCAGTACTTCCTGCTCATTATAACAAGGCACTACAATGGATATCTTTTTCATAATGATCCTTTCTGTCCCACAGCTGCCCCTGTCTGTCAGCTGCTGAAATTGCATAAAGTGTCATTCCCTCTGCCGGACATCCGGCCGGGGCATTTCGACACGCTCTACTTATTATACCACCTTTTTTCCCACTTTACAATACTTTGACCGGGATATTTTTTTCGTTTTTCGAAAAAATATGTGAACAAACAAATATCCCTTGTGGAAAAGTACAGCGTCCAGCCGCCTATCTTGTGTTTTTGCGGATACAGCGGCAGTTCTCACGCTCCTATTGTAGCATGAAACCCGAGGTTACGTCAAGGATAAAATCCGGAAAAAAACGTATGCAGACTTTTTCTTTGAAAGCAAAACCGCCGTCAAGGTGCTCTTTTCTGAAAATTGCATGAAAATTTGCAGAAACCGCTTTTTTTCGTGGGAAATTTGTGGTATACTAGTACGTAATCTCACTTAATACATTGTCACGCCTAAAACTTTACGTTTGATTTCAAGAAGCGTAGGGCGGGGCTTGCTCCCGCCGTTTCTGAACATGACGGAAGCCCACTGTAGGGACGGATATCATCCGCCCGCCGTATTCCCGACAATTACAAATTGCACGAATTCTGTGCAAATGTAGGGGCGAACTGCGTTCGCCCACAAATCGCCGGAAGCCACCACGGGCGAACAAAGTTCGCCCCTACTACAAAGTCCCACTTAAAACCTTATCTTTCTACAATTGAAGATTTCAGTTAAATACGGCGGGAGCAAGCCCCCGCCCTACGCTTCTGATTTCCAGACAGGAAGTAAAGTGGAAAGAAACAAGTTTTAGCTGTTACAAAAAAGCGTATACACATAAATCCGGAAAGGATGGATGAACTATGTCAAATTGGAGAGAACGTCTGGCACAGTGGATGCAGGGACGATACGGCGGAAACGATACATTGAACAAATGGCTGCTGGGTGCATTTCTCATTCTGCTGCTGCTTTCCCTGCTGCTTCAGAGCAGTCTGCTGAATCTGCTGGCGGTGGTGGTTCTGGTGTATTCGTACTTCCGGATCTTTTCCAGAAATATCACAAGGCGTGCTGCGGAAAACCAGAAATTCCTGGAGCTGACACAGCCTATCCGCCGTTTTTTCGGCGGAAAAAAAGCTGCTGGACAGTACAGCAAGACCCACCGTGTCTATGCCTGCCCCAGCTGCGGTCAGAAGGTACGTGTGCCCAAGGGACGGGGTAAGATCGAGATCACCTGCCCGAAATGCCGCACGTCCTTCATCAAACGGAGCTGATTGCTGCTATGTACGGGTATATACGTGCCTACAAGCCGGAGCTGCGGTTCCGGGAATACGATGTCTACCACGCCTGCTACTGTGGATTATGCGAAGCCCTGCACCGGCAATACGGTACAGCTGCACGCTGGACGCTGAGCTATGACATGACTTTTCTGATCCTGCTGCTGACGGGATTATATGAGCCGGAGGAACAGCAGGAACAGTGCCGCTGTATGGCACATCCTTTCCGGAAGCAAATGCATCTCCGGAGTGAGGTGACATCCTATGCAGCGGATATGAGTATCCTGCTGTTTCATGACAAGTGCATGGACGACTGGATAGACGAGCGGAAGATCTCCCGCCGTGCCGCTGCCGGCGTGCTGCATCACGGCTATCGGCTTGCGCAGGAAAAATATCCCGAAAAGGCAAAGCGGATCGCCGCACAGTTGGATGCACTCCATGTCATGGAAAATGCCGGAGAAACAAATCCGGAGCTGCCTGCCGGATGCTTCGGAACACTGCTGGGAGAACTGTTTGTCTGGAAAGACGATGTATGGGAAAAAGACCTGCGGGATGTGGGATTCTATCTCGGAAAGTTTATTTATCTGCTGGATGCCTATGACGATCTGGAACACGACCGCAAAAAGGGTTGCTACAATCCCCTGCGCAGTCTCTCTGAATCTGACCCGGCATTCCACCAGACCTGCGAACAGCTGCTGCAAATGATGATGGCATCCTGCGCTTCGGCGTTCGAACGGCTGCCCATTCTGAAATATGACGAGATACTGCGCAATATTCTATACGCCGGTGTCTGGACGCAGTTTTATCAAAGAAAAAAGGAATACGAAAGACAGGAGAACGATCATGGATCCATATGAAGTGCTGGGGATTCCCCGCAATGCCACTGACCAGGAGGTCAAAAAAGCGTATCGTGCACTGAGCCGGAAATACCACCCCGATGCCAATGTGGGCAAGCCCGACGCAAAAGCCTATGAGGAAAAATTCAAGCAGATCCAGCAGGCATACCAGATGATCATGGACGAACGACAGAACGGCGGTGCAAGCCGGAGCTACAGCGGATTTCAGGGGCACAGCCGCAATGCTGCCGGCTCCGGCGACGAGAACAGCATTCACATGCAGGCGGCAGTCAATTTCATCCGCAACGGCAGATTCTCTGAGGCAGTCCGTGTGCTGGAAGGCATGAAAAACCGGAATGCCAACTGGTACTACACCGCCGCTGTTGCCCACTCCGGCGCCGGAAATAATGCCACCGCTGTCCAGTATGCCCGCACTGCTGCACAGATGGAACCCAATAATTACGAGTACCAGCGGCTTGTACAGCAGCTGGAATCTCCCGGCTTCTCCTACCAGCAGATGCAGCAGCCTTACATGAACAGTAGCGGGTGGGACGACTCCGGCTGTCTCCGATGCTGTGCCGCCAATCTGCTCCTGAATGTACTGCTCAACTGCTGCTGTCACTGTTAAAACATAACATTTCAGTGAAACCGGAATGGGAAAACCCTTCCGGTTTTTTTGGAACTTTTGCACAAGAATTTCTTCTTAAACTGTGGCATCTGAAAAAAATGACAGGCATAGGCAGAAAATTTCCGCAAAGGTGTTTACTTTTCCTGCAAAATATGATAAGATAACAGAGGCAGCTCTCCGAATGTGATTCGGCCGGGCTTCCATTTTCCCATGCTTATTTCTGAATGAGGAGATTCTGTGATGTTTTTCAACCATAAAAATACAGATCAAAATCAAAATCATAATCCATTCTTTTACTATGGCGGAAATTATCCCGGGGAAACCTCTGAACCATTTTATCACACCGGCGTGACAGAATACCAACTGCGTGTCTCGGTGTCCACGCACATCGGAAAGGTGCGGGGCAATCACGAGGACAACTTTTATCTGGAAGGCTTGTACATGAACGACATCTTCCGGAATGACTTTTCTGCAACCTATACCATCCGCCATGCGGACGGTATGAGCTTTGCAGTTTTTGATGGAATGGGCGGCGCTGCCTACGGCGAAGTTGCATCTGAGATCGCAGTACAGACTCTGCGGAAGTATGAGAAAAAGCTGAAATATGCAGACGGGACACGAATGCTGGATCAGCTTGTCTCCTCCTATACCACAGAAGCAAATAATGCAGTCTGTGCCATGCTCACAGAAAAGCGCTGCCTCAGCGGCGGTACGACCTTTTCCATGCTCTACTTTCTGGGCGATGCCGTAAAGCTGTATTATCTCGGCGACAGCCGGATCTACCGTTACAAGCAGGACGGACTGACCAGGCTCACACGTGATCATACGGTTGCGAATCAGAAAGTGGACGCTGCGATTTATACAGAGGAAGAAGCAAAACGAAGTCCCGATCAGCATCGCCTGACGCTGTTTATCGGTTCGGACCGCAAAAAAGCAGGGTTAAATGCGGACAGCAGACCCCCGATACCACTGGAAGTGGGCAGCAAATTTGTGCTCTGTACCGATGGACTGACGAATATGTGCAGTGATGATGAGATTTTCGAGCTGCTCTCCCAGAATTATTTCAACGAAGCCGCAGTGCTGGTGCAAGCTGCACTGCAAAACGGCGGTTCTGATAACGTTACCTGTATCGTTCTCGAAGTTTTACCGGCAACGCCGGAAGAAGACGCTTAAATGGTTTTTCCGGGAATCTGTCATAAGGGCGCCTTTAAAAACCTAGGGCGATTCGGCAAAGTGCACAAGGGACGCCGGATTCTAGGCGCAAAACCGCAGGCATACTTTGTGTCTGGCAAGGTTTTGCAACGACGAAGACGGTGTTCATTGGGCATTTTGACGAACGTCTTAGGTTTTTAGAGGTGCCCATAACACACAAAAATGCGCACAGTGCTTATCATCTGCACTGTGCGCATTTTTTATCATTGGGAACGTAATCGGAAACGTAATCGTCAGATACGTTCTACCTTCATCATATTCGTGGTATTGGAAACACCTACCGGTGCGCCGGCTGTGATAACCACAATATCCCCACGGTTGACAAAATCGGACTGTATTGCCGCATGGAGGGATGCGTCGAACAGGGCGTCCGTATTGGATACCTCGTCCACCAGCACCGGATATACACCCCAGCTCAGGTTCATCTGACGGCGAACACGCTCGCTGACGGTACAGCTGATAATGGGACAGCAGGGACGATATTTGGAGATCTCCCGTGCTGTTACGCCGGACATGGTCACTGTCAGAATGGCAGCGGCATCCAGGTCATGAGCGGTGGTCACTGTGGCATGGGCAATGGCATTGGCGATATCGTCATTTTTCTTGGTACGGCTTGCAGAGTGCATTCCCTTGTAGTCAATGTCATCCTCTGTGGTACGTGCGATCAGATCCATGGTACGGACAACCTCCACCGGATATGCGCCGGCAGCAGTTTCGCCGGAAAGCATAATGGCACTGGTACCATCATAAATCGCATTGGCAACGTCGGTGATCTCCGCACGTGTGGGACGGGGATTGGAGATCATGGACTCCAGCATCTGTGTAGCAGTGATTACCTGCTTGCCTGCTTGATAGCCCTTGCGGATGAGTTCCTTCTGTACCGACGGAATCTGCTCAAAGGGAATCTCTACGCCCAGGTCACCACGGGCAACCATGATACCGTCAGATGCCTCCAGGATCTCGTCAATATTCCGCACGCCTTCTACATTTTCGATCTTGGCTATGATACGCACATCGAACCAGCCCAGACTCTGTGTGTATTTCCGCAGGTAGTCAATATCCGCAGAAGTCCGGACAAAGCTTGCGGCAATGAAATCGAATCCGATCTTTGCAGCAAATTCCAGGTCATTTTTGTCGCTCTCGCTGAGGTACGGCATGGACAGCTGTACCCCGGGCACATTGATGCCCTTGTTATTGGAGAGCACGCCGCCGTGAATGACATGGCAGACAACGGTTGTTGCAGTAACCTTTTCCACAACCATCTCAATGACGCCGTCGTTGACCAGAATATGCACACCCGGTTTTACGTCACGGGGCAAATTCTTGAAGGAAACGCTTCCCACCTTGTCATCGCAGAGCACATCGTCCGTGGTCAGTGTGTAGGTATCCCCTGTCTCAATGGTCACGGGCTTGTCGTCCACAAAGCGTCCCAGACGGATCTCCGGGCCTCTGGTATCCATCAGCGTGGCAATGGGCAGTCCCAGTTCGTCACGCAGACGTACGATCTGCTCGAAACGGCGCTGGTGTGTCTCATGGTCACCATGGGAGAAATTGAAACGAGCCACGTTCATGCCGGCAAGCATGACCTGACGCATAATGGAATCGTCATCTGTTGCCGGGCCGATGGTACATACGATCTTGGTTTTTCTCATAATATTCACGCATCCTTTTTCTCATTTTCAAAAATTTTCTTTGCCTTTATCAGTATACCACAAAAATCCGAAAATGAAAAGTTATTTTTATGGGAAGATTTTTTGTTTTTTCTTTGTATTCGTAATTCCAAAAAGCATATTTCTTTCAAAACATAGTCAGGAATCGGATCATGTCCTTTCTTCCAGCCAGTTTGTTAAATTTTCCGAAAGGATCATACGATTTTCTGCATCGGAAAGTCCCAGTGCAAAGAAACGCTCCAGCTCTTCCCCATAGTCCCACATGGGATAATCTACCCCGAAGAAGCAATTTTCCGCACCGAAATGGTCGATCAGCTTCCGTATCTCCTCCGCCGGCAAAAACGGCAGGCTGCTGCTGGTGTCGAAGCGGAGCCGTTCATCGGGCTGTAGGATCTCGTGAGCCTCTTTCCAGCGTCCCCAGCCGCCGAAATGGGCTGCAATAATGCGCAGCTTCGGGAACTGCCGCAGTACCATGGCAAGCCGGTAGGGGTGGGACAAATCGGAACGGGAATCCCCCATGTGCATCAGAATGGGCAGTCCGGAGCTTTGTATCATATCATACATGGGATATGCCGCCGGATCATCAATGGGAAAGTTCTGGAAATCCGGATGCAGCTTTACGCCGTGCAGCTGTAGTTTTTGCAGCTGGGCAAAATCCTCCTCCATGGTCTCCGACCGGGGGTGGAGTGTGCCAAAGGCGGTACACATGGGATATGCCGCCGCACAGGATGCCAGAAAGGCATTGATGGAATGCACCTGGGATACTGTTGTCGCCGGAGAACAGATGAGAAAGCTGTCGATTCCGGCAGCAGCGCCGTTTTCCAGCATTTCCGAAACTCTCCCGTGATACTGCATGGGCAGGTCGTAAAAGTGTGAAATGCCGTCTGTCGCTTTTTCCGCAATTTTATCCGGAAAAATATGGGCATGGGCATCTATGATATGATAACCGTTTTTCAAGAAACATTCCTCCTGACTCTGGAGTTTCTCGCTCCTTAATATTATGACAGCTTTTTGATCTTGGCGTAATTTGCCATAAGCTTTTTGGTACCTACCTGGTCAAAGCCCACTTCCAGCATGGCATCGTTCCCCATCTTGGAAACCGAAAGCACCGTGCCCTCTCCGAACACATTGTGACGCACACGGTCGCCCACCTGAAAGTCCTTGGGTGCAGCGGCAGGCTTTTTGCTCTTCCGGGTGGCAAGCTGTCTCTGGAGTGAAATGGACTGCACGGTATCCACCTGGGATTTTTCTTCCTGCTTGGGCTTTTTCATGGTGTAGCTGCTCTTGCGCTGTATCAGGTCTGCATCGATTTCCGTCAGGAACTGGGACGGCAGATTGCGCATGGTCATACCGAACAGCATACGGCTTGCGGCAGTACTGATGGTCAGCTTTTGCTTTGCACGTGTCAGTGCCACATAGGCAAGGCGGCGTTCTTCCTCCAGATCGCTCTGGGAATCCAGACTGCGCATTCCCGGGAACACGCCTTGTTCCATCCCCACCAGGTAGACATTTTTGAATTCCAGTCCCTTTGCCGAGTGAATGGTCATGAGCATTACCACATCCTGTTCCGGCTCATACTTGTCCACATCGGTATACAGGGAGATCTCCTCCAGGAATCCTCCCAGCGATGGCTCCTCTGTCTCGTTCTGATAGGACAGAATGGACGACTTCAATTCCTCGATATTTTCCAGACGGAACTCGCCCTCATCCCCCATTGCCTGCAGCATGGCACGATAGCCTGTCTGCTCCAGAAGTACGTCCAGGAATTCCTCCAGGGGCAATTCCTGGGATGCAGCAATGAGCCCATCCCACATAGCGGCAAATTTCTGCAGGGCTGCCGCCTTTTTGGACAGCACCGGGAATTCGTCAGCGGTACGCATGACTTCCAGAGGCGACAAGTGCAGGTCACGGGTGATATCAATAATCAGGGACAAGGTTGCATCGCCGATGCCACGCTTCGGCTCGTTGACGATTCGTTCAAAGCGAACCATATCGTTGGGATTTTCCACAATGCTCATGTACGCTGTAATATCCCGGATTTCTTTCCGGTCATAGAAACGAGTGCCGCCATAGATCCGGTATGGAATATCGCTGCGCACCAGCATTCGTTCCAGCATATTGGACTGGGCATTCATACGGTACAGGATGGCATTGTCACCAAATGCACCGCCCTCTTCCGCATATTTCAGAATGGAATCCGCCACATATGCAGCCTCGTCCGATTCATCCGCTGCCTTATACCAGGTGATCTTTTCCCCGGTACCCAGCTCTGTCCAGAGGTGCTTTTCCTTTCTGCCCTCATTGTTGGCAATAATGCTGTTTGCCGCATCCAGAATCGTCTGGGTGGAACGATAATTCTGCTCCAGACGAATTACCTGACAGTCGGGGAATTCCTGTTCAAATCCAAGGATATTCTCGATAGTAGCCCCACGGAAACGATAGATACTCTGGTCATCATCGCCCACAACGCAGAGATTTCCCTCAGCATGTGTCAGCAGGGAGATCAGCTGATACTGGGCGTGGTTGGTATCCTGATACTCGTCCACAAGGACATAACGGTAGCGTGCCTGATACTTTTCCAGTTCCTCCGGGAACTGACGGAACAGCTCCACGGTCAGGTAAATGATATCATCAAAATCCAGGGCATTGGATTCCCGCAGCCGCCGCTGATATGCCCCATAGAGCTTTGCGATCATCATCCGGCGGTAGTCCCCTGCGGCATCCTCCAGCATCTGTGCCAGGGAGATCATGGCATCCTTTGCCATGCTGATCTCCTGAATGACACTGCGGGGCGGGAATTGTTTCTCAGAGACCTCGCTGTCTGCAATACATGCTTTCATGAGCCGTCTGGCATCGTCTGTATCATAAATGGCAAAGTCACTGTCATACCCCAGAAGGGATATACTCCGGCGCAGGATCCGGACACATGCCGAGTGGAATGTGGATGCATGGATCTGCGCAGCTTCTTCCTCACCCAGCGTTGCCGCAAGACGGGCACGCATTTCTCCGGCTGCCTTGTTGGTAAAGGTGATCGCCAGAATATTCCACGGGCGGATGGGTGCAACTGCAAGAATCTCCCGGAGCCGCTGGAGATCCTCCGGCTCTTCCCCGGAGATGTACCCTTTCAGCCACGTAGCGTCCTCCTCAAAGAGATTGCCATTTGCCTGGGCATAGCCGTCTCCGAAGTAGATCATATTGACAATACGATGGATGATCGCAGTGGTTTTGCCGCTTCCGGCACCGGCAAGCACCAGAACCGGTCCGTTTACAGAAAAAACCGCCTGCTGCTGACGATCGTTCAGCCCATCAAAATATTTTTGAAACGCCTTTCGCTTCAGCGCAATGCATTCTGTCTCTGTCATAATCCCTCTCCTCACTTTGAAAGCCGCACACGCATATCGTGCAGCACGATCTATCACAACGTTTCTATTATACCATATCTTTGCCCGTTTGAAAAGACATCCCAGAAATTTTTCACATTTTCCGGCAGGATGCCCGGAAATCCCGGCGTATCTGTGGAAAGAACACGGCATCACTGTTCTTTTTGCACATGGAAAATGGCAGATATTTCTGTGTATTCCCCGATTTTATTTCTAATTTTATTACCAGATATTTTGAATTGACAAAATGTGTTTTTTCGGGTATCATAAAACCAATCATTCGCATTTGCAGGATGGTTCTGTTTACTGGTAAGGCTGCATATATATAGAAATGTGTTTGCAGTTATAGCTGCTGTATTGGGGTGTTTCTTTCGTTGTAAACGTCCCACCGGGACGTTTACAAGGCTTTACTTGGCTTTGAGGGGAAGCAAGGGGAAAGCGGTCTTGTTCGCTTTCCCCTCGAAAAGCTGTCGCTTTTCTCACCCCTTTTCTCCGTGGCGCAAAAGGATGCGCCGGGGTGTTTCGCCGTCTGCGGACGGCGACAAGGGGCTTTGCCCCTTGACCCCACCAGCATTTTTGAAAAATTGCTGGACCAAAAAACTTCATTGCCAGGCAGCCTTTTTCATAACGGGAGAACACATTCGATTTTTGAACACAGCGGACGACCAAAGGAGGAATTTCATGCAGATATGGAAAAAAACGCTTTCCGGACTGACAACAGCCCTTTTGCTGTGCAACAGATGGCAATATCCCGCTCACGCAGAAGAATTTATTCCCGGCGGCAGTGCAGCTCAACCTGCCATTGCCGCATACGAGGACTGGATGCAGTTTGAAATACCGGATACCAATACCCCGGCAATTGACGAGGACGGCTGTCTGAACTATGCCCTGGCGAAAATGAGTGTGCGCTATAATCTCCCGGTGCCCGGTGCGGATGCGCTGACGGATTCCTACACCTATTACACCGCATTCACGCAGAATATCCTGGTGCCGGGTATGCCGAAAATGCAGCGTGTTGCTGCGGCATATGCGGACTACCTCACGCTGGGTGAAACCGTCTGGCTCTCCGGCAGTATGGAGGAACGTATGGAACAGGCATATGCCGTCTGCGCCGCCAAGGGCGATGGTCTGGAGTGGAGTTATATCCTCCAAATGACGACTGCCTCGGGCAGCGATCACTATGTGCTCGTCGATCGTGTCGATCTGGAAACCCAGCGGCTGTATCTATTGGATTCCGGTTCCTGGTACATCGACTATCTGGGAGATGAAAAATCCACGGAAAAGGGGTATTTTATTACCGCCGTACACCCCTATCACATCCAATCTGTTCCCGGCGATCTGGACGGCGACTTGCAGCTGACCGCATCGGATGCTGCGCTGCTGCTCCGGGAAAAGGCATCCCCTGAAACTGAAAACGGCGATGCCAATCATAACGGCACTGTGGACACCGGGGATGTGGTATATATTGCCCATGTGGCGCAGTACGATGCCATGGAAACGGCGCAGTGCGCTTTGCAGTCGGACGATATTTCTGCTTCAGCTGCTCCATCCGAAGCAGAGTCGGAACAAGAGACACTCCCGGCACAGCCTTCTGCCGCAGGCAAATGGAACGGACAGATCTTCCAGAAACAGCTGGAACGAGCCGAACAAATTCCATAACGTTATATTCGAATATATCACAAAAACCGCCCTCTGACCCATTGCAGAGAGCGGTTTTGTTATTCCTGGGTATTTTCTCCGCCACGCAGGGCAGCTGTTCTGGCATCGTAATCGTCCAGAAAATGATGGTACTCATCGCCCTCGTGATAGGAAATGATGGTACGCAGATTCACGTTGCACACGCTGTTGAAAATATTCTTTTCCACACCGGGATTGGTCTTTTTCAGCTGTGCGATCAATGCCTTTGTCTCCTTGCGCTTGGACATGGTCTCCTGTTCAGGATTTTCCTTTGTCATCTTGCAGGCGCACTGAATGAAATGCAGATCGTTGGCCTCTGCCCAGCGGATAATATCCGCTTCCCGCATATAGTACATGGGGCGAATCAGTTCCATGCCGGGAAAGTTTGCGCTGTGCAGCTTGGGCATCATGGTCTGCGTCTGGGAGCCGTAGAGCATCCCCATGAGAATGGTCTCAATGACATCATCAAAGTGATGCCCCAGTGCGATCTTGTTACAGCCCATCTGCTGTGCCGCATTATAGAGGTGTCCACGGCGCATTCTGGCGCAGAGATAGCAGGGGTGGTGAATCTGCTTATCCACAACCTCAAAAATCCGTGTCTCAAAGGTATGCAAGGGAATTTGCAGCGTTTCTGCGTTCTTCTGGATCAATTCCCAGTTTTCCTCGGCATAGCCCGGATTCATGCAGAGAAATTCAAGCTCAAAGGGAATATCGCTGTAATGATGCAGATGCTGCATACATTTCGCCATGAGCATGGAATCCTTTCCGCCGGAAATACACACTGCGATCCGATCCCCCGGCTTCACCAGCTCATACGCCTTTACGCCCTTGATAAACGCATTCCAGATGGGCTTGCGAAAGCGTTTGATAATACTCCGTTCAATTTCCTGACAGCGTGACAGACGTTCCATCTGCAATCTCTCCTTGATTCCTTATGATTTATCATTGACATGTACAAACCGCATCATCCAGTCCCGTGTGCTGACATCTGCCTGGTCTGCATAGGACTCGCACAGTTCGTCATATTTTTCCACAGACAATGCGTCTGTCGCAGTCAGCTTCCAGCCGGGCTGTTCCGATGCACCGACATAATATACAAGGCAGCTGCCGTAGGAGCTGTCCAGAATAGTCACATCCCCTGCCTGACGTGCCGGATCAAAGCACCATTCCTTCCAGTTGGACAGCATCTGTGCCTTGGTGACCTCGGTATACAAGCCTCCATCTGTAGAGGTATCCTCGGAATACTGGTTCGCCAGATTTGCAAAGCGTTCTTCCGTCTGGTCGCCGGATTCCCATTCCTTCATGGCACTTTCCGCAGCGCTATGAGCGCCGTCTGTGGATTCGTAAGTATCCGAAGTAAAGAGAATCTGCCGCAGTTCCACCGGATATGTCTCATCCCGTTCCGGCGCTGTCAGAAGCAGACACACTGTGAATGTACCGTTTTCCTCATCGGTCAGAATGGTGGTGTCCCCTGCCTTGGCATCTCCGGAAAATGCCCATTCGCTCAGCGCATCCCCTTCCGTATATGCCGCATCCTCTGTGATGAGGGTACTCACCTGAGATTGCAGTTCTTCCTCTGTCAAAGATGTGTTATCTTTGTAATAAGTATACACCCAGGACTCAAAAGCTTCTCTGGTGTCACAGCGGCGAAGTTCTCTTGCCAGTTCATCAGCCTCACTGCGCTGGGTAGCTGTTTCGCTGCTGTCATCGAAGGCAAAGGAAAAGCTCAGATAGGTACAGACCTGCATGGTCTTAGCATTTGCTTCGTAATATGCGTTCAGCTCGTCATCTGTCAGCGTCATGGAATTCTGCTTTTCGGTATTGAAATCCCACGCCAGCAGATACAGTTCCATGGCATGTACCACATCTTCATCTGTAACACCCTTAGGGAACGTTTCGGCGTTGAATTCATCCAGACAGGACTTTGCGATCACCGGGATATCCTCTGCGGCTTCATAGCCCTCTGCATAGGATGCCTCGCAGAATGTCAGGATATTCTGGGCATACTCCCGTGCTGCATCGGTGAAATATTCCTCCCATGTAGTTTCCTCGTCATAGTTCTGTTCCGACAGGGGCTTTTCCGTATCAAACGTATCTGTGGAGCTGCTGTTATTTTCCAGATAGCTCTGGTAGATCTGCCAGGAATAGAAGGAGATTTCCGCTGCATTCAGGGAGTAGTGCTCCGTCTTTTCCACTGTGATATAATGCATCAGCGGTTTTGTCTTTACTGCCCAGACTGTGCCGCCAATAATGAGTCCCGCAGCCGCTGCGCAGGAAACAGTCGTGATAATAACCTTTTTCCGCTGTTTCTTTTTCTTCGCAGCTTTGGAAACAGCCTGCCGCTGTTCTTTTCGTTGTTTTGCAAGAAATGCCTGTTTTTCAGACGGTTTCTTTTTCTTTGCCATAATTCATGTCCTCTTTCTCTGACGATGCCATATGCCGTCAAGATCTCATTGTTTCAGTATAGCATATTTTCCGGCAAAGTGCAAGAGATTTTTTAATTTTGCGTGAAATACAAGTGGTATCGGTTCATCTAACCAGGTAAAAGCAATGTAATATCCAGCCACATCTAAGAATGCTTCCTGCCCGTTCTCAAAAAGGCTGCTCATCATGCTGGTCCAGCTGAGCACAGCTGGCGCAGGTCCAGGGCTGCGCAA